>LFSM01000032.1:3003-39449 GCA_001512745.1 Clostridiales bacterium DTU032
AGATGTGTATAAGAGACAGCAATAACTCTAGCGGCGGGATCTTCAACAATGCTGCCCAGGTCTGGAATCACACTTTTTACTGGAACTGTCTGGCGGCTGATGCCGGCGGAAAACCCGAAGGTGAATTAGCAAAAGCCATTGACGAAGCCTTCGGCTCCTTTGATGAATTTAAAGAAAAATTCTCTGCTACAGCTGCAGGAACCTTTGGTTCAGGCTGGGCCTGGCTGGTCAAGGACGCTGACGGAAAACTTGAAATTATCAGCACCAGCAATGCCGCTACACCGATGACAGATGGCAAAACAGCACTGTTGACCTGTGATGTCTGGGAACATGCCTACTATGTCGATTATCGCAATGCCCGTCCTCAGTACATAGAAAAATATTGGGATCTGGTCAACTGGGACTTTGTCGCTGAAAATTACTAAGGCATTCTGATACCCGATAATTTATAACTTCAAAGGGTGTTTCCGGATGGAAGCACCCTTTGTTTATATATTCATAAAATATTGATAAATATTGCTGTGTTTGATGTAGAATTAAACAAATAACAAAAGAAAAAAAGCTATACTTCCCCGATAATATGATTATTTAATATGCCTCAGAAAGGAGTCCTGCTAATGTATTGCCAGAATTGCGGAAGACAGCTAGCAGAAAACAGCAGTTTTTGTCCCTCATGTGGCCGAGCACTTAAGCGAGAAATATTGCAAGCTTCGCAGCCTGCACAGTATGGAGGGATGCGGGGATTTTCAACTCGTATTGCTGACCCTGCTTTTGCCCAATATGTTAAGAGCAGTAACCGCTACTCAGCAATCTTCACTTTGATTCTCGCAGTTGTTGCTGTCGTTGGTTTCTACATCTATGGTGAAAAGAGCTCGGAAATGGACAACCCCGGAGCGCTCTATATCGGTCTGGGTATTGGCGGCATGTTTTTACTGATTGCACTCTTTCAGATTTTAGGCCGCAAACGCAGTAAAACCTGGGACGGAACGGTGGAAGACAAAAAGATCAAAAAGAAAACTAGCCAGCACAATTATGGTGATGGTGATGTTCGCACTGAGGATTATCTGGAATATTCAGTTATTATTCGCAGCGACGCAGGGAAGAAGCATGTGCTTACATGGACAAATACTGATGTGCTTTACAACTATTACAATGTCGGTGACCGTGTCCGCCACCACTCAGGCTTGAAGTCCTATGAGAAGTATGACAAAAGTGCGGACAAGTTTATACCCTGCAATGCCTGCGGGACTATATGTGACATAAGGGACGATCATTGCTTTCGCTGCAAATGCCCCCTGCTTAAGTAAAGAGAAAAGACTGGGCAGAAACAGAAGTAGAAGGCGTCGCTAATTCTGCGACAAACGAGGAAGACAGCTTTTCCTAAATGGCAAAAGCATTTATAAAAGTAGAAAAGGTGTGTGTTTAATATGAAAAAAGGAAAATTCGGTTTAAGCCCTGCCGCCATCGCGGTAATCGCCTTCATCTTTGTCTTGCTAAGACAGCCGATTGCAGTGTTGCTGATATGCGGCTTTGCACTCTTAGCGGAAAAAGATGAGTGGCTGAACAGGCAGACCATACAGGCACTTCTTTTGATGATTGCCTATTATGTAGCAGACCTGATCCAGGGCTGGATTTTCGGCGGTCTGGCTACGTTCTTCGGATGGGTCAAGCTTTTCAAAGTAGCAAGTGTGATGGCTACGATTAGCTCGATTGTCGGAACTATACTATACCTGGCCCTGGCTGTGTTCTCTGTCATTGCCATTATTAAGCTGCTTGGCGGCAAGGATGCGGGTCTTCCGCTGATCTCCCAAATTGCCAGTGGAGACTTTGTCATCAAAGAAAAACGGAGACCTGCGCCGGCCCCGGTTCAGCCGCAGTACGCAGCACCGGCACCGCCACAAGAGTCAGCCCCGGTTCAGCCGCAGTACGCAGCTCCGGCGCCGCCACAAGAACCGGCCCCGGTTCAGCAGCAGTATGCAGCACCGGCGCCGCCACAAGAACCGGCCCCGGTTCAGCCGCAGTACGCAGCACCGGCGCCGCCACAAGAACCGGCCCCGGTTCAGCAGCAGTATGCAGCACCGGTACCGCCCCCTGCGCCAGTGGTTGAAGAAGCTCCAGCTCCGGTTCCGGCGGCCCCGGCCCCAAGCACAAGCTTTTGTGCTAACTGTGGCGCCCCTATGCACGAAGGAGCAGTATTCTGCGCTGAATGCGGTACAAAGGTCGGATAAATATTTTGCTAAAAGCGAGCTGAGAAACTTTCTGTGAGCAGGGTAAACTGTACGGAAATATAGACTCCGGCAGCCTGGGAGGAGGTTGAAGATGGAAAAGCTTGAGTGGCAGATTAGTGTACCAATATTCAGGAACACAGTAATATTGAAACAGCTGGGCCTGGCCATAGGGATTCCCTTTGGCTTGGTCGTCCTTGTGATCGTGCTTGCATCTGGTAAGAGCGTCTATGCAATCTATGGACTGAGCCTTATTGCCCTGCTTTTCTTGTTGACCTGGCTCCTGCTGATGGTAGTCTATCGGGGCAGATATGAGCTCGAGTTTATCATGGACGAAGGTGGTGTGACCTGCCGGACACAAACAAAGCAGGCCGGAAAAAACCGCATAATAAACGGCTTGACGATTGCGCTGGGATTGCTGTCCGGCAAAGCAACTACGGTTGGCAGTGGGATGCTGGCGCAATCCAAGCAGGAGGTTTTTCTCCCGTGGAAGCGGATCAGCAAAGTGAAGTACAAGAGAAATAATTACACGATACTTCTTCGTGCCGGCCCGACGGAACAGATTGCCTTGTTCTGCACAGCGGATAACTATCCACAGGTCGAACGCGAACTGATGCTGCGAAGAACAGATATGCTTGTTGAATAATAACTCTTATGCTAATATTTAGACCTTAGCGAATCTGCAGTAAAACGTCGATTTCTAAGAAATACCAATGTTTCGGAAGAAACGAAAGAGGTCCAAGAAAAATGGCAGACAAAACAATTACATGCAAAGACTGTGGCGCTGATTTTGTGTTCACAGAGGCAGAGCAGGAATTCTACCGCGAAAAAGGCTTTGAAAACGAGCCGGTTCGCTGTCAGAGCTGCCGCCAGGCAAGAAAACGCGAAAGAGGGAGCAACCGTGGTCCCCGTACCATGTATCCCGCCGTATGTGCCGAATGTGGAAAAGACACAGAAGTACCATTCCAACCCAGCGATAACAGACCGGTATACTGCAGAGATTGCTACAGACCCAGTAATCGCTAAGACTGATGTTTTACGTCTTAAGGAACCTTCGCCAGCCGGAGGTTCTTTTTTTGTTTTTAGAAAAAACACATTACACTTGCAGTAATTATTGGTTATGATATTAAAGGAACAAAGACTGAGAGATTTTAAGATATACAGGAGGTAAGAATGAGCAGAGAGCTTGCTGAGTTGATTTTTCCTAAAGTCACAAGAAGCACTTCAGAATACGAGAAGCTGTATCCGCTTCGCCTGGATGCGAAAGGAAAACAGCAATGCTGCGTGCGCTTTGCACCCAGTCCGACCGGTTTTCTACATGTAGGTGCTATTTATACGGCCTTAATCAATCGCCTGTTCGCGGATCATAATGACGGAGTTTTTCTTCTGCGTATCGAAGATACAGATCAGAAACGGTCCGTAGCCGGAGCAGTTGAAGAAATAATAAGCGCCTTTGACTTATTTAATATAAAAGTAGACGAGGGGGCCATTTCTTCAGATAGCTCAATGGGTGAATATGGTCCTTATTTTCAGTCGCAGCGCAAGGAAATCTATGAGGCCTTCGCCAAAGAACTTATCAGCCGGGGTGACGCCTATCCCTGTTTCTGCAGCCCCGAAGATCTGGAAGAGCTGCGGCAAAGGCAAATGGAAGCGAAGAGTCCTGTTATGGGCTACGCAGAATCTGATGCCCGCTGCCGCAAACTGACAGGTGAAGAACAGATTGCCCGTATAAAAGCAGGGGACAATTATATTATTCGTCTGCGTTCACGTGGCAGTCATAAACAAACGCGGGTTTTCCTTGACGGCCTGCGTGGCGAGCTGGAGATGCCAGTCAACAATCAGGATATTGTCATCATCAAGGCCGACGGACTGCCGACTTACCACTTTGCTCATTCAGTGGATGACCACCTCATGCGCACCTCACATGTAATTCGTGCTGATGAATGGGTTTCTTCTTTGCCCATACATGTTGAGCTTTTTGAAATTCAGGGCTTTGCTTTGCCTGAGTTCATTCATCTCAGTCCCATCCTGAAGCAGGATGGCAACTCCCGCCGCAAACTGAGCAAGCGGCTGGATCCTGAGGCCAAAGCCAGCTATTACATTGAAGTCGGTTATCCTCTGCCGGCGGTAAAAGACTATCTGATGAATATCGCCAACTCGAATTTTGAGGATTGGCGGCGTGATAATCCTGACGCCGATATTGATGACTTTCCATTTGATATCTACAAGACAAGCGTATCAGGAGCCCTCTTTGATTTCGACAAACTGGGTAATATTGCCAAAAAATATGTTGGCAGTATGAGTCAGGCGGAAATCATCGTTGCCTATAGCCAATGGCTGCAGGCCGATCTGGATACGGATGAGAATCGTGACAGCCGCCAGCTTATGCGCAGCTGGTTGCAGGAGTACAAAGAAGATTTCGAGCGCTCGATCGCGATCTGGCACGAGGGTCGCTTGGACGTCGCCAAGTGGGGTGATATCTACGAAAACTACCCCTATATTTATGACCCCTCTTTCAGTGAAAGGCAGCCACAATTACCCGGGGATTTTGTTGAACAAAAAGATGAAGTTATCGGCATTCTCAAAGCTTATTTGAAAAGCTACGATCACAGCGATGACAACAGCGCCTGGTTCAGCAAGGTGCGGGAGATTGCTGTAGAGTTCAATTACGCTGCGAAACCAAAGGATTATAAGAAAAACCCTGATCAATACAAGGGATCGATCGTCCATGTTTCATCTTATATCCGCTTTGCCATTAGCCATGAGCTGAACACTCCTGACCTGCACACCATGATTCAGTTTATCGGTGAGGAGGAAATGAGATTGCGGGTAGAAAAAATGATTTCAATTCTCAGCGATTTATAAAAAGGGGGAAGATGACTATGAGCAAAGAGGAGTTTCAGGCGCTGCTTGATCATAGTGTTGAAGAGGCCCGGGCAGTCCTTTCGCAGGGGAAGGTGGCAGATTACATTCCGGAGCTGAAAAAAGCGCCGGCTGACCAGCTCGGTATTGTGCTGACCGACCTTGAAGGCCACATCTATGCCAGCGGTGACAGCGACCAGCCTTTTACCATACAGAGCATCGTCAAGGTCTTCGCCCTGCTCTACGCTCTGGAACATCTGGGTCCGGATAAAGTTTTTGAGAAAGTTGGCATGGAGCCTTCCGGAGCATCTTTTATGGAAATGACCACCTTGTCGGATTTTTCCAACAAGCCCAGCAACCCACTGATTAACGCCGGGGCGATCGTAATTTCTTCCATGATCTCTCAGGAAATAGACTTTGATCACTTTCTCGAATATATCAGCGGCCTTTGTGCCAGCGACGGCCTCAAAATAAATGAGGCCGTTTTCTTTTCAGAATTACATAACAGTGAACGCAACCATGCTCTGGCCTGGGAATTAAAGCGCCTGCGATTGCTGACCAACGGCCTGGATGAATCCCTTCGCTTCTATACACGTGGCTGCGCGATAGAAATGACAGCCAGAGAATTGTCGCGCTTTGCGGTGATTCTGGCCAACGGTGGTTATGATCCGCTTACCGGTGAGCAGAAGGTAGATGCTGAAATAGTTAAGATCACATTGACCCTGCTTTTCACCTGCGGACTTTATAATGGTACCGGTGAATTTGCAGTTCGTATCGGCCTTCCGGCCAAGAGTGGTGTGGGTGGAGGGATACTGGCAGCGGTACACCAGCGTTTCGGCATTGGAGCCTACGGTCCTTCCCTTGATATTTATGGCAACAGCATTGGCGCAATCAAGATGCTAAGTGAACTATCGGAAAAATTAGAATGGCATACTTTTGCCTGGAATGAATAAATTGACACCCGGCGTGGAGGTGAATACAATGACTGAAAGTTTATTAATTTGCTTAGAATATATATAGCTGTCGGACATTGTTTTTTTAAATTTAAGCAGAAAGTAATTCAGATTTATTGTTGAGGAGAGGCAGAATTAAATGAAGACAAAGTATATTTTTGTAACAGGTGGAGTTGTTTCAGGTCTGGGCAAAGGAATTACGGCTGCAGCATTGGGACGTTTGCTCAAAGCGAGGGGCTTGAATATCCGCAACCAGAAACTGGACCCCTATATCAACGTTGATCCTTCATTAATGAGTCCGACCCAACACGGTGAAATATTTATAACTGAGGATGGTGCAGAAAATGATCTTGATATCGGTCATTACGAACGCTTTACCGATGTAAATCTGACTGCGGAAAGTGATATTACTTCCGGCCAGGTTTATCTTAATGTTATCAGCCGCGAACGCGCCGGCGAATATGGCGGCGGCACTGTCCAGGTTGTTCCTCATGTTATTGATGAAATCAAAGATCATATCTATAAAGTTGGCGCAGTAGATGATGTTGACGTAGTCATCTCCGAAATCGGCGGCACCGTCGGTGACGTGGAAGGCCAGCCATTTTTGGAAGCTATCCGCCAGGTCTCCTATGATGTGGGACGTGAGAACTGCCTCTTTATTCACGTAACGCTTTTACCATATTTGAAAAAACCCGGAGAGATCAAGACCAAACCCACCCAGCACAGTGTAAAAGAATTGCTCTCCTACGGTATACAGCCTGATATTCTGGTTTGTCGTACCGAGAAGGTGATGACAGCGGAGATCCGTAATAAGCTGGCACGTTTTTGCAATGTCCGCTTCGACTCTGTTATTCAGAATATTGACTGTGCTTCTGTTTATGAGCTGCCTCTGGTTTTGGAAGAAGAAGGACTGGCTAATGTTGTCTGTGAACGCTTACAGATTGCACAGGGTGTTGAACCTGAGCTTGGTGACTGGATCCGTTTACTTGAAATGACCCGTACTAAGCGCCTGCCCATTAAAATAGCTTTGGTTGGAAAATACACAGAACTGCATGATGCCTACTACAGTGTTGTGGAGGCTATGGAGCATTCTGCTGTAGACATGGGACTGGAAGTGAAAATTAACTGGGTGGAGAGCCAGTTGCTCGAAGGAGTTTCTGATGAAGAAGTTGCCCGCCATCTGGGCAGCCCTTCAGGTATTATTATTCCCGGAGGTTTCGGACCACGCGGAATGGAAGGTATGATCCGGGCTGCGCAATACGCCAGGGAAGAAAAGATACCTTTCTTTGGCATCGGACTTGGTATGCAGATGGGCGTTGTGGAGATTGCACGCAATCTGGCAGGCCTGGCCAATGCACATACAGATGAGGCCGAAATACCCTGCCAGGATGTTTTCTTTTTCGACAATTTAACAGAGGAATATCGTGTAAAGATTAATGAGATTAATTTTGGCGACTTACCCATAGTAAGCGGAGCACGTGAATTTGATATTGAAGAGGGAAGTTTGCTGCATGCCGTCTACGGCAGTTACCGGGCTTCTGAAAGACACCACCATCGCCGGGAGTTCAATCCTGCCTACATGACTCCTCTGGCTTCAACCGGCCTGAGGATGAGTGGTATTAACAGTGAATCGGGGAGAGTTGCGGCAGTAGAATTGCCGGATCATCCCTTCTATGTCGGCACGATCTTCCATCCGGAATTTAAGTCAAGACCGACAAGACCGCACAGATTATTTCATGCATTTCTGGAAAGTGCGCTGAAGCACAGTAAAGGAGAATAAGATGGCAAAGATAGATTCCGAATTATCAAGAACCTTTAGTGAGTACCTCCTGCTTCCAAATCTGACAACCCGTGAGACAAACACAGAAAACGTGTCCCTGGTCACGCCTCTGGTCAAGTACAAAAAAGGTGAAGAAGAGTGTCCGATTCAATTGAATATTCCTATGGTTTCGGCCATTATGCAATCCGTATCCGGTGAACGCATGGCCATAGCTCTAGCTCGTTCCGGAGGCATGGCCTTTATTTTCAGCTCACAGACAATTGAGTCACAATGCGATATGGTACTGCGGGCAAAGAAGTATAAAGCGGGTTTTGTCAGCAGCGACAGTAACCTTAAACCTGATGACAAACTGTCAGATGTTTTGAAACTCAAAGAGAAGACCGGGCACTCCACTGTAGCAATTACCGATGACGGCACTGCCAATGGCAAACTTGTCGGTATAGTGTCCAGCCGCGATTACCGGGTTTCCAGATTGTCGCGCGAAACTCCTGTATCCGAATTCATGACACCAATATCCGATGTGATCTACGGAGAAGAAGGTATTTCACTTTCTGAAGCCAATGACATCATCTGGGAGCATAAGATAAATCAACTTCCGATCCTGGATAAAGATGGGCGCATGGTAGCTTTCGTTTTCCGCAAGGACTATGACAGACATAAGGAAAACCCGGCGGAATTACTGGATGACCACAAACGTCTGATGGTGGGCGCAGGCATCAATACGCATGACTATATGGATCGTGTGCCTGCACTGATTGAAGCCGGTGCCGATGTCCTTTGCATCGACTCTTCCGATGGTTTCAGTGAATGGCAGAAAGACACCCTGGACTTTGTACGCAAGAACTATGGACCCGACTTCCCGGTCGGTGGAGGTAATGTTGTTGATGCAGAAGGTTTTCGCTATCTGGCAGATGCCGGCGCTTCCTTTATTAAAGTAGGAATAGGCGGCGGGTCAATCTGTATCACGCGTGAACAAAAAGGTATCGGCAGGGGACAGGCTTCCGCCTTATTGGCAGTGGCTGAGGAACGTAACCGCTATTTTGAAGAAACAGGTGTTTACATACCGATCTGTTCCGACGGTGGTATTGTTTTCGACTATCATATTGCCCTGGCTCTGGCCATGGGATCTGACTTTGTCATGCTGGGCCGCTACTTCGCCCGCTTTGACGAGAGTCCGGGACGGACCTTATCCGTAAATGGAAACTATGTTAAGGAATATTGGGGAGAAGGCTCTGAGCGGGCAAGAAACTGGCAGCGTTACGAAACAGTCGGTGATGACGGTCAGATGCTCTTTGCGGAAGGTGTTGATTCCTATGTGCCTTATGCCGGCAAACTGAAGAACAATGTAGATAAGAGTCTGGCTAAGATAAGTGCTACCATGGTTTCCTGTGGCTCTTTAAGCATCGATGAATTTCAGAAAAAGGCACGGCTTGTTGTTGTTTCGCCCACCAGCATTGTTGAGGGCGGAGCACACGATGTAATCCGTAAAGATAGCTGATTGCTACGTTTTCTGCAAAAAGAAGGCTGGTGTGTTATCCTTCCCTAGTGGCAGCGTCCACTATATGAATAAAAACATTTCAATGGAAGAGAAAACAGGGGGAGAATCTATGACTGAAAAAGCATACGAACTAACCTATAACGGATTGAACGAATTGCATGCCGAGCTGGAGGATCGCAAGACCAGGGTAGCTGCAGACATCGCTGAACGCCTGAAACAAGCGCGTGAATTTGGTGATATCTCGGAAAACTCTGAGTTTGAGGAAGCGACTCAAGCTAAAGCGGATAATGAGATCCGTATCCATGAAATTGAAACAATCTTGAAAAATGCTACTGTCATTGAAGAAAAACGTGTCAGCAAAACACGTGTCAGTCTGGGCGGGCAGGTGCTTTTGCGTGATGAAGAGACAGGGGATGAGGAGTCCTATCTTATTGTTGGCGCCCAGGAAGAAGATATTTTTAACGGCAGATTGTCATATGAATCCCCGGTTGGTTCTGCGCTGATCGGCAAGCAGAAGGGACAGGTAGTCGAAGTTAAGACTCCCTCGGGGATGCTAAAATATAAAATCATTGATATCTCGCTGCCTAAAGGAGTACATAATAATGACAAATGATCAGCTGACACAGGATTCAGCTACAGAATTATCTGATCAGGAACAGGTAAGATTGGATAAACTGGAAGAATTACGAGCCAACGGCGAAGATCCGTATCTGATTAGAAAGTGTGATGTTTCCTATCGTGCTCAGGAGATAATCGATAATTTCGAAGAGCTTGAGGAAAAAACCGTAACAGTCGCCGGAAGGGTTATGAGCAAACGTGGTATGGGCAAAGTAGCCTTCAGCGATTTGCAGGATTCTACTGGCAAAATTCAGATTTTCAGTAAAATTGATGTCTTGGGCGAAGAAGATTATCAAAAATGGCAATCGCTTGATATCGGCGATCTTGTCTGGGTTGAGGGTCAGGTTTTCCGCACTAACCGCGGTGAGATTTCTATTCGCAATACCGGCTGGAAGCTGCTGAGTAAATCATTACGCCCCTTACCGGAAAAGTTTCATGGCCTGCGCGACACTGATACTCGTTATCGCAAACGTTATCTTGATTTGATTGTGAACCCTGATGTGCGCGAGACCTTTGTCAAACGCAGCCTGATAATACAGACCATTCGTCAGGAACTGATGAAGCGCGATTTCCTTGAGGTAGAGACTCCCCAGCTCAACACTATTGCTGGCGGAGCTGCAGCAAGACCCTTCGTGACGCATCATAATGCCCTGGATATTGATCTCTTCCTGCGCATTTCACCTGAACTCTATCTGAAAAGACTGATTGTAGGCGGTTTTGACCGTGTTTTTGAAATCGGACGCAATTTCCGCAATGAGGGCATGAGCACCAAGCATAATCCCGAGTTCACCATGTTAGAGCTATATCAGGCCTATACCGATTATCACGGCATGATGGAACTGACTGAGGAACTGATCGTTAGTGCAGCCCGCGCTGTCTGTGGAGATCTTAAGGTCAGCTATCAGGGCATGGAAATAGATCTTACTCCGCCCTTCCGCCGTCTGACCATGATCGATGCAGTCAAAGAATACGCCGGCATAGATTTTAGCGAGATTGCAGATGATGCAGCGGCCCATCAGCTGATGGCAGAACATGAAGTAGCAGAGGTCCGGCCTGAGATGACCAGGGGCGACCTTTTGAACCACTGTTTCGAACTTTATGCAGAGGAAAAGCTGATACAGCCGACTTTCCTGATCGATTATCCGATTGAAATTTCACCACTGACCAAGAAAAAACCGGACAGTGACGGTCTGGTGGAGAGATTTGAGCTCTTTATCGGCGGCCGCGAGTACGGCAATGCCTACTCCGAACTCAATGACCCCATGGATCAGAAGGAACGCTTTGCAGACCAGATGAAGCGGCATGAAGCCGGAGATGAAGAAGCACAACTGCCGGATGAAGATTTTGTCGAGGCACTCGAGTATGGCATGCCGCCAACCGGTGGTCTGGGTATCGGCATTGACCGTCTGGTCATGTTCTTGACAGACTCCGGATCCATCCGCGACGTTTTACTTTTCCCGACTATGCGGCCCCTGAATTAAGCTTTATAAATGATTAGACTTAAAAAGACGCTACTAGTAAAAAGGCAGCGTCTTTTTTGTTTAAAGAGTTCACCCTGTAAGCAGACTAGGGTATAATTGTTCAGGATATGAAGATTAATAAAAATAATGAAATTAGTCCCGCCTGGCAGGGCTTTATCGATAGTTGTCTCGCCTGCAGGAACTGTGAATTGTCGCAAAGCCGGCAGAATGTTGTTATCTGGCGCGGTTCCATAGATGCTCCGCTCATGATTGTGGGCGAAGGACCGGGAGCCAACGAGGACAGGCAGGGGCTGCCCTTTGTGGGGCGGTCCGGTGAATTGCTTGACACTCTCCTGCAAAGTTTAGAGCTGACAGAGGCTGATTACCACATCTGTAATATTGTTAAGTGTCGCCCGCCCGACAACAGAAACCCCAGGGAAGAAGAAGCCAGGGCCTGCCGCCGCCTGCTTACTGCACAGATACGTCTGGTCAAACCCAGGATCTTCTTGCTGATGGGAGCAACAGCCTACCGCTATTTTACCGGTGGAACTGAGGGAATCAGCAAGGTTCGCGGCAGCTGGATTGAGAGCAATAACTACTTCGTAATGCCGACTTACCATCCGGCCTATATTCTGCGAGACAACAGAAGGCGGCCTGAACTATGGCAGGATCTTTACGCTGTCAGGCAGAAATTGACCGAACTGGGGCTTAAAGAGCCATTATCTCAAGATTGAAAAAGTCTGTATTGTACAGAAAGAGACCGCCGGCCGCCACAAAATAATTTGAGGGGGAAATGAGTCATGTCAAAGCTGAATACAGCTGCAAGTGAAGAAAACAGATTCGTCCTGCAATCACCCATGATTCCCCGTGGTGATCAGCCTGCTGCGATCAAAGCACTTGTATCAGGGCTGGATCAGGGAATGAAGGCGCAGACTCTTCTGGGCGTTACCGGTTCAGGCAAGACCTACACCATGGCGAAAGTTATCGAAGAAACTCAGCGTCCGGCTCTGGTCATTGCTCATAACAAAACTCTGGCCGGTCAGCTCGCAGCCGAGTTTACAGCTTTGTTTCCCGATAATGCTGTGGAATATTTTGTTTCATATTACGATTACTATCAGCCGGAAGCCTACATACCTTCCCGTGATATTTATATTGAAAAAGATTCTGCTATCAACGATGAAATTGACCGTCTGCGCCACAAAACGACTGCCTCATTGCTGGAGCGCCGTGACGTAATTGTAGTTGCTTCCGTATCCTGTATTTACGGTCTGGGCGACCCGGATGATTATGAGCATATGAGGATCTCTTTGCGCCCGGGCATGCAGATTGACCGTGACAAAGTGATTTCAGAACTGATACGTATTCAATACCAGCGGAATGATTACGAGACCAGGCGCGGTACTTTTCGTGTGCGTGGCGATACACTGGACATCTATCCTACTTCGGCCGAAAGCACACTTATCCGGGTGGTTTATTTTGGTGATGAAATTGAAGAGATCCGCGAAATTGACGCCATCACCGGACGCACACTCAGTGGCCGAAATTTTGTTAGTATATTCCCGGCCAGTCACTATACCACCACCGAAATTAAGATGAAGAAGGCAACTGTTTCGATCCAGACTGAGCTGGAAGAGCGGCTGAAAGAACTGCAGAGCGAGGATAAGCTGCTGGAAGCTTACCGTCTGGAGCAGCGCACCCGTTATGATTTGGAAATGCTGGTCGAGACCGGATTCTGTAAGGGAATTGAAAACTATTCACGCCATATGACAGGCCGCAAGGCCGGTGAACCACCCTATACCTTGCTGGACTTTTTCCCTGACGATTATCTGCTATTTATTGATGAGTCTCACGTAACGATTCCCCAAATCGGTGCCATGTATCATGGCGACCGTTCGCGCAAGGAATCTCTGGTAGACTACGGTTTTCGCCTGCCCTCAGCTTTTGACAACCGGCCGCTGAGATTTGAAGAATTTGAGGAAAGAATGGGACAAAGCATCTTTGTCAGTGCAACGCCATCCCGTTATGAAGCTGATCACGCTGAACAGGTAGTTGAGCAGGTTATTCGTCCTACCGGACTGGTCGACCCCGAAATTGTTATTCATCCTATTGACGGTCAGATTGATGACCTGATTGACCGTATCCGCCAAAGAACCGCTGCAGGCGAGCGCAGCCTGGTGCTTACTCTGACCAAACGCATGGCAGAAGATATGACGGACTTTCTGAAGGAAGAAGGACTGGCTGTCGAGTATCTGCACTCAGATATTGTGACAGTGGAGCGTTTGAATATACTAAAAAGACTGCGCCGGGGAGAGTTCGATGTTCTGGTAGGAATCAATCTCCTGCGGGAAGGCCTGGACCTGCCTGAGGTTTCTCTGATTGCCATACTTGATGCAGACCGCGAAGGTTTCCTGCGTTCCACCACATCGCTGATACAGATCATCGGCCGGGCCGCTCGTAACGTCAACGGCCAGGTAGTCTTTTATGCCGACACAATAACAAAATCCATGGATCAGGCAATCGAAGAAACCAACCGGCGTCGTGAAATACAGATTGCATATAACACGGAAAATAATATTATTCCGCAGACAATTAAGAAAGATGTCTACGAGCTCTATGATACGGTTGTTGACCTGGTCGGGGAGGAAGAAGCTTCTCTGATCGAGGATCAGGAAAGCTTTGAAGAGCAGATCGCCCGCTATGAAAGACAAGATCTGCGTCGCCTGGAGAAAAATTTGCAACAGGCCATGGAAGCTTTTGCCAGAGATCTTGAGTTTGAAGAAGCCGCAAAGATGCGCGATCGTCTGATTTCGGTGCGGGGCCTGCTGGCCGGACGCAATAGAATCTAGAGTCTGCAATAGTCCGATTTGCTATGATAAACTTTAGCTGTAGAAAAAAGGGAAGCCAACTGCCAATACGGCTTAAAAATAGAAACAGATCAAGTCTGTAAAGGAGATAATAATGTCTGTTACCATAGCTGAAAAGCGTTACCTCGACTGGAGCGAAAATCCGGCCTTTGATGAAGTTACGCGTAACGAATTAAAGGCTATTGCCGGCGATAAAGCACAAATAGAAGACCGTTTTTATCAGGATCTTCAGTTCGGGACTGCCGGCCTGAGAGGCATTATGGGGGCGGGCAGCAACCGGATGAATGTTTACACAGTTGCCCGGGCGGCTGCCGGTTTTGCCGAGTCTATCAAGCGGGAGGGCGAAGAAGCTGCGCGAAAAGGTGTTGCCATTTCTTATGACTCGCGCAATAATTCCAGACTATTTGCAGAACTCGCAGCCCGGATTTTTGTAAGCCGCGGGCTGACAGTCCACTTTTCTGATGAACTGAGACCGGTACCGCTTTTATCCTTTGCGATTCGTCATTTTAATTGTGCCGGCGGTGTGATGATCACAGCCAGTCATAATCCTAAGGAATACAATGGTTTCAAAGCCTTCGCTGCAGATGGGGCTCAGCTGGGCCCGGATGCAGCTGACAGCGTGTCAGCGGAGATGGATAAAATCACAGATTTACCGGGTGTTATTGCCGGCAGTCTCAGTATGGAAGAAGCACATCAGAGCAAACTCTGGCAGGATATGGGGGCGGATCTCGATGCAGCCTATGATGAAGCCCTGCTAAAGAATTCTCTGCAGGGTGATGTCGTTGCCGAATATGCAGACATACCCATAGTTTATACACCTCTCTATGGCACCGGCAACAAACCCGTACGGCGTGTTTTGAAAAAAAGTGGTTTTAAGAATATTCACGTCGTCAGAGACCAGGAACTTCCCGACGGAAACTTCCCGACGACACCTTTTCCCAATCCGGAACTGCCGGAAACGCTGAATCTGGCTATTGAACTGGCGAAAGAACTGAAAGCGCCTCTGGTTATGGCGACTGATCCTGACGCAGACCGCGTAGGTATCGCTGTTCCCCAAGAAGATGGCAGCTATTATACTTTGTTAGGCAACGAAATCGGCATTCTGATGCTTGAGTATATTTTAAGCACTAAGAAAGAGCTGGGGATCTTGCCGGACAAGCCATTTGTGGTCTCATCAATTGTCTCGGGCCGCCTGACTGACAGAATCTGTGCAGCTTATGATTGTGACCTCTACCGCGTCCTGACCGGTTTCAAGTTTATAGCTGAAGCCATACATGAGCACGAAGATCTAGCTGACGGAAAATTTCAGTTTGGCTACGAAGAGGCATTCGGCTATCTGGCCGGCTCCTCAGTGCGTGACAAAGACGCTGTTGTTTCCACTATGCTTTTGGCAGAAATGGCTGCAGTTGCGGCAAGAGACGGCGAAACACTTCTGGACCGGCTCAACCGTATCTACGCCAATTACGGCTATGCGGCAGAAAACACCGTGTCTATCGTGCGTGAAGGGAAAAGCGGTTCCGATCTGATCAGGAAGACCATGAGTGAAATGCGCAGTGATCCCTTTGATAAATTCCATACTCTGGCCATTGAGAGCCTCAGTGATTTTGAAAAACTGACCAGGACCGACCTGGCCGGCAATAAGGAAACCGCTTTAAACTACGATCGCAGCAATGTTCTGCTATATGAATTGGAAGGCAACGATTTTTTCTGTATCCGGCCTTCCGGTACAGAGCCGAAGATCAAAATTTACTTCGGCTGTTACGCCGGCACACAGGAAGAATGTGATGAAAAACTGAAGCTTTTGTCCGCGACAGTGCTGGACAGAATAGAAGACCTGATGGGAGAAGACGCGTAACTCCTGATGACTTTTACACACCTGCATCTTCATACTGAGTACAGTTTGCTCGACGGTGCCATCCGCATCGCTGATCTGCCGGCGCGCTTAAAAGAGCTTGGCATGGACGCTTGCGCCATAACTGATCACGGAGCCATGTACGGAATTCTTGATTTTTATCGAAGTATGCGCAAGGAAGGTCTGAAACCGATTATTGGCTGTGAAGTTTATGTGGCACCGCGCAATCACACGGATAAAGATGCCGCTTTTGACCGCGACCCATATCATCTGATCCTTCTGGCGGAAAACAATCAGGGTTATCACAATTTAATCAAGCTGGTATCGAGAGGCTTTATTGACGGCTTCTACTACAAACCACGCGTGGACCGCACCTTGCTGGAAGAATATCATGAAGGTCTCATCGCTCTGACGGCCTGCCTGTCAGGTGAAGTACCGCGTAAAATTATGCGGGGACAGATGGATGATGCCCGGGCTACAGCCTTATATTATAAAGACTTGTTTGGTGCGGACAACTACTTTTTTGAAGTTCAGGACAATAAAATTCCGGAACAGAACGAAGTAAACTCACAGCTGATTCGTCTGTCAAAAGAGCTGGATATTCCGCTGCTGGCAACTAATGACTGCCATTATCTGAACAAGGGTGATGACTTTGCACATGAAGTTTTACTCTGCATGCAGACCGGCAAGAAGATGACGGATCCCGATCGGATGCGTATGAATTCCGACAGTTTCTACCTCTGTTCACCGGAAGAAATGGCTGCATCTTTTTCACATATCCCTGAGGCTGTGAGCAACACTGCAAAAATAGCCGAACGCTGTAATGTTGAACTGGAATTCGGTCAGATTTCTCTGCCGCATTTTGACACCGGCTCTGATGAAGATGGCCGTGAAATGCTGGAACGCTTGTGCCGTGAAGGCCTGGATGAAAGACTGCAGAGGCGCCCCACCGATATTTTGCGCGCAGATTATGAAGAGCGCTTAAAGTATGAACTGGACGTCATTTTCAGCATGGGCTTTGTCGATTATTTCCTGATCGTCTGGGATTTTGTGCGTTTTGCCCGTGAGCAGGGCATTGCAGTCGGGCCGGGGCGAGGCTCCGGAGCCGGTTCTCTGGCAGCCTACACACTCTTTATAACTGACCTGGATCCTCTTAAATACGATCTTTTGTTTGAACGCTTTCTCAATTCTGAACGCGTCAGCCTGCCGGACTTTGATATTGATTTCTGCTACGAGCGGCGTGGTGAGGTGATTGAGTATGTCACAGAAAAGTATGGGCAGGACCATGTCTGCCAGGTGATAACCTTCGGTACACTGGCAGCCCGGGCAGTAATTCGCGACGTAGGCCGGGCCCTGGATGTTTCCTACCAGGAGACAGACCGCATAGCGAAAATGGTGCCTAACCTGCTCAATATTACCCTGAAACAGGCCCTGGAGCTTAATCCCGATTTGAAAAAATCCTATCAGGAAGATGAATGTACCAGGCAGATTATTGATTTAGCAAAAAAATTCGAAGGTATGCCGCGCCACGCCTCTACCCATGCTGCAGGAGTGATTATTGCAGGTAAAGCGGTGGATGAAATTGCGCCGCTGGCACGCAATGACGAAGCTATTGTGGTCCAGTTCACCAAGGACGATATTGAAAAAGTCGGTTTGCTTAAGTTTGACTTTCTCGGTCTGCGCACTCTTACAGTCTTACAGGAGTGCAAGGAACTGGTGGAGAAAAATTACAATCAGATCATTGATTTTGACGGTATGACTTACTCTGATCCGGAGCTCTTTGAAATGATCGGCCGCGGTGATACGATTGGCGTTTTCCAGTTGGAAAGCAGTGGTATGACTCAGTTCATGAAAGAGTTAAAACCCAGCAATTTTGAAGACATTGTCGCAGGTGTTGCCTTGTTCCGTCCCGGACCCATGCAGGAGATACCGCGTTATGTTGAAAGCCGTCACGATGCCAGCAAGATTCATTACGACCACCCTTTACTGGAAGCGATTCTGGAAGTGACCTACGGTGTCATCGTCTATCAGGAACAAGTTATGCGTATTGTGCAGGACCTGGCAGGCTTTTCTCTAGGTCAGGCTGACAACGTTCGCCGTGCCATGTCAAAAAAGAACCCTGAAGTTCTGGCCGGATACCGCAGTCTTTTTCTGGATGGAGGCTCTGATGAAGCCGGCAATGAAGTAAAAGGTGCTGTTGCAAACGGTGTGCCGCGCAAAGTTGCTTCCAAAATATTTGACGATGTTCAGTCCTTTGCCGGTTATGCTTTTAATAAATCACATGCTGCAGCCTATGCAGCAGTTGCCTATGATACGGCCTGGTGCAAGTACTATTACCCTGTTGAATATATGGCAGCTTTGCTTAATTCTTACCTGGGTAATCTGGACAAGGCCAATATTTATGTGCGGGCTGCTGAGGCGATGAACATTGCAGTTTTACCACCTGACGTCAATTACAGCTCAGCGCGTTTTACTACTGAGAAGGGGTCGATTCGCTTTGCTCTGGCCGCTGTGAAAAATGTCGGTCAGGAAGCTGTAAATGAACTGGTCCGGGAAAGGGAAGAGAACGGTCTCTTCCTTTCATATGGAGATTTTCTGCGCCGCTGCGGCAGTCTGAGTCTCAACCGAAAAATGATTGAAAGTCTGGTTCGTTCTTCCGCCTGCGACAAGTTCAATATATCCCGTTCAAAGATGATCGCCGTGATTGACCCCTATATGGAACAGGTGCAGGCTTCACAACGCAACAAAATGGACGGGCAGCTTTCTCTCTTTGATTTTGTTGAAGAAGAAAGTCTGGCTGTGGCAGAACCTGATTATCCCACCGTACCTGAGTTCAGCCAGTCAGACCGCCTGGCCATGGAAAAAGAGATGCTGGGACTTTATGTCAGCGGCCACCCGCTGAAAGAATATGAGCACGCCTTTTCCAGCCTGCCACTGAGCTCGGCCCTGGACTTGGCAGATTCTGCCCAGAATCTGGCTGCCATTGAAGATTATACATTCATAGACGGGCCGGGACCTGAGTTCAGTAAAGACAGCTTGCAGGACGGCGATCCTCTTATTGTGGCCGGACTGGTGATCGCTGAGCGTGTCTTACTGACTAAGCGCAACGAGCGCATGGCCTTTATCACCATTGAGGATGCAACAGGCAGTTTTGAGTTAATTGTCTTTCCCCGTGTATTTGAAGAATCACGCGAACTCTTGCGTGAGAATGAAGTTCTGCTGATTTCAGGCAGCCTGTCTCTGCGTGAAGATGAAGATCCCAAAGTGATTGCAGATAAGATTATGCTCTTACAGCCTGACTGCGAGCGCTTGCCGGAGGCAATGAAAATCAGCCGTCCGCGAAAAGGCCGGAACAGGCAGCACAATAATGGGCGCAGTAACAATACATATCAGGCTCCGAAAACAGCTCCGAAACAACAAGCTGCACCCCCGATAGAACAGCCTGGGGCCCCGGCTGCTGTGCGTGAAGCCGGCCCTGTTATGTACCGGGAGCAGGAAAATAGCGACTCGTCCAAGCATCAGAATATGTCCCTGGTGATTCGTTGTCAGGAAAGGCCATCAGAGGAATTTATTGATGCTGTCAGAGCAACTTGCTCTTATTTTTACGGCCCGATGCCGGTTTATATTTTTGCTGAAAAGGAGGGCAGGATCATGGATCAGCTCGCCCTGCCTTCAATAGCATCTGACTCCGAAACCATTGCCATTTTTTGCCAGCGTTTCGGAACTGATAATCTCTGTCTGCTTTAAAGGGGATTTAGTATGAATGGTATAGATTATTTAAGTTAGCAGGTATAATCTACTAGTAGCTGATATCAGGAGAGAATATGGTAGAGGATCAAGTTCCAAAAAAAGAATTAAAGCATAAGAAAACAATTGCCATTCTGACTTCAGGCGGCGATGCCCCGGGTATGAATGGTGCCATCCGGGCCGTTACCAGAACAGCGCTGAATGCAGGATATCATGTTCTCGGAGTGAGGCGTGGATATCATGGCTTGCTGCGCGGTGATATTGTCGAGCTGGATAGCCGCTCTGTATCAGACGTTTTGCATAGAGGCGGAACTTTTCTGATGACAGCCCGCAGCGATACTTTTGCTAGTGAAGAAGGTTTGAAAAAAGCCGTCGATATGGCGGATATCTTTAATATAGATGTGCTTGTAGTGATTGGCGGCGACGGTACTGCCCGCGGCGCTAAAGCCATAGCCGACAAGGGTGTTCCAGTAATTGTGATCCCGGCAACCATAGACAATGATATCGGAGCAACGGAATATTCGCTTGGTTTTGATACTGCTCTTAACACAGCCATACAAGCTATCGACAAGCTGCGTGATACTGCTTCTTCTCATGAACGTTGTTCGGTGGTAGAGGTGATGGGCAGGGAATCCGGCTATATCGCTCTGGGTGTCGGTGTCGCATCCGGTGCGGAAGTACTCCTGGTACCGGAGAAGGAATTTGATTTTAATGATGACATCGTACTTACCCTGATCAAAGACCGCAATGCTGGGAAGCAGCATTACATCGTAGTCATGGCTGAGGGCGTGGGCCTGGCTTCTGACATGGCAAAACGCATTGAGGAGAGAACCGGTATAGAAACCCGTTCAACTCAGCTGGGTTATTTACAGCGAGGCGGTGCACCCAGCTACCGTGATCGCTGGATCTCATCGCTGATGGGTGTCAGAGCAGTGCAGGCGATACTTGATGGCCGGCTAAACCGTATGATTATCCATAAGAACGGGGACTGCCATGATATAGATCTGGAGCAAGCACTGGCCGCGGGGAAACGACCTCTGGAAGATTCTCTCGATATGGCAGATACTATAACAATCTAACTGATGAATAGGGAAGACATGACCGAAGAGGAAAAAAGAAATATACATTTCGTGCCTAATTTGCCGAATATTCTCACTATGATTCGTCTGGCAGCGATCATACCTTTAGTGATCTTACTTAGCAAGTGGCCTGAATATAAGACTTTATCATTTACCTTGTTTTTAGCCATCTGGCTGACTGATATTCTGGATGGCTATATCGCCAGAACCTATAATCAGATAACAGACTTTGGCAAACTATTTGATCCCCTGGTGGATAAGCTCTTCCAGATTGCTGTAGCAGCCACTATGGCAGCAATCGGACGTCTGCCTGTCTGGGTGCCAAGCTTCATTATCTTCCGCGAAACACTGATGATTTTGGGCGGCTACCTTTTGCTGAAGAATTATGAAGTGGTAGTTTACTCGGATATTTACGGCAAGCTGGCTACTGTCTTTTATGTAATAGCTTTATCGCTGCTCTTCTTTATCCCGGAAGAGCCGGCCTGGATCAAGCATGTTATTTTTATCCCGGGAGCGGTCTTGTCAGTAATTGCAACCTTGAATTATGCCAGGAAGAATATCCATAATATTAAAAGCAGAAATAATACTACAAGATGATCTCCAGAAGCTTGCGAAAACTAGAGTTTCCCGGCATTATCCGCTTATTGTCTGACCAAGCGGATACTGAACCGGGACGCAAACTATGTGAAAAACTTCTGCCGGCTTCGAACAAGACGGAAGCTGAAGCCTGGCTGAAAGAAACTGATGATGCGGTCAACCGCCTGCTGGAATATGGCGGCCTGCCTTTTGCCGGTATTCAGGATATTCATTCACAGATCAGCCGTGCTGAAAACGGAGCTGTACTTAATGGCCGGGACCTGCTGCAGATCGCCGCTCTCCTGCGTGCAGTCGTACGCATGCGTCAGTCCATTCCGGAAAGCTGGACAGCAGCAAGAAGAGAAGCAGCTGAAGGGGACTTTCCTTACCATGCTATCTACAATCGCATTGAAGCACTGACAGCCTGCCAGAATTTACTGGGGGAAATTGAAAGCTGTATTGCCGGTGATGATGAGGTCTTTGACAGCGCCAGTCCCGAGCTGATGTCAATCCGCAGACGTATCCGGGATGCCCAGGCCAATATCCGGACTGAACTGGACAAAGTCTTGCGCAAGCACAGTTCTGCCCTGCAAGAGGCATTGATTACCGTCAGAGGCGACCGTTATGTAGTACCAGTAAAAAGCGAGCATCGGTCTGCTGTGCCCGGTTTGATTCATGACAGCTCCGCTTCAGGCAACACTGTCTTTATTGAGCCTATGTCGGTTGTCCAGCTAAACAACAAAATTCGCGAGCTCGCAGCTGAAGAAAGGCATGAAATAGACCGTATACTGGCTCTGCTTTCAGCCGGCGTAGCAGAAGAATCTGTAGCTTTAAAGCAGAATTTACAGCTGCTGACAGAGCTTGATTTTGCTATGGCCAAGGGCAAGCTGTCTCTGGATATGAAAGCAGCCGCACCCAGTCTTAATTCTGAAGGCAGAATTGTCCTGCATCAGGCCCGTCATCCACTGATTAATAAGGACGATGTCGTGCCAATTGATTTCGAGCTCGGCATTAACTATCGCAGCCTGGTAATTACCGGTCCCAATACAGGCGGAAAAACTGTTACCCTCAAAAGCTGTGGACTTCTGACTGTGATGGCCATGGCAGGTTTGCATATCCCTGCGCGCAGTCCTTCTGAAGTGGCATTTTTCGACCTTGTTTTGGCGGACATAGGCGACGAGCAGAGCATTGAACAAAGTCTGTCAACCTTTTCCTCGCATATGAAGGAAATTATCGCCATCACAGAGCTGGCAGCACCGGGTACTTTGCTTTTGCTGGACGAACTGGGTGCCGGTACGGATCCCTCCGAGGGAGCAGCGCTGGCTATAGCCATTCTCAACTTCCTCAATCAGGCAGGAGCGCACACCGTTGCTACTACTCATTACAGCGAGCTTAAGGGCTATGCGATGAATACGGAAGGGGTGGAGAATGCCAGCTGTGAATTTGATATTGAATCTTTGCAGCCCACCTACAGGCTGCTGATAGGTGTGCCCGGAGTGAGTCATGCTTTTTCCATAGCTCAAAAGCTTGGTCTCAGCAGGGACATTATCGCTGATGCCAGACAGCTTATATCGGAAGAAGGCGCACGTTTTGAACAGCTGATCACAGCAATTGAAAGCAGTCAGAAAGAAATTGATGACAAAAAGAGTGAGGCGGATAAACTCCAGAGCGAGTTGCAGGAGATGCGCCGCACTCTTGAACAGGAAAAAGAAAAGATAGGTCAGGAAAAAAAGAAGCTCTTGGCCGGAGCTGAAGCGCAGGCAGCTGAGATTGTCAACAAGACCCGCAGACAGATGGAAGAGATTATTGAAAATCTGGAAGCGGAAAGAGACCAGCTGCGCCTGGACCATCGCCTGCAAAGCCAACTGCGCGGGCAAATCAGCGAAGTGGAAAAGGAACTGAGTGCGCACAGGCAAAAGCGCAGCAGCTATCAGCTTCCGGGAGAGATTGAGATCGGTGAACGATACGAGGCTATCGATTTAAGTATTGAAGGTATCGCAAGATCATTGCCGGATGCTAAAGGTCAGGTCCTGCTGGAAGCAGGACAGATCAGTTTCTCGGTAGCTGCAGACAGACTGCGTCCCGCAGTTCAAAAGCAGAAAGCACCGGGCCGCAAACGTAGTGCAGGACGATCAGCTGGCGGCACGACACCACAAAGGCTGACCACAGAACGTAAAATGCATGCCAGTACTGAAGTTATGCTGCGGGGGATGAGAGTGGATGAAGCTATACCGGCTATTGACCATTTCCTGGATGATGCTGTGCTTAACGGGATTTCACCGGTTCGTCTCATTCACGGCAAAGGAACCGGTGTCTTACGTCAGGTCACTCATGATTATTTAATGCGTGATCCCAGAGTCGATTCCTTCCGTATGGGAGTTGAAGATGAGGGCGGTGACGGAGTTACCGTGGCCGAGTTGAAATTGTAGTTCGCAAGTCTGCTTAGAGTCATAATTTAAGTAGTTTTGTGTATAATAAGAAAAAGATACCTTGTCTTACCAAAGGAAGAAGGTACCATATGAATCAAGCTTACTTGTTTAATCATGGAAAGAATCATCAAAGCTATAAGATGTTGGGGGCTCGCCCTGATGTCTCGGCAGACGGGGAGAGAGGATATCGTTTTGCAGTCTGGGCTCCTCATGCTGCACAGGTCAGTGTGGTGGGAGATTTTAACGGCTGGGATCCTGAGATCCATTCGATGATTGCTTACGGTACAACCGGAATCTGGCAAATATTCATTCCAAATGCAGTTGAGTATCAAAGGTACAAGTATGCAATCCGCACGCCAGAAGGGCGTGTTTTGCTGAAAGCCGACCCATATGCACGCCATGCAGAAACCAGGCCGAATACTGCTTCCATTCTCTACGATGCGGAAGATGACTACGAGTGGGGAGATGCAGATTTCTGTGCCCGCAGGCGGCCCGTAGAAGATGACAGACCGCTAAACATCTATGAAATGCATCTTGGCAGCTGGCGGCGTTACGCTGACGGAAATCCTTATTCATATCGCGATATAGCTCCGCAGCTGGCCTCATATGTCAAACAGCTGGGCTACAATGCAGTTGAAATCATGCCTGTGATGGAACATCCGCTCGATGCCTCCTGGGGTTATCAGATAACAGGTTATTTCGCACCTACTTCCCGTTATGGCAAACCGTCGGATCTGAAGTTTCTTATTGATACCCTGCATCAGAATGACATCAAAGTAATCCTTGACTGGGTGCCCGGACATTTTCCGCGCGATGATTTCGGTCTGGCTAATTTCGACGGCCAGCCTCTTTACGAATATTCCGATGCCATCAGAGCTGAACATCCAAACTGGGGGACCCTGGTTTTTGATTTTGCCCTGGCTGAAGTACGTTCTTTCCTGCTCTCCAATGCCTGGTACTGGCTGGAAGAGTTCAATGTTGACGGACTGCGGGTAGATGCTGTCTCCAGCATGGTCTACCTGAATTTTGGCCGCGAATATTCCGCCTCTGCACGTAATGTACAGGGCGGTTACGAGAATCTTGAAGCTATCGCTTTTATCCGGGAAATGAATGAACTGGTCAGGGAGAATTTTCCTTACTGTATTATGGCAGCTGAGGAATCCTCAACCTTTCCCAAGGTAACCGGACCTGTGTCTGAAGGCGGACTGGGTTTTACTCATAAATGGAATATGGGCTGGATGAACGATACTTTGTCTTATATGACTTCCGATTACTACGCCAGAGGTCAGGTTCATGACAAGATCACCTTTTCTATGATGTATTCTTTCAGTGAAAAGTTTATTCTCCCGTTTTCGCATGATGAGGTAGTCCACGGCAAAAAATCCTTGCTGGGACGGATGCCAGGAGATTACTGGAGACAATTCGCTTCACTTCGCACCTGTTACATGTATCAGATGTCATTCCCCGGAGACAAGCTGAATTTTATGGGCAATGAATTTGCTCCCTTTATTGAATGGCGTTACTACGAAGAACTGGAATGGTTCCTGCTGCAGTATCCGAATCACAAAGGCATGTTTGAATTTGTGACTGCACTCAACCATATTTATCTGGAAAACCCTGCCTTGTGGGAAGTAGAAGATTCCTGGGAAGGCTTCGAATGGATCGTGGCAGATGACAGGGAAAACAGCATCTTTGCTTACGCACGCTATGCTAAGGAGCGCAGTCAGACCATTGTGTCGGTGTTGAATATGACCCCGGCATCCTATAAGAATTATCGTTTGAATGTGCCCCATCCCGGCCGCTACAGATTAATATTAAACAGTGATGATGCCCGATATCAGGGCAGTGCTTATGCCGATCTGGAACAGGGGGACACCGTTTTCTGGACCTCAGCCGAAAAAGAAAGAGAGAGGCTGTCTTTGGAAGACAAGATGAGAGATCTTGCTTCACCTCTGGAAGGAGAGCAAGATAATGCCGACTCCGGACTTGGCTATTACATCGATATGCCCTTGCCGCCACTTGCAGGCCTGTATTTGGTTTATGAGGGAGAGGAAAAGAATTAATCAGCAGAATGCTTGCTGACCTATAAAAATTCTTCAGTCTGACCCGGATCCGGACGGGCTGAAGAGGGGACAGAAGAAAGGATTGGAAAATGGCGCATCAAAATGTGATAGCTATGATTTTAGCTGGCGGACAAGGGTCCCGCCTGGGAGTCTTAACGGAGTTTCTGGCCAAACCGGCAGTTCCTTTCGGGAGTCGTTACAGAATAATTGATTTCCCCTTAAGCAACTGTTCCAACTCAGGTATAGAAGCTGTTGGAGTTCTTACTCAGTACCAACCACTGCAGCTTAATTCCTATATAGGAAACGGACACCCCTGGGATCTGGATCGTAATGATGGTGGTACCTATATTTTGCCGCCCTATATCAGCCAGGAAGGCAGTGACTGGTATCTGGGAACAGCAAACTCAATCTACCAGAACATTCCCTTTATCGACAGTTTTGGCCCCAAGCAGGTTGTCATACTATCCGGCGACCACGTCTACAAAATGGATTATTCCAAGATGGTGAAAGCTCATACAGATATTGGAGCGGACGCAACTATTGCTGTAATCGAAGTGCCCTGGGAAGAGACCGAACGATTTGGCATCATGAACACGGATAAAAATAAGCGCATTACAGAATTTGAAGAAAAGCCGGCTCACGCTAAAAGCAATCTGGCTTCTATGGGTGTTTATTGTTTTGACTGGCCAAGTCTGCGCCGCTGCCTGATCCAGGATGAGGCTGATCCTGACTCCAAGAACGATTTTGGTCATAATATTATTCCCAAGATGCTGGCCGAAGGCCTTTATCTTCACGCCTACACCTTTAACGGCTATTGGAAAGATGTCGGAACGGTTAAGTCGCTTTGGGATACCAATATGGATGTACTGGATAAGCCGGATGAGATTGATCTGCATGACGATTCCTGGACCATCTACAGCAAAAACCCCCAGCTCCCTTCCCACTATTTCGGGCCTGATGCAGTGGCTGAGAGAATCGCCATTAGTGACGGAGCCGAGGTGCACGGAGAAGTCAGACACTCGATTATCAGTGTAGGTGTGATGATTGAAGAGGGTGCCATAGTTGAAGATTCAATCATAATGCCGGGTGCAATTGTTAAATCAGGCTCCGTTCTGAAAAAATGCATAGTAGGCATGAATACAGTCATTGAATCTTCTGTGCGGATAACACCGGAAACGCATGATTTGTGCTCATTCCTCAATGAGAAACTCTGTGAGGACGGCATTAGCGTCATAGGCCAGGATCTCATTATTCATAAGGGTGCCAAGATTTGTGGCAACTCGATGATCGGTCCGCAAGATGCCGTGACACATCCGCATATTGTTTCCGAAATGCCAAGCAGATATTCATATTAGGAGGTAGAAAATGTTAGTTAACGCTATGGGATTAATTCTGGCAGATAATCAGCGAGTTAAACTGGGACCTCTGAGCGAACCGCGCGCGCTTTCAGCCATGCCCTTTGCCGGCCGTTTCAGAATTATCGATTTTCTACTCTCAAACATGGTTAACAGTGGTATTAAGCGGGTAGGCGTAATAGCTCTTACCCGGTATAAATCTCTGATGGATCATTTAGGCACCGGTGCCTCCTGGGATCTGGACCGCATGAATCAGGGACTTTATCTGCTGCCACCTTATATCAATCCCCTGACCCGTTCATCAGATCGCTCTGACCTAAGCAGCATTATCGATTATATCGAAAGCGGTTCTCAGGATTATGTTGTGATCACAGACTGCAATCTGGTCATGAACACCTTATACAATGACATTCTGGATCAACATTTGGATTCAGGGGCCGCCATCACGGTGATGTACAATCACGACGCTTATGAATATGGCATACCGAATATTTCGCTTACATTAGATGAAGATGAGCGTGTGACAGATGTATTAGTTGACATGCAAAATCCGCCCTCTGACATCAGCGCAATTAATGTCGCAGTCATCAGAAGAGACCTGCTCTTGTCACTTTTGGAGGATGCACGCTCCCGTGGGGTGACAGACTTTACCTTTGTCAGAATTATGGAATACTATAAACAACTGGATGTAAGAGGCTGCGAACACAAGGGTGGGATTTTCCGTATCAACTCCATGGCGAATTACTTTAAGGCTTCCATGGGACTTTTTGATGATGAACTCCGGCATGAGCTTTTCTCAAGACAAAATCCGATATACACCAAGGTCAAGAATAAACAGCCCTGCCTGGTTGAAAGCGGCAGCAGAGTGAAGAATGTTTTGGCCTCAGATGGCTGCATCATTCAGGGGGACGTGGAGAATTGCGTACTTTTCCGCGGAGTTACCATCGGCAAAGGTGCGAAGCTTCGCAACTCGGTTATTTTCCAGGACACCCAGATATCAAATGACGTCAATTTGAACTATGTAGTTATCGACAAAGACAGCGTAGTGAAAATGGGTGTCAAATTATTAGGTCATCCCGGCTTTCCTGTTGTTATTGGGAAAGGTTCGATCGTATAAAGCCCTCAGGAGTGGGTTCTATTTATGAAAATTCTATTTGTAAGCTCGGAAATGAATCCATTGGCGGCAACAGGTGGATTGGGAGATGTCGTAGGATCGCTGCCACGGGTCTTGCGTCAGAAAGGACATGACGCACGCGTTATTCTTCCGCTTTATCGCCAGATAAAACAGGACTATTCTGAAGATCTTATCTTCATGCGCTGGTCCATGATTAAATTGGGCTGGCGCACTATGTACAGCGGCTTGTTCCGCCTTGACCTGGATGGACTTCCCGTATATCTGATCGATAACGAATTTTACTTCGGCCATGATAATCTCTATATAGATTACAGCTTTGACATTGAGCGCTTCTCTTTTTTCCAGCGGGCCGTATTGGAGACTCTAGGTGAGGAGATGGGTTTTGAGCCGGACATTCTGCATCTCAATGACTGGCAGACAGGTATGATTCCTGTGATTCTGGAAGCGCATTATAAGTCCAAGGGCTACCACAAAAATGTCAATTGCGTGATGACCATTCACAACCTGAAATATCAGGGGATACACGGTCGCGAACAAATCCAGGATCTCTTTGACTTGTCTGATGAATATATGTCAGAAGCCGGCGTTTTGAAAGATGGTGTTCCCAATTTTCTTAAAAGCGGCATACAGTATTCTAACCGTGTTACGACCGTTTCGCCCAACTATGCCAGAGAAATCATGACTGACTATTTCGGCGAAGGCCTCAATGGTTTGCTGGCAGCTCAGGGCTGGAAGGTGAGCGGTATTCTCAATGGCATTGACACTGAAAGCTATAATCCGGAAACCGATGTAGAAATTAAAGCAAATTACAGCCCTCATGCCTGGAAACGGGGTAAGGCGACCTGCAAGAAGGCTTTGCAGGCTGAACTTGCTTTAGCTCAGGATGCGAAAACTCCTCTATTTGTCATGGTAACCCGCCTGGTTGAGCAAAAAGGCCTGGATCTGCTGCTGTATATTATTGATGAACTTTTGGAGGAAAACGTGCAGCTGGCAGTACTCGGGACCGGCAATCATGAATATGAACAGAGTTTAGCTGAGGCTGCGGGAAGACACCCGGACAAGATGCGGGCCCTGATCAAATTTGACGGTAAACTGGCCCGCCGCATGTATAGCGCCGGTGACCTCTATCTGATGCCTTCACTCTTTGAACCCTGCGGTTTATCACAAATGATAGCCATGCGCTATGGCACTTTACCAATCGTTCGCCAGACAGGAGGCCTGGCTGATACGGTGCAGGCCTATGACAAGTTCAAAAACACAGGCAGCGGTTTCGGTTTTCTCAATATAAATGCTCACGAGCTGCTTTTTACAGCTAAAGAAGCCATTGCTGTCTACAGAAATAATCCTGATGCCTGGAAGCAGATGGTAGAGACAGCTATGCGCAGCGATTTTACCTGGGATAAGTCAGCAGACGAATATATTAAGTTATACGAGGATATTATGAAGGAGACGTCTCAGATTGACTGATGTGAGGCTGGATCATTATATAAGTGACGAGCGCTACAGATCTCCGCTGGGGGCGGTAGCTGCTAATACAAAGCTCACCCTGAGGATCGATGTTAATAAACCGGCGGAGGAGATAGAATCCGTCCGTGTTTATTATGCCTATGGGTTAATGCATTTCTTTCCCGGTTCCATTCCTATGGAATGTGATCTTACAGACGAAGAAGCGAGTTCTTTTGTTCAGACTATTCGCATGGACGATGTTGCCGGCCTGTTCTATTACTGGTTTGAAGTCCGTCTGAAAGATCAACGTTATCGCTGGTGTTTTCCGGATCCGGACAGCTCAAACCTCCAGGGATATACACTCCTTGACAGCCTGCACTTTTCTCTGAACGGCACGGAAGAGATTCCCGGCTTTAAAGTGACGGTCCATGAAGAGAATTTTAAGACCCCCGACTGGATGAAGGGTGCGGTGGTTTATCAAATATTCCCCGATCGTTTTAATCGTGGCGAGAATTTTGATAAAAAACGTATAGAAGCATATCTGAATTATGAAGAGAGAATCTGGCACGATGACTGGTCGGCAGATGTCGACATCAAAGGAAAAGCCGGTTTTCCTTATGAAGCCAACGATTTTTTCGGCGGTACTTTGCAGGGCATTAAGGAGAAGCTGCCCTATATAGCATCTTTTTCGGTTGATTGTATCTATCTCAACCCAATTTTCCAATCGCGTACTAACCACCGCTACGATACCGGCGATTACTTCCGGATCGATCCGCTGCTGGGTACAGAAGAAGACTTTCGTGAGCTTTGTGCTGAAGCGGAAAAGTATAAAATTTCCTTGATTCTCGACGGTGTCTTCAGTCACACCGGTGCAGACAGCAGATATTTCAACAAATATGGCCGCTATGACAGTGTCGGTGCCTGGCAGGAAAAAACTGAAGGCAAGCTTTCTCCCTACACTGCCTGGTACAAGTTCACCGGTGATGCGGATACGGAAGTGCCGGCAGTAAAGGCTACCGGTAAAGATGAGCTGCTCTATGAGTCCTGGTGGGATTTTGACAACCTGCCCAATGTCAGGGAAGAAGAACTATCCTATAAAGATTTTATCTGCGGTGAAGACGGCGTACTGGCTTATTGGCTAAAAGCCGGCGCCCGCGGTTACCGTCTGGACGTATCGGATGAAATACCCGATCCCTTCCTGCGTTCGCTGCGCCGGCGGGTAAAGGCGGTCAAAGAGGATGCTTATATTGTAGGTGAAGTCTGGGACGGACCGACATCGCAGATTAGTTACGGAGCTCACCGTGATTTTATTTTCGGTCGCACACACGATGCTACAACCAACTACCCGGCCCGGGAAAGCGCATTTTCCTGGCTGTTGGGTAATGAGGGAACAGAGAAAATCTGCAAGAGATTTAACTACTATCTGCTCATCATGCCGCGTGAAGCCTTATACGTAATGCTGAATCCACTGGGCAGCCATGACACGGAGCGGGCAGTGAACGTCCTTTCCGGAGTTCCGACACCGGCCAGGCGTGAAGACCAGAAGAAACGCAGGCTCTCTCCTGAAGAAAGAAAGAAGGGAGAAGAGCGCCTGCTTCTGGCTCTGCTGATGCAGGTAGCTTTCCCCGGGGCAGTACAGCTTTATTATGGTGATGAACGCGCTATGGAAGGTTTCAAGGATCCCTTTAACCGGCGCACTTATCCCTGGGATAAGGAAGAACCGGCTTTGACGGATCTCTTCCGTTCAATTCTTAATCTACGCCATGAACATGCAGTTCTGCGCACAGGCGAGGTCGAAGTGAAGGCAGCCGACAGAGATGTCCTCGAGATCAGACGCTATCTTAATGCTCCCACACATGATGGCGGGGACTGGACCGATGCCTTTGGCCGGCCTGCAGAGGGAGAAAAGAGTTTGACCTTCCTTTTCAATCGCTCGGAGCAGAAGTCAAAACCGCTTGATTTGCTGGACGGTGCAAGTCTGCCTGCCATGACGGGAGTACTGATTTCAGGATCAGAAATTAAGTATTTCAGCAGCTAAGCAAGTCAGACCGGTCCAATATAGCTGGTTTAAAAAGGGCATCTCAGCCGAGATGCCCTTAGTAGCTAAATTTCCAATTAGAAATTATTCTTTTTGTTTTGTCTCATGCTCAGCCGCAGCCAGAGCAGCCAGAGCTTTCTTCTTTTTCCGCTTCTTAGTGAAGTAGATGATCAAAATAATCAGTACAACGACCAGAATGACAGGGAAACCAACAGCTATGCCGATGAAGAGATACTGGGCAAGCAGGAGCAGGATCGTGCCCAGTCTGCTGAAACCATTGCTGATAAAGTATTTAACATGCTGCCAGGACAAAGGCTCCAGTTCGCTCGGCTTTTCGAGCAGAGGATCTTTTTCCTGATAGATATCAATATAAACCCGGGAATTGCTAGTCAGCAGTTCCAGACGATTTAAGCGCCCCTGCAGTGATTCAAGTTCCAGAGTCAGCTGGTCGATTTTAGCTTGCACCTGCAGTGTTTCATCGATAGTTTCAGCACTAGACAGCATCTCCCGGTAATGATTGAGCAGGTCACGAGTTGTTGCAAGTCTGGTTTCAGTATCATAGTAAGAATCGGTGACATCCTCACTGGTAACTGATTGACGCTCAATCTTAACACCGCTGTCGCCAATCTGGCGCAGGAAAAGATCCAGCTTGTCACCCGGCACTTCGACCGTCATCTGTATATAGATGTAGTTATTAATTTGTTGTGAGAAATCCGAGACGAAACCTCCCAGTGAACTGGCTTTACTTTCAATGTCGGACTTCGTTTTGACCGGATCCGTCGAGACTATAGTCATATCCGCGTTTTTTATCACTCTTCGCGGTAAACTCGGATCTGCCGGGTTAACTGAATCAGGGTTTATGGACGGCAGATCCATATCCTCATCGGGAGCAAGAGATCCGTTGTAATCATTGGCATATTCAGGTTCTCGTGGTGCTGTGTCTTTATTTGCAACTGCTGAACAGCCACTGACAATAACGCTCAGGATCAGGAGCAGACTCAATAACAGGAGCAAAATATTTTTCTTTTTCATACTTGCCATCCTTTCTTTAAGGACACGACACTAGTGTTGCAGTGTAAGCTTTATTTTATTACAAGATGCTGAGCATGCATAGACATAGCAGCTGCCCTTAACTATTAAGACAGGAACAGCCGGTGAATATTCGCGATCCCGGCATATTCCGGTGCCTGCATAGATTGGTGCCAGGCACCAATCTATGCACTCAGATCTCTACGCGCTCCAGCAGTTCCGATGCCATGCGTTGTGCCAGCCAGGTAAAGAAAGCGGTCAGACCCAGAGCAAGCACCAGCAAAAAGCTGCTGGTTATTGCCGAATTTCCATTAGTTACAGAATTGAGCAGGAAGCCAAAAGCTACAAAAACGCCGGCCAGCCCCATGCTGCCAAACATGCCGATCATGGCCGACTTAGAGTTTTTAACAGCCTGATTCTCCCTGGTCCAGTTCAGGGTAGGGTATTTCATATCGATGCAGATCCCGGCCATTTGTACCATATAGGTGCTGTTCCAGCCGATTATAGCAGCGACCAGGATCAGCAGCGGGGAAAACTTCAGGAAAGTTCCAATGACAAGAATGGTTAGCAGCCAGAGGGTACCGGATACAGATATGCCGGGAAATACCCAGGCAATCAGCTGCCTGTGTGCGGCTGCCGGAATTAGTTTAGTGGTCTGAAAGGTCTGTCCCTGACGTGAAATTGCAGTAGAAGATGCCATGTTAAAGCTGCCGAAGAAGACACCGGCAGCGACAAATACCATTACAACAATCCAGAGATCTGACCGCCACCAGGCATCGCTCTGGAAGTAGGCAATCTGGTCGGCGAAAATTGAATCCATAGCATCACCGCCTGCTGTCCCGCCGATAATGCCGCCTAGTATCATGGCTACCGGCATAATTACTGAAGAGAGTATTGTCTGCATAAAGAAAGTAGGCGACCGCAGGAGCAGCTTCCATTCTTTGCTGATCAGAGCCCGGGTCTGTGAACGGGGTTTCAGGGCTTTGCGGATCTGTTCCTCAGTCAGTACACGTACCGCTTGCGAGCCTTTGCTGCCGAGGACTCCCGGTAAATAGAGTTTACTGGCTGCAAAAAGCATGACAGCGACAGAGGCCATGTTTACTGCTGCCAGCAGAAAGAGATACAACAGCGACTGCCAGGAGTTTGCATTTCTCAGCATCAGGTCAGCGAAGAGGGAAGAAGGAATATAACGAAGACCTGGACTATAAACGCTTTCGGGTATCAAGAGCCCCGGTGTCTGCTCCATCCCCATTTGAGATGAGACCCTGCTCATGGTTAGAGCAAAGGCCATGATGACTACAGTGAAGATAAGGTTGGAAATCAACTGGAAACGGTCCTTATTACGGGCAAAACGTGTGAAACGCATCAGGAAAAAGACCGGGATCAGTAAAATGGCAAAGGGAGCAATTGAATTCAAGAGTATAAATGGAAGAATCAGAAAATAAAAGCCCACAGTTCGTCCCGCTACTATCGCATGCGCCAGCAGAGCAGGCAGGAAGAATGAAGCCACAGCAACAAAAATGTATATAAAGGCTTCTGTCAGCTTGGAAGCAACGTAAGTTCCCGGCTTAATCGGCAAGGCCAGAAAAAATTCAGTCTTATCTTCATGATAAAGCGATGAAATCCCTTGCATAAAACCAAAAATAACAGTTATTACCGGTATCATGAAGGCGACTGAAGATACAAACTGATCTTCCATCCCTAAAAGCTTGAGTGTTCTGGTCATGGCTACTCCGAAGAAGGAGGAATAAACCATAATAACCGAATATGAAATAACCAGAGCCAGCCAGGGTTTTTCGGCAAATATTGAAGGCCTTTTGCGCTTTTTTCCAGCTCTCAACTCTCCGGAACCACCTATGCCCCTGATAGAATCGGAGATCAGAACACGCAATAAGAGCAGATATTTTCTCATAAGCTCCCCGCTTCCTCCTCGCTTAGCGCAAAGGGACTGAATTGTTCCTCACCTACCATTTCCAGGAAAATACTCTCGAGAGAGCTGTCCTCCTGGTATTTTTTCCTCAACTCAGCCATGGTTCCGACAAAAAGCAGCTTGCCTTCTGATATAACCCCAAGCCGGTCGCAGACTTTTTCCGCTACGTCTAGTACGTGAGTAGAGAAGAGCACAGTGTTGCCCTTATCGGCATGCTCCCGCATCATGTTTTTAAGCTGGTAGGAGGATGAGGGATCAAGTCCTGTCATCGGCTCATCCAGAACCCAGGTGGGAGGATTATGGATCAATGCTCCGATGAGAATTATCTTCTGTCTCATGCCGTGAGAATAAGATTGAATCTTTTGATCCAAAACATTGCTCATCGCAAAACGGTGTGACAAATCCTTGATGCGTTCGACACGCAAATCTTCGCCTACCTCATAGATATCAGCCAGAAAACGCAAATATTCAATGCCCTTAAGGCGCAGAAAAATATTTGGATCGTCGGATACAAAGGAGAGATTCTTCTTGGCTTCCAGCGGCTTTGCCACCACATCGATGCCATTAATCTTTATACTGCCGTGGTCGGGCAGCAAGAGTCCGGTAATCATTTTTAAAGAAGTTGTTTTGCCGGCACCATTAGGACCTACAAATCCGAAAATTTCATTATCATAAATTTCCAAACTTAGATTATCAACTGCCTGTGTCTCCTGGTCATATGACTTGGAGATCTCATGAATACTAATCATCTCAGTTACCCCTTTTTCCTCTTGTATAATTACTATATATAGAGCGCCTGGTAAAGAAATACAGTCAAAAGCCAAACTGGCAGCCGATGAAATTTACCTGTGAATCCGCTCTGGACAGGTCATTGAAAATTATATCACGCGTAGCGAAACAGTGCAGAAGAGTAAAGTTCGTATAAAGTTAAAAAAGATGTTGACAAGCTTTAAAAAGCTTGGTATCCTAGCTAAGCGCCTTAAAAAAGAGAGGCGCGTCGGATCTTGAAAATTGAACAGTGCAAACACAAAGACGGGTCCAGAAGATTCTATAAAAATAGAGTTAGACGGAACGGACAATTAATTTAAGTAAATGAGCCAAAAGGCTCTCAAATATATTTGAGAGTTTGATCCTGGCTCAGGATGAACGCTGGCGGCGTGCTTAACACATGCAAGTTGAACGAAGCTCACGGGATTGACTCCTTCGGGAAGATATTCTTTGAGACTTAGTGGCGAACGGGTGAGTAACACGTGAGCAACCAACCCCTGACAGTGGAATAACAACGGGAAACCGTTGCTAATACCGCATAATATCCCTGTATGGCATCATATGGGGATCAAAGATTTATCGGTCAGGGACGGGCTCGCGTCCGATTAGGTAGTAGGTAAGGTAACGGCTTACCTAGCCTGCGATCGGTAGCCGGACTGAGAGGTCGATCGGCCACATTGGGACTGAGACACGGCCCAGACTCCTACGGGAGGCAGCAGTGGGGAATATTGGGCAATGG
>LFSM01000105.1 GCA_001512745.1 Clostridiales bacterium DTU032
ATATCTTTTTTGTACATCCTTATTTGATCAAAACTGAGCATTTAGAGGCTATCATTTACAGATTTGCCAAGAGAATGGCAAACCTATTATGACTGAACACTTGAATAAACGTTTTCAGAAAGTGCTCAATGAAATAGGTATCAAACCCAAAAGGGGCAATGAACAATATGTTTTTCATAGCATCCGCTCTACTGCAACGACATATAAGCTGAGAATTTCCGGTGGTGATATCAAGGCAGTACAGGGTGAGAATGGACAAAAAGATGCGACAATGGTGACCCACCAATATTCTCGAATTCTTGACGAGGATAGATCGAGAATCTCCGATATTATGGAGGAGCAATTTTACAAAAAAAAGACAATGTCGCAGATGAAGAACTTATGCAAACCGTAATGGACAATCCCGAGCTACTAACACAGTTTAAAAAGTTTGTAGAAATGATGAACTCGGCTAGTAAAATCTAGTAATAGCAAAAATCTCAATGATTTCTTAGCTCTATTTAATAAAACTGCGAGCTGCCAGAATCAAATGGTTTTCTTAGCAAAAATGACGAACTATGCTAAGAATATCTAATAATCGTAAAAAAACCTCAAAAATTTTCTTAGCAAAATCTGAAAAATTTCTTTGAGCTGCCAGAATTTGAAAAATTTCTTAGCAAAAATAATATGAAAATTCAGCTCAGAAAAAGAAAAAACACTTCCCTCTTTTCATAAAACTGAGGGAAGTGCTTTTTCGTTGAAGCCCTTGATAACACTAGGTTACGTGGTGCGCCCGGAGGAATTCGAATCCCCGACCTACTGCTTAGGAGGCAGTTGCTCTATCCTGCTGAGCTACGAGCGCGTGTATTCATTTGTCGGACTAACTCCTATCGCTTAGGAGGCGATCGCTCTATCCTGCTGAGCTACGGGAACAAGAGAAAAAACTAATGCCCTGACCATAGTGTATCAGGGCATTATGGTGGGCGAGGCCGGGCTCGAACCGACGACCCCCTGCGTGTAAGGCAGGTGCTCTCCCTGCTGAGCTACTCGCCCATAACGGGAATCAGTCTACCACAAGGAAACATATTTTGTATAGCCAAATTTCAATTGCAGTTTTCCGACTATAAACAAGTATATAGACTTGCCAGCTCCGAGCTATCAGAGCTGGCTTTTTCATCTTGACTAAAGCTGTTTAGACTGCTTTTTTGGCACGAATACTTTCCAGAGCTTGTCCGCCCATCATGAGGCCCATTTCTTCTATGGTTATATCTGACGGTTTGACTGTACCCATGATCTTTCCTTCATACATGACAATAATACGATCACTGAGTTTCATGATTTCTTCAAGCTCTGTGGACACCAGAAGAATACCTATACCCTTGTTGCGCTGCTCTACCAGTTGCTGGTGAATGTATTCAATGGCGCCTACATCGAGCCCGCGAGTCGGATGCATAGCTATCAACAATTCCGGATGGCGGCTGATCTCGCGCGCAATAATCACTTTCTGCTGGTTGCCTCCACTTAAGTTTTGTGCCAGTTCAAGCTCACTCGGAGTCTTGATCGAAAAGTCTTTAATAAGTTTCTTGCTATGCTCTGTCACAGCAGCCCAGTTCAGGTAAACGCTCTTGCCAAATTCCTCGCGGTAATAATCCTGCAAAGCAAAATTTTCTACCAGTGTCATCGGCATGATGAGTCCTGTTTTTTGACGATCTTGTGGGATGTGCGAAATACCGTTCGACATGATCTCGCGTGTTTTCATCTTGCGCAGATTCTGCCCTTTGTATACTATTTCGCCACTACTTGCAACTTGCATACCGGTTAGACACTCAACAAGTTCTGACTGACCGTTGCCGTCAACGCCGGCAACTCCGAGTATTTCACCTTCACGCACATCAAAGCATATATCCTCAAGTAAGCGTTTCTGGTCTTCAGCATTTTTGAGTGACAGATTCTTGACGTCAAGGAGTATTTCACCCTTTTCACGTTCAGCGCGCTTGACGCTGAGATCAATTTCACGACCCACCATAAGGCGGGCGAGATCTTCAACACTGCAGTCATCCGTTTTGTATGTACCTGTGACACATCCCTGACGAAGCACTGTAACCTTGTCTGAAATTTCTTTGACCTCATTCAGTTTATGGCTGATAAACAAGACAGTAAAATTATGTTCTGTCAAAGAACGGATCATCTCGAAAAGTTCCAGCGTTTCCTGAGGTGTAAGGACAGCTGTAGGTTCATCCAGAATCAAGATACGCGCGCCGCGATACAGAACTTTAATGATTTCTACACGCTGGCGCTGGCCAACTGAAAGCGAACCGACTTTAGCATTGAGATCAACTTTCATATCGTATTTTTCTATCAGTTCAGTAAGCTTTTCAGCCGTAGTTTTGCGGTCTAAAACAAACTTACCGGCATCTTTCGCACCAATAAGGCAATTATCAAGTACCGTCATAGTAGGAATGAGCATAAAATGCTGATGCACCATGCCTATGCCTCTGGCCATAGCATCACGTGCCGAACTGAATTTGACCTCTTCACCATCCAGTCTTATGCTGCCGAATGTGGGTCTGTATAAGCCACAAAGCACATTCATAAGAGTGCTCTTACCTGCTCCGTTCTCGCCAAGAAGAGAATGAACCTCACCTGCCTCGACAGCAAGAGTGACATTATCGTTTGCCATAACACCGGGAAAGCACTTTGTAATATTAATCATTTCAAGTATTTTTGACATAAGCTCCTCCCTCTAACCACGTTTGTATGGTTTGCCCAGAGCATTAGGTGCAACTGCACGACTGGCAAAAACCACTAGGGCAACAATTGTCAATACATAGGGAATCATCGTCAAGAAGGTATAAGGGATGGCAGCACCGGAGACCTGTAAGATGTTGCTAACCACGTTACCGGCCATAAAGATCATAGCAGCCAGCATTACACCGGCAGGCTTATATTTGCCGAAAATAACAGCAGCCAAAGCGATATAGCCACGCCCGGACACCATATCTTCAGTAAAGAAGTTCAACAGGCCGGTCGAGAGGAAGGCTCCACCAATACCTATGATCATATTGCCGAGGATTGATGCTGTATATCGGGTCCGGTAGACGTTGATACCAAGTGTATCGGATACACGGGGGTTTTCGCCGACTGAGCGCAGGTTTAAGCCCTGCTGTGTCCTGAAAAGGAAAAAACTGATCAGGGGCACCATCAGGAAAGCAAGATAAACAATAGGCATATGATTGAAGAATGCCGGCCCTATTACAGGTATCTTTGATAATCCCGGGATGGCCATAGTCTCAAATGTATCAATTTTGGCAATCGTCGTTTCAACACCGAAAATTACACGGTTTAAGGTTGCCGACAAGCTAGCCCCAAGGACATTGAGTGCGACACCTACCACAGTCTGATTGGCACGCAATGTCACCGTAAGGAAGGCAAAGATAAGTCCGAATAAAGCACCTGCAATCATACCGAACAAAAGTCCTGCCCACACGCTCCCCAGATAGAAGGAACCTGCAACTGCTGCAAATGCAGATATGAGCATGGTACCTTCTGCTCCTATGTACAGGAGGCCACTCCAATTAACAAGAAGAAGCCCAAGCCCTGCAAGAAGAATCGGCGCTGCCATACGAATATCGGTTGCTATATATGAAGAAATAGAATTTAACACGCCCATATGATCACACCTCTTCCTTAGATCCGCTTTCTTGTTGCAGCTTCCGGTCATTCCATTTTTCCAATACCATTTGGCTGGCAACAATAGTAATTATGACAAGCGCCTGAATAACGGAAACAATGGCATTCGGTACCTTTGCCATAATCTGCATGCGGTTGCCGCCGGCACGGAAAGCTCCAAAGAGGAAAGCCCCGATGATAATGCCGAGGGGGGCATTGTTACCAACCAGGGAAACTGCAATGCCATCAAAGCCATATCCGGGCGAAACAGATGGTATCATGCGGATCTGTACTGCTACAATCTCATTCCAACCGGCAAGACCGGCCAGACCACCGGCAAGGAACATAACCAGCAGAATGTTCTTATTTGTGTTTATGCCTGAGTACCGGGCTGCTTCCATATTCAGGCCGGACACTCTTACCTCGTAACCGGGCTTACTGCGCCAGAGGTATAACCAGAAAAGCAGGACAAAGACCAGAGCAATGATAAATCCCATATGTGCACGCGTTCCAGGAATTAAGTTACCGAGAATCGCTGAATCCTGGACGGGCGGGGTTTGGCAGTTGATACCCGGTGGTTCAATCATCGGACCGTTAACCATGTAGTCAATAAAGTTTATAGCGATAGTATTCAGCATAACGGTCGTGATAATCTCACTAGCTCCGAAGCGTACTTTAAGAGAACCGGCAATCAATCCCCATAAACCTCCGCCCAGGAAACCGGCCAGCATGGTCAGCGGTATGTGAATAGCAGCCGGCAATCCTGTTAAATAAATACCTGCAGCTGTACCGGCCAGAGCACCCATATAAAGCTGCCCTTCCATGCCCAAGTTAGTTAAACCACAGCGGCTGGCCAAAGCAAAACTCATACCTGTATAAATCAGGGGGGTCATTTTAACCAGCGTCTCCGCGAAGGCATTCAGACTGCCAAAAGAACCTATAAGCATTGAGGAGAAAGCCTTGACCGGGTCAAAGCCTAGTGCTGATATAAGTAACATGCCCAGCAATAATGCAACTACAGTCGCAAAGAAAGAAACGAGCACTTGCTGGGCACCGGATTTTCCCTGAGTATTGTTCTTTTTACCTCGTTTTTTGATACCTATCATAGACGTCCTCTTATGTAACGATGTCTCTTGTGAAATAGTCATCAGGCAGACTCAATGAAGAAGTGAGCCTGCCATCCAGAACAAGAGGGAGTTATTAAAGTTTAGGGGGGTATTTATAACTTCAGTAGCGAAATACCCCCCTTGCTCTGTTACTTAGAATTTTATACCAAAGAACTAGTAGTCGCCAAGCTTTCCTTCATAGAGTTGCTCAATGACCTCTTTGATTCTGTCAACTTTTTCCTGAGGAAGTTTTTCGTCCCAGCCATGCCAGTCAGACACAATAGTCCCGTTGTCTTTCAGTGTGTACACGACCATGCCACTCTGCCATTTGCCATCAAGGATTGAGTTAAAGACATCTTCATAAATAGCCGGATAGTTGCGCATAACGGAAAGGACGACTGCCTCAGGGGCAATGCTGTATTGATCGCCATTAAAGCCAAGTGCGTAAACACCCTTTTCTTCTGCTGCATACAGGCAGCCTAGCTGGGCACTGTTGGCGCTGGCAGATACAACATCGTAGCCATCATTAATAAAGGCGAGGGCGCGCTCTTTTGCCAGATCTGCGTCAGTCAATGTGCCGAGGTAGTCAGTAGTAACCTGACAACCTTCGTTAGTCAGATGAACGCCTTCTTCTATACCTGAAACAATATCAGTTATAGCAGGAATATCCTGCCCACCCAGGAAAACAACTTTGTTGTTATCAGTCAGAATACCCATAATGGCGCCGATCAGAACACCCATGTTTACAGGTCCGACGTAGGCAAGGTTGGAGATATCGACAACCTGATCTGCAGTGTTCTCATCAACACGGAAACCGTAAGAAATACAGAATTTGGTGTCAGGATACTGAACCGCCAGTTCTTCTGCTGAAGCCTTAAACTGTGAACCATGGATGATAACCATGTCATAGTTTTCTTCAGCATAGGTGCGGATGTACTCAGCCATATCTGAAACTGCAATATTTTCAATATATTCCAGCTCGATTCCATATTTATCGTGGAGATTCTTGACTGAATCGTATGCTATCTGGTTCCAACCGTTATCAGTGATAACACCGGATAACAGCGCAACAACCTTCATATCAGCTGCTTCTTTACCGCCCGGGCCTTCTTGTCCACCGGGTTCAGTTGGGGCATTTGTTACAGGCTGACTGGGTTCTTCCTCTTTTTTGTCACAGCCTACAACGGCAAGCGTGCCTAAGAGCATGACCATGGCCATGACAAGTGCTAATATCTTTTTCATTTTTTACCTCCATTTAGCATCCTTATTAAGTTAATGTAATCATTCAGGAATCAATACTTAAGGATACTTTAGAAAATCATAACAAGTACCCCCAAACATGTCAATAAAACATGCCTTGCGCAAGGGCTTATTATTCGTTTTCAATAATAAGTTCACCCTTGGTTTTTGGTTGTAATTTCATGTGTAGGAACTATGGAGCCAGAAGCAATTGCATGTGTTGTGGTACATCAAAGGCCCTCTGTTTATTCTTGTAATCGCCGGCTGCTATTTAGGACTTTCCAGCTGGAGTAGAGGATAGCTATTCACATTTTATTTAAATTGTCCCATTGCGTAATCAATAATTTCACGGGATAGTGAGCCGGGATAATACCCGACTAAGGAACCATCTGTATCGATGAAAAATGTGGTTGGCAAAGCGCTAACCGCATAACTGCCGAAGACAGCTCCACTATGATCCATCAGAGTAGGATATTCGAGTCCATTATCCTCAATAAATTTCTTGAGGCCTTCCAGATCTTTTTCCTTACTCAGTACATCGTCTGAAGGGTTTGCCACTCCGATCATAATCAGCTCCCCCTCATTAGAGCCCTGTTCAAGATAATATTCCTGCAAAAGCGGCAGCTCGGCTTTACAGGGTCCACACCAGCTGGCCCAAAAATTAATGATAATCTTTTTGCCAAGATAATCTGAGAGGCTATGTTCAACTCCGTTTTGATCCAGAAGCGTGAAATCGGGAGCAAAAATCTCTTTTTTCTCAGCTTCTTCTGTGGTTGCTGTGCTTGCACTGCTTTCAGAAGTGGTTGTGCTTGTTGTGTCAGCCACACTTTCGCTTGCATCCTGCTTGTTGTCTGTATCAGCGCAAGCTGACAGCAGAAGCAAAAGAGCCATCAGCAAAGTTATTATTTTAATTGATTTGTTTTTTGCAATTTTCATTTTTATCTGATCTTTCTAAATTCTGAGTTTTCCTTCATGCACCTGCATGTTCTAAGCTCCTCAGGTGCCTAGAGGAAGTATTTGCAATATCATGTAGACGCCAATGCCGACCATCAGCAGGCCACCAATGATCACGGCGTATTTCATTATTTTGGGTCGTTTTTTCAAAAAGCCAAGAATCTGCGTTGTAAATAAACCCAGCAAGAGAAAGGGAATCACAAAGCCCAATGAGTAGATGGCCAGCAGAAGCACACTCAGGCCACGGGTTGATGCTCCGGCGGCCATAATCAAAACACTGGTGAGAGTGGGTCCGACACAAGGGGTCCAGGCGAAGCTAAAAGTGAAACCCATGATGAGAGCGGTCAGAGGATTCATGCTCAGTTTTTCTAAAGCGATCGGCAAACGCCGTTCTCTGGACAAGGTTTTTGACGGACCGAAAAAATCCAGCTGGTAGAGCCCGAATAAAAGTATTATGATGCCGCCAACGAGCGTGAAGATATGGCTGTATTTGTTGAAGAAAGTCCCCACACCTGCCATGAGCAATCCCAGTAGAAAAAATGCAAAGCTGATTCCTAAAACAAAGAATAAGGTGTTCAACATTACCTTTTTACGTGGATATTCCAGAGTCCCATCTTCTTTAACGGTATAAGTGCCCCCTGCCAGATAACCCATGTACACAGGCAGCAGAGGCAAAATGCAGGGTGAAAAGAAACTGACCAGTCCCTGGATGAAAACAGTAAAAACAGGCACATTAGTTGGCATATCTATTACGGGCATATATATATTCCTTTTCTATATAAATAGTTATTACAGAGCATATTAGCTTGCATTCTAATAGCTGAAGGCAAAAACTCCCAACAAAATGATCTTTTGTGTCATCTGAAACAAAGGAGTATTTTCACCCCGGCTGTCCTGCCATTAGGTTTTTTCGGTATATGATAGAATTAGCTACACATCAGACATTAAAATATATGGAGGAGTCATATGTTAGATATCGTATATATCCGCAACAATCCCGAAGAAGCAGCAGCAAAACTGGCCAAGAGAGGGCTGAGCGTTGATTTTTCAGAATTCCTGGAAAAAGATGCAAGCCGGCGTGCTTTAATGCACACTACTGAAAATCTCAAAGCCGAGCGCAATAAGAAATCTGCTGAAATCCCTAAGCTGAAAAAAGCCGGTCAGGACACTACTGTTTTGTTGGAAGAGCTGAAAGCGCTTAGTGACGCTATTCATTCCAATGACGAATCCATAGTTGCCATGCAGCAGGAACAGGATGAATATCTGCAGGGGCTGCCAAACATGCCGGCTGACGATGTTGTTGCCGGTGGCAAGGAAGCCAATCAGGTCGTTCACACTTTCGGTGAAGAACGAAAATTCGATTTTGAACCCAAACACCATGTAGATCTTTTGACCACCGCTGGCATGATTGACTATGAGCGTGGAGCGAGATTGTCCGGAAGTGGTTACTGGCTTTACACCGGTCTTGGCGCTCGTCTGGAATGGGCCCTGATCAACTATTTTATTGATGCTCATCTGGCAGATGGCTATGAAATGATCATGCCACCCTATTTGCTGAATTATGAGGCCGGCTTCGCTGCCGGGCAGTTCCCTAAGTTTTTAGGTGATATTTTCGAAATCCACAGCAACGACGATAGCTTCCGTTTCCTCCTGCCTACTGCTGAAACAGCTCTGGTCAATTATCACCGGGATGAAATTATGGCTGAGGATGAACTTCCGCACAAACTCTTTGCCTACACCGCCTGTTTCCGCCGGGAGGCAGGATCTCACGGCGCTAATGAACGCGGAATGATCAGGGGCCATCAGTTTAACAAAGTGGAAATGTTCCAGTTTGCAAAGCCTGAAGAGTCTGAGGATGCCCTGGATGAGCTGGTGAAAAAAGCCTGTGCTTTGGTTGAAGGCCTGGGTCTGCATTACCAGCTGGTCAAGTTGGCTGCCGGAGATGTCGGAGCTGCCATGAAGAAGACCTATGATATTGAGATCTGGATACCAAGCATGGGTGGCTACAAAGAAGTCAGCTCAGTTTCTAATGCGGGCGATTATCAGGCCAGACGCGGCAATATTCGCTTCCGCCGTGATGAAGATGGTAAAGTTGAATTCTGCCATACACTTAATGGTTCCGGCCTGGCGACTTCGCGGGTTCTACCGGCTATTGCTGAGCAAAATCAGCAGGCAGATGGAAGCATTATCGTACCGGAGATACTGCGTCCCTACATGGGCGGTATTGAAATTATCCGCCCACTTTAGTAATTTGCCGCTCAGGCGGCAACTGCGGAGCACATGCCAATGCAGGAAGAAAGCTATATTTCCATTGCCTCAGAGGCTAGCTGTGAATACACAATAAAGCGGTCTCGCTTTATTGGTATTTGTGCTCCGATTGTTACTGAAGCTGATGCGATTAGTTTTCTGGAGCGAATGAAGGAAGACTACCCTGCAGCCCGCCATTATGTCTATGCCTGGAAAAGCAACAGTCCTTATCTGATTCAGAAGTATTCTGATGATGGCGAACCGCAAGGCACTGGAGGGCGTCCGGTGCTGGATGTACTGGAGGGTGCCGGAATCGACCGGGGTGCAATCTGCGTCGTGCGCTACTTTGGTGGCATACTTTTGGGCACAGGCGGTCTGGCGCGTGCCTATTCGCAGGCAGCAGCAGGCGCCCTGGCTGAGGCCGGTTTTAAGAAATACATGCGTTATCATTTATTTTCTCTGGAAGTGGAGTACAGTGTTTTTGACAAATTAACAGCTCGTTTGGAGGCTGCAGCTTTTTATCAGGATGATGCGCAATTCACTTCGAAAGTTAAATTGCTAGTGGGTGCAAGCGCTGAGATGATCAGTGAACTTCAAGTCCTGGTTCAGGATATTACAGCCGGAAGCGGTCAGCTGATTCCGCAGGGAGAACGCTTCCTGCCTGTCCCATAGTCTATGCTCATATGAGACAATATAAATAGTAATAATATAATTAATATATCTTAAGAGAGGTGGGAGGCTAAATGGCTGGTCACTCAAAATGGAACAACATTAAAAACCGCAAAGCAGCAGCAGACAATAAACGCGGAAAAATATTCTCCAAATTTGGCAAGGAAATTCAAATCGCTGTCCGGGAAGGAGGTCCTGACCCTGAGCAGAATTCGCGTTTGCGGGATATTATCACCCGGGCCAAAAGTTCAAATATGCCCAATGACAATATTCAGCGCTCGATCGACAAGGCTTCCGGAGATGCAGATGGCGGGCAACTCATGGACATCCAATACGAAGGCTATGGACCCGGCGGCATTGCGGTCATAGTGCGGGCACTATCGGAAAACCGTAACCGCACCGCAGGCGAAGTCAGGCATATATTTGATAAATATGGCGGAAATCTGGGGACTGACGGCAGCGCCTCTTTTCTTTTCGAAAGGAAAGGCAGCATTATTGTAGAACGTGATCAGATTGATGACGAAGACGAACTTATCATGCTGGCGCTGGAAGCCGGAGCAGAAGATATTGATCTGGACGATGAGCACATTGTAGATATTCTGACAGCACCGGAAGATTACGAAGCTGTCACTAAGGCAATTTCAGAAGCGTACACAATTCTGGAACAGAATCTGGGACCGGTGCCCCTGACCTGGAATAAGATCAGTGATCCTGCCCAGGCTGAACAGTTGCAGAATCTGATCGACAAGCTGGAAGACAACGATGACGTTCAGGATATTTACCACAACTGGGATCAGGATGAAGAGGACGAGTCCTGACCGCTAAGAGATTCAGCTGTCGGTAAAGTAAATGTTTAAGTGGTTAAGACGCAGAAAAAAAAGCAGTAAAGACGAAGAGGCTGTTTCGCGCTGGCAGGGAGTTGCCTGTGAAGAAGAGCTGGCGGCTGACGCTGTCAGAAATTTAGAAAAAGACGCTGAGCCAGGAAAGGAAGCTGAGCCTTTGTCAGGGCAGCTTCCTTATTTCAATCCCTTTGGCCGCATTGCCGATGCAGTATTAACTCAGATTACAGAACGGGAACGCGCTTACGAGGAGCGGTCTCAGGCTGAAATACGTCAACAGCTGGAAAATATCGCTGTTATTTCATTTGTCGGACAAAGCGGCAGTGGTAAAAGCACCGCTGCTATTCGTATTGCCAGAGAATACAGAATTGAATATATCATTGACGATGGCCTGTTGATCCATGGCAGCACTATAGTTGCAGGTACTTCAGCTAAGCGGGCTGAAACTAAAATCGAGTCAGTGCGCCGGGCTATTTTTGATGATCCGAGTCGGTCGGAAAATATGAGGCGGGCCCTGAGTGAGCACATGCCTCCGGCTCTGATGATCATCGGCACCTCAGACGCCATGCTGGAAAAAATATGCAATAGCCTTTGGCTTAATCAGCCGGCAATCAAATTAAGGATTGAAGACGTCACTACAGAGGAAGAGCGAAATCAGGCGCGGCAGACCCGGCTCTCTGAAGGCAAACATACTATTCCTGTCCCCAGCATGGAGATTAAGCACGATTTTTCCGGCTATTTCACCGAACCCTTGCAGAAACTGTTCCAGCGCTTTGACCGCAGTCAGACATATAGTTCCACCGGCAGTGATCAGGAGCGTACAGTTGTCCGTCCTACCTTCTCTACCCTGGGAAACTTCTCTATTTCAGATGAAGCCATGAGGGCGTTGATCAGCCTGCTGGCACTGCGCATTACGGGCGTAGAGCAGGTAGTTGATACTAAGATCCGTAAAGAATCCTACGGTATCATCATCAGTATGGATCTTTCCATCTTCTATGGTTCATCGACTCAGGATATATTGGCTGAAGTACAGGCAGCAGTGAGTGAAGGCGTTGAGTTTTACAGTTCAATTAATGTGCTGGCGATTAATGTGCGGGCCATGCGTGTAGCAAAGAAACGCAGTAATGAGTCTATCCATGCCATGAAAGCAAAGCTGGTCCACGAACCCGGCAGCCTTTAATTGTCCGCCGTTTCTTCCTGATCATCTTCAAATAAATTTCTATCATATAAAGCTTTATTATCCAGTTGAGAGTCAGCGACTCTTAATACTGCTTCGTTCCCATTTATAAAATTTGTTAATGCCTTTTTGTCTTTGGGGTAGCGATAACGCAGAGTTGTTCGGCCCAGAAGATAATCCGTAGAAACATTGAAAAAATCAGCCAGAGAGGTCAGGATCCTCAGGTCAGGCATTCTATAGGCACGTTCATAATTGGAATAGGTACGCGAGCTTATATTTACAGCAGTTGCTACATCAACTTGCTTCAGCTTTTTAGCAGAACGCAAATACCGTAGTCTTTGTGCTAAAGCACTTTGAGGATCTAAGCTCACTTTACCCATAACGAGATTATGCTGAGCTCATGAATAAAAGATCAAGAATTTTTATATTATCCTCCGAATCGGAGAATTTAATCAATTTATCACAGTAAAGTTCTGGACACAGAGATGTTTTTTGCTAAGTTTTTTCGCGTAAATTATTAGGATAAACTGCCCAAATAAGGGGCCTATAATCCGTTAGCAGCAACTGTTTTTAGCTTATACCTTGACAGTATTTCTGTAGTATCATATGAATAAGTATAGATTTTGGCTCACAATATTTGATTATTTTGTGCTTAATTCTCAATATATTATTCATCTTTTACCTGAACCAAGGAGGACATAACAGCCATGGATGAAAAATACACTTTTACAGTCAACGGCAAGGAAGTCAGTACTTGTGAAGACAAAACTTTATTGACCTTTCTGCGCGAAGATCTGAAACTTAAGTCTGTCAAAGATGGTTGCAGTCAGGGAACCTGCGGAACTTGTACCGTTATCATTGATGGCCGGGCACTTAAGTCCTGTACCAGTAAAACCTCAAAGATGGAGGGCAAAACCATCATTACTACTGAGGGCCTGAGTGATACAGAGCGTGAAGCTTATGTCTACGCCTTCGGTGTCACAGGAGCCGTACAGTGTGGTTTTTGCACCCCCGGCATGATAATGAGCTCGAAGGCTCTGCTTGACAAGAATCCCGATCCGAGTGAAGAAGATATCAAGAAAGCTTTGCGCACCAATATCTGCCGTTGCACCGGCTACAAGAAAATCATCGAAGGTGTTCTGCTGACAGCTGCTATCCTGCGTGGTGAAGAAAAAATTGACAGCAGACGTGAAGAAGGCGCTGATTACGGAGTCGGCATCCCTGCTTTCCGTAATGATGTGCGCGAAAAGGTTACCGGGACCGGTCTTTACACGGACGATGTAGAAATGGAAGGCATGCTGCATGCTTCTGCGGTGCGTTCTGCCTATCCCAGAGCACGTGTACTGGATATTGATTTCTCCGCAGCCCTGGAACTGCCGGGTGTTGTTGCTGTCTATACCGCTGATGATGTCCCCAACAACAAGGTCGGCCATATTATGCAGGACTGGGATGTGATGATAGCTAAAGGTGACATTACCCGTTTTGTGGGAGATGCCATCGCCCTGGTAGTAGCTGAAAATGAAGCTGTACTCGAAGAGGCAAAGGCACTGGTCAAGATAGATTATGAGGAGTTAAAAGCATACTGCTCAATCGAAGCTGCTCTGGCTGAAGATGCTGAAAGCATCCATCCGGGCGGGAATATGTGCCAGCAGCGTCACATCACACGCGGTGACGTCAAGACTGCTTTTGAAAACTCAGCTTACGTTCTCACTGAAAGTTTCAGCACACCATTTACTGAACATGCCTTTCTGGAACCCGAATGTTCGGTAGCCTTCCCCTACAAAGATGGAGTCAAGGTCCTGTCTTCAGATCAGGGGACTCACGCTGTTCAGGAAGAAATCTCTATCATGCTGGGCTGGAAACCAGAGCGCATCGTCGTAGAAAATCTCTATGTCGGCGGTGCTTTTGGCGGCAAGGAAGATGTCTCGGTACAACATCTGGCAGCCTTATGTGCTGTTAAGCTGAACAAAGCTGTCAAAGTTAAATTGTCACGTGATGAATCTTTAGCCTTCCATCCCAAACGTCACCCGATGGAAGCAACTTTCACCCTAGCCTGTGATGAGCAAGGAATGCTTACCGGCCTGGATGCGGATATTTATTTTGACACCGGCGCCTATGCTTCCTTGTGTGGTCCGGTGCTGGAACGTGCCTGCACCCACTCAGTAGGCCCCTATACCTATCAGAATACAGATATCCGTGGCTACGGTGTCTATACAAACAATGTACCTTCCGGGGCTTACCGTGGATTTGGAGTCTGCCAGACAGAGTTCGCCCTCGAATCCATGCTGGATATACTGGCGGAAAAGGTCGGCATTTCCCCCTGGGAAATCCGTTATCGCAACGCGATCGAACCGGGCAAAGTACTGCCGAATGGACAGATTGCAGACCAGTCTACAGCCTTAAAAGAAACCTTGGAAGCAGTTAAAGATATTTACGAAGCTAACCGGGGACGTGCCGGTCTGGCCTGTGCCATGAAGAATACCGGTGTAGGAGTAGGTCTGCCGGATAAAGGCCGGGCCCGCCTGGAAGTTCATGACGGCAAAGTTGAAGTCTTTTGCGGAGCATCGGATCTCGGGCAAGGCAGCACCACGGTATTTGCACAAATGGTAGCTGAGCTCAGCGGTCTAGGCCGGAAAGACATTCATGTGCACGCCTCCAATACTGAAAACTCACCTGACTCCGGCATGAGCTCTGGTTCCCGCCAGACCCTGGTATCCGGTGAAGCCGTCCGTCTGGCAACCACACAGTTCGTAGAGGCTATGAATGATGTTGCCGGCGACCTGAGTCAGCTGGAAGGCCGGGAATTTGCAGCAGAGTATTTTGAACCGACAGATATATTGGGTGCGGACAAGCCTAATCCCAAGTCTCATATTGCTTATGCCTATGCTACTCATCTGGTTATATTGGATGAAGAAGGTAAAATTAGCGATATCTATGCGGCGCATGATTCGGGCAAAGTTGTTAACCCGCTCTCGATTCAAGGGCAGATTGAAGGCGGCGCCCTGATGGGCATGGGCTTCGCTCTGACCGAGGACTTCAAGACCGAAAACGGTTATGTGAAATCAAAATTCGGTACCCTGGGACTGCTGCGTTCAACGGACATCCCCAAAATCCATGCTATTTATGTTGAGAAGAAAGACCTGCTTAATGTTGCCTATGGTGCTAAGGGAATTGGTGAAATCACTTCGATTCCAACAGCACCTGCGATACAGAATGCTTATTACGCACTGGATGGGGTCCTGCGCAACACCCTTCCCATGACTGAAACAGCTTATTCAAAGCCCAAGAAAGAGTTCGGCAAAAAGGAATAAGCAGTAAAGATATTTCAGGAGGCCGCTGACTGCGGCCTCCTTTCATCTGAAAGTCAAGATAGATTCAAATACCCAATTATTGTGGGTTTCTCCGCTTCATTACGTAATTCTCATGTAATACTCCTGTAATAATTGCATATTTTTCTCTTTTTCCTCTTCTTTTTAACCATTTATTTACAGAATTATGGTCTTTTCTTTGTGCTTTCAACTCTAGTTTAATAAATTTGCCATGGATAAAATACAACACGTTTGGCATAACAAAAAACTGGCATGGGATCGCATAGATCCTATTTCTTTTTTTAAGGAATAATTCAGAGCTTCAAAAAAGCTCTGTCCTAGAAAGGATGGAACATGACCAAACATATTTTTAAAAAATCTTCTAGCTTGATACTGGCTATCCTGCTGGCGGTTATAGCATTAGTTATTCCGGCATTTGCAGTCTTTGGTGCGGATAAAAAGCCAGTCAAAGACAGCAGAGGAATGGAACAAAATGAATCCAGGGCACCATCTGCAGCAGAGTCCGCTTTATTAGACTTGCCTGAGGGCTTATTGGATTTGGAAGACAATAACCTAGGCAGAGGAATAGACCAGCTATATATAGATACAGAAGATCAATCAGACAACTTAACTCAAGTTTTTCTACACTCTAACCCAGATAACAACGAAGACGACTTAGACACAAATGCCTTAGAAGCGGAGTCTGTGACACAAACAAGAGCTCCGGCAAATAAGGCTGAGACCACTGCTGCAACTGTACCGACTACTGCAGGGCTAACTACAATAGCGCCAACAACTGCAGGGCCGACTACTGCAACGCCGACTACTACAGGACCGACTACTGCAGGTCCGACAACTACTGAGGCTGCTAAAGATACATTTCTGCTCGCCATATCCAATCCTGATCCCAGCTATGTGGGCAGGCCGGTTCAAGTGGAGGACCGTGCTGTTCTGGAGGGTTTGATCATGGGAGAATTCGGGAACGATTACACAGGTGCCGTTCTGGTGGCTCAGGCCATCCGTGACACCATGATTCTGACAGGAATATATAATACCGGCCAGATAGCCCGTCAATGGGGCTACACAGCCAGAATTCACAGTAGTGTGACTGACGCTACCAAGAGGGCAGTTGCTTTTGTCTTTGATGAAGGCGGGAGTGCTGTCCAGCACACAGTCTACTACTTCTATGCCGCACATCTGATTTATTCGTCCTGGCACGAATCACAGCGTTTTGTGGTTCAGTACGGTGGCTGCCGTTTCTTCTCACGCTGGTAAAACAATTACATAGCAAGTAGCGGGCCCGGGTTCAAGCAAGCCGGGCCCGCTTTCATATGTCGTCAGCAAGACGTGATATACTTAAACTTAACGGATTCATACACAATGAGAGTCTTGATTTGTAGCAGCAAAGGACAGTTAGCTGCTTTAAGAAGGAAATTAAGATGACCGCTAAGCACATCAAAGAATCGACTTC
>LFSM01000114.1 GCA_001512745.1 Clostridiales bacterium DTU032
ATTGCTGAATTCTTCGTAGATTTGTTGTAAACTTTCCATAACAGCTCCTTTTTTTGCTCTCTTTGTTTTTCTTTCTAAATCCAAATTTAGCACAGAATGGGAGCTGTTGTTTTTTCGCCTCCAATTTTGGAACGCCGTCTGTTTTTTCCCAAAACTAAAAGTTCCGGCTATAATCAGGTATAATAGACCTGTTTTGTTTGGGAGATTCATATGAAAACTGCTTTTCTGATCGAGGAACTGATTTCGATTGCCGGAATTACCAAGAAAGATTTTGCTGCTTCTGTTTTGCTGTCACCAAGTGGCCTGAGCCGGTTTTTGTCCGGACAGCAGGCTCTGGACCTGCGCGCCCACAAACGTTTTAGCAGCGGAGCAGCACAGATACTGACCGCAGCCATTTTCGAACCCAACTGCCATCTCAGGCTGAGCGGCCTCTTCCCCTTCATCTATGAATTTACTTCAAGGAACGACCTGCAGATTTTTCTGGATTGTGCTATCTCCTATGCTCTGGACGATGATTTCGCCGCCGACTATGGTATTTATCCGGATTATCAGGAAAAGGAAAGCTTCTATTACAAGCAGCGGCAGGTCCTGAATATGAGCTGTATCATCCTCTCCGACTTCTTGCAGCAGGGTCAGGACGAAGCTTTCGAGTTTTACAGTACCATGCCCCTGCTCTTTGGCGAACTGCCCTATTCACTCAAGCGCGTCTTATTCAACAATCCCAGGCAGCAGAAAATCTACTGGCATCAGTCTTTGAATTTTGAGCGGGCTGCTCTGGCGGATGACTATGTCCAGGTCAATAATCCCTTCGGCAAAATCCATCAGCTGGAGCAGAGTTTTGACTTGTATTTCTGGGAAAGCAATAGTTCGGATAAGCAGCATTATATTTTGTTAAAAAACCACTGCCTGCTGGTTTACAGTGCTTTGCCCGATGCCGCTCCCACGCTCAAGCTGATCCGGAACAAAAACTACCTCCTGCGTTTTCTGCAGTTCATTGACAAAAGCTGGGGCCGCAAGCTGAGTTTTAACGGGGAAGAAGCCCGGCAGTTGCTGGACCAGGATCCTGCCCTGCTGACGGGTCTGCTCGACCGTGGCCTGCAGGCTGTCTATAATTTCGTGCCGGTTAATTATGTGCTGACAGCCGATGAAATGGCAGAGACCGGCGCGTCACCGGAAGAGCGGGAGCGGATGCAGAGTTTTCTGCACGGGCTCATCAAGTCCGATGCCGATTTTTACTATTCCAGCAGCGCTGTCTCTGAGTTCTCCCGGTCGGGAAAGGCGATCGTGCCTTTGACCGGCCTTGTCAGTATTCCTGAGGAAAAGCGGGTCGAGCTCCTGCAGCGGCTGGAAAATGAGGTCAGCCCCGAAATGCGCCGGCACAGCAGACTTATCTATACATCCATGTCCAATGCGGCCATTCTCTGCTGCCAAGACATGTCTTTGCTTTATATGATCAATCAGGACGGGTCCAGCGAGAAAGTCCATCTTTTCCTGATGAAAAATATTGCTGATTATCTGGAGGAGGATTACCGGAGGAAACAGTTCCGTCTGGTCGACTATTCGAAGAGCCGCTGGCAGGCTTATCTCGATGAGGTCTCCAGCCGGTTCTCCTAGCTGAAGCACAAATAAACCGGGTAAGCAAATCGCCTCTGAGGAAGCCCTCAGAGGCGATTTGCTTTAAGTGAAACTATCTGAAATAATCTCCTCTTAATTTAAGATAGAGCGACGCCGGGGAGAGATCACTCCCGGGCATCGCTCAGGTATGAAAACTGCCTGGTTTGGGTCAGACAGAACTACCCTTATTCTTGCCCGCGGTATCTTTTGCGCGGACGCTGCTGCAGCCAGGCGAACAGGCCCAGGGCGAGTCCCGCCAGGATCAGAGCCAGTCCCAGAGCTGAAGTGCTTCTGCCTTCTCCGGTATGGGGAAGGTCAGGTTCGGATCCATCGTCCGGCTCGGTCGGGATTTGTGATCCCGTGTCTTCCGTGGAGAAGCGGTTGGTAAAGGTCGGCGCTTTGCCCTGGGCATAAACGACTTCAGCCTGAAGCTTGCCTGCCTTATCATCAGTAACCTTGACAGTCACTTTGTGTACCGTCTTATCATAGATGATGCCGGATTCGCTGCCTTTGACCTCGCGGATGGTATAGCTGTTCTCGCCCGCAGTGTCAAAATTAAGTGCGGTAAAGCTGATGCTGCCGTCGGCCTTGTTCTTCACGGTTTCAAGAACTTTGCCGTCCTTGTCTACCAGTTCAAAGCTGAACTGATTTGCTGTCAGGGTCTTGCCGGTCAGGGTCTTGTGGGCGGTGACGGTGGCACTGGTAGCTGCCGCCTTATAGGTATTGGTGAAGGTCGGAGTCTTGTTATCTTTATAGATAACTTCAGCATGCAGCTGTCCTCGTCCATCATCAGTAACCATTACGGTAACCTTGTGTTCCGTCTCATCATAAGTGATGCCGGCAGCACTGCCCTTGACTTCACGGATGGTGTAATTGTACTCACCCGCACTGTAATAAGTAATCTCTGCAAAGTTGATGTGACCATCAGTCTTGTTCTTCACCGTTTCGATCAGCTTGCCATTGCCGTCCAGCAGCTCAAAGCTGAACTGGTCTGCTGCCAGATCCTTGCCTGCCAGGACTTTACGGGCTTCGATGATGGCGACATTGGGTGCCGCTGTGTATCTGTTGGTGAAGGTGGGCAGTTCGTCGCCGGTGGGAATGAAATCATTGTCGCTTAGAGCTTCGTCAGGAAGTCCATTCTCACCAAGAACTGTGCGATGGTAGCCTTTGATCGTGGCCTCCAGCTGGCCGCTAGCATCGTTGTAGGCAACCCCTACCTTCACTATTATTGCATTCTTGTCATAAACAACACCGCCGACATTGCCCGGTAATTCTTCTATGATGTAGTAATAGTCGCCAGCTTTATCAAAAGTAATCTTAGGGAAGCTAACTAACCCCTCTGCATCGTTTGCTACTACACTCACCGCAGACGTTCCATTTAAAGCATTGATACTATTACCAGTTGCGACGTTCCATGGTGTCAGGCTGAATTTAAACTCACCTTCCCGCAGCCTGCGGCCTTGAAGGATCTTCTTGGCCTTAAGCACTACAGAAGCGTAATAGGTGTTGGTAAAAACAGGCTGTTCTTTCTCACCGCCATAACTAATACTGTCAACCACAAGCTGACCTTCGCCATTGTCTATAACTACCACTTCTACTTCATATACGCTGTCATCATAATCCGTATTTTCCTCGCGGTTTTCCGAATCAGGAATCAGTTCCCTTAGGGTATAGGTATACGTACCAGCTGCAGTGTAGTTAATAGTAAAGCTGATTTTGCCATCTGCATCATTAGAAACTATGACGTCTTTACCTGTCGCTGCGTCGAGGTGACCTTTAAGTTCAAAATGGAACTGACCTGCTTGCAGGTCTTTATTGATTAGATCTTTACTAGCTTGAATTGTCGCTTCAACAGGATTGGCTAAGTAGCTATTCTCAAACTTGGGAGCTTCGTTGCCATAGGAAGCTGTCGCTGTTAGATTTCCATAAGCATCACTAGTTACTGCAACAGTAACATATATAACAGAAGCATCAAACGTTATGCCGTGGGATGTTTCACTATCTCCATATTGATTACCATTTATGTTCTGTGATTTTTCCCTGATCTGATATTTGTATTCACCTGGCAAATCATATGAAATCGCATCAAATACGATCTTTCCCGTATCTTCTCCTTCTGCTGGCGCGGCATTGGTTTTAGTTTGAATTAAATCGAATGCAGGATCCGTCCCTTCCGACAGTTGCTTATAAAGATCAAAGGTGAAGAGACCTTCATTCAGTTTTTTGAAGCCGTTCAAGGTTTTCTCTGCTTCCAGTGCAAAGTTTACGGATTTATGTTGATTTACAATAGCCAGAACATTTCCTTCAGTACTGGCTACAGTGCTTGTAATCGGTGTCCAGCTAGAGTCAGTGATAGTAAGAGTATATGGATTCAATGGATTATTCTCTACATCTCCATCATCGTACTCAAAATTTTTCGGGTTTGTATAACCAGCAATCAGGTAGATCGGATCGCCTAGCAGAACGTATCCTTGTGGTGTAGAAACTTCTGTAACCTCATATTGACCTGCTCTGATATCCAAGAATTGGAATTTACCATTTTCATCTGTTTTTATGGTTTGCTTACTTGCATCCACTTTATTGCCCGACGTATTAATGCGAACAATTTTAAACTCTGCACCAGGTATTTTTGTTTCCTGTGGATTGACTTTGTTAAGATCAAAAGTCAAAGTACGCCCGGTGCCACCACCGCCATAGAACCATTGCTGAGCAGTGGCTGGTTCACTTTTATTATAGATTTCTCTTTGATCCGTTCCGCCATAGAGATAGATATGGTTAGTCACTGTGTAAGAACCTACTAAATCCGGGTTTAAGCGAGTTGAATAAGAAATATTAATTTTTTCTGTGATTACTCCAGCAGTAAATGTTATCGTAAAGCTTCTATTATCTTCGCCAAAAGATAAAATATAAGAATTATTTTCTAGCTCTTCATTTTTGCTATTCATAATCTTAACTGTATCTTTAAGATAAGTTTGCTGGTTAGATAAAGTATCAGAAATTTTAGGATTCTTAATTGTTAATCCTTCTGGGTTGACACTTACAGTCCAATCCACGTTTTCAGTGTCGGGATTTTGCGAACCTATCTTGCCAACAAGGCCAGCGTCTGCTCCTTCAAAGTAATCTTGATAGGCGCTATCTGTCACAGAATCGTAAGTGGATGCTGATAGGGTTGTAGAGTTAGTATATCGATCCAGTTTTTCATTAACTGAAGGATATTCTAATATTTCAGTGTCAAAGGTCACAACATATTCATAGGGACCGTTTGGCAAATTTATAGTAAAACTATTTGCATCTCTAGAAATAGTTGACTGATTTGTAACATCTGTTCCATCAAGTTTTTTTACAACAATTGAGTTTTGAATTAATGCTTGGTCTGCCGGAATCGTATCAGTCAATACCGGATCTACAAGGTTTACATATTTGTTGGCATTGTCCGTATTGGCATTAATTTGCCAAGAGATTACAGGCTTTCCCCCAGTCTTATTAAGATCTGTTGCTTGTTTAGACACACCTAAAGTCGGACTTGTAATTGTTTTTTCCGCACTATCAGAACCACCAGTGTAGGTTATAGCTGCTGTATTCTTAATAGTTCCCTTTTCTTCTGCAGCTGATAGAGTTGTTGAGTAAGTCAACTGATAAGGAACAGCATCTAAATGCGCTTTTCTAACAGTAAATATGCCACCGGTCGTTTCAGTACTAATTATAAACTGACTTGTTACATCTGCTCCTCCAGTAGTAATCTTGATGTCACTAACAGTAACAGAGGTTGGAGTATAGGTGTCTTTGAGTTCGAAGTTTTTGATAATATTTTCAGATGTATTGAAATCAATGGTCCAATTAACTGATTTTGTTCCATCTTGATTTATAACAACAGTACCTGATTTGCTAATGCCAGGATCTCGTTTCTCCACTATGGCGTTGGCTTCTTCTTTCCCGCCTTGCCATTCCAATATTGCTTTGTTTAAATGATCTCTATTTCCAATAGGGTTTCCATTTTCATCATTTGAGCCACTAAGATCATCCACTGTTGTCCGGTAGGTGATTGTAAATATCTTATTAGTATTTTCATTAATTCCGAGAATAAAGCCCTTCCCAGTCTTATCTACTTCACCTTCCTTGTATGAAATTGAATTTGATTCAGTAAGAGTATAATTCGAAAAAGGTTCACCACCTGCAGAAACCACAATTGATCCATCTATATAGTCATAGTTTCCGGAAGTAAAAATATCACTTATCTTAGGTTCTTCTAATAGGATCTCGCTCTTGTTAAATACAACAGTCCATTCAATTTCTTGTTCGGTCTTATTTTGATTTGTAACATATTTGCCTGTTTTTTCGATTCCAGCCTTTGGCCCCTGAAGTATTACATCTGGGAACTTCGTTACACTGCCAATTTGATCATCAGGATCTGTTCCGCCTGTTCCACCATTGCTTTTTCTAAAAACAATTTCTGCATTGTTTGCGATATCCGGCTGTTGCATTCCTAGGGTTGTGTAGTAGGTACGATAAACAAATTTGTAAGTATGTGGACCAGCATCTGATATATTCAACTCAAAACCAGTTCTGTCATCATTATGAGTATAAAGTTTGAGAGTAGAACTACTTACAGTTTCTTTGTTCCCATCCTTATACAGCTCATACTTGGTCTCGTCATTTATGTCAAACGTGATATATTCGGAGTTAAATACATCCAAGACGTTGATTGAACCAACATCTATCTTTTGAGTGTTCATGGTAATGGTCCACTCTATATAAGGATCACCGTTTTCATCAACTAGCTGCGCGCCCACTTTTCCACCAGTTGGTATAGTGTTGACAGGAACAGAAGCTTTGTCAGAATTCGGTGAGGATAAATCATCTGATATGGTATTTACAATCGTTTCGTTTAGACCTACTGGTACATATGATGAGAAAGTGATGTAGTAGGCTTTCCCGTTTGCATCTAAGTTTGGAATAGTAAATTTTCCATTTACATAAACAACTGGGCTAACTGTGACAGGGATTTCTGATTCTGCCACCACATTCCCATCAATATCAGGATCTACCTCATAAACCTTAATTGTATTATCAATCACAGCACCAGGATTTTTTTCATTGTTAACGTCACCAAATATACTCAGGACGTCTGTTAAAGTTACAGTTCCAAGATTTTTTTCCCATAGTTATACTTGACCGTCCAATTTATAATGTGGGGGTCGTTGGAGGAGAGTTCTCCATCTTTTTTAATAGTTGGAAGATCCCCGGACCAAGTACCTGTAAAATGATCGCTTACTTCTTTTTCATTTTCACCTAAAATAATTTTTGCATTATTATTGATAGTATGAGTACCACCACCGTCAGGACGTTTAATCTTTGTTGTATAGGTGACTTCATAGGCATCTTCAATTGGGCCTAAATCAAGTTGAAAACCAGTACTAGTTTTTTCAGCTACCTTATCTGTAACAGGAACACGGTCAAGCGTTTCATTTTTGTAGTTTCTCACAAGCCGATAAACTTTTACACTAGTTATATCGATCTCTAAATCATCACTTAAATCATCAACGACTTTCGCATCGTTGTAAGAATCCATATTATCATTTACAAGTACCGTCCAATCAATGTGGGTCGGGTTTTTATCAGTCGGCGTTTTAGTTCCATTGTCATTTAAAACATAGGGGGTCCCTGCTTTTTTTGTATCTTCACCCGCATAAGCTTGATTTTTTGGTTTAATAGTGGCTGTAAATGAATTATCTTCATTATACGGAACCCTAATAACAACTTCTTCTTGCTTCTCAAATACTTGCTTATCAAAGCTACCTGTGAGTTCAACATACATTTTGACGTCATCTGTGAAATTGGCGCTATTCTTAAAAGTAATAACTAATTGTTTACCTGAAATGTCATAGGTTGCCACTACAACTTCATCTATTTTAATTGGCACATCGCTCACATCTTCTGAGTCGTATATTGCCGGCAAAGTAATTGTATATTTGTCACCATTGTTAATATCAAGCCCATCGGGTTTAGTAAGATCATACTTAAAATTCACAGCATTAACATCATTCAAATCAACCTCAATGCTGCTTCCAGTTTCTACAGTCTGCCAAGATCCACTTGCATAATTGAATTTAAATTCAAACCCAGTCACAAGATTTTCGACTATCTCAGCGGGTAACACCGAACCACCGCCAAAAAGTTGCTTCCCACCTGTTTCTGTCTGTTCACCGAGATCTCCACTTACACCGGCATGCACTGTCAGACCTAAGCCGGTCAAGAGCATGCTCACGCTCAGAATAAGGCTCAATAAAGACTTAATAATATTCTTTTTCATTTTTATGTACTCCCAAACATGAAATAATCTAAAAA
>LFSM01000005.1 GCA_001512745.1 Clostridiales bacterium DTU032
CAGGTCGTTGCTGTGATCTTGCTTCTGATCGCTTTAACCCTGGTACCGACCATCATCAATCTGATCACCAGCGTTCCTGCAGCCGGTCTGGAATTCTTCCACCTGATCTTCGCCTTTATCTTTATCGTGGCCATGTTCCTTGCTAATCGTTTTTTGAAAGGGATTTGGAAATCGACCCTGATTATCTGGGCCATGATTGCAGGAAGTATCGTCTATGTTCTGCTGGTTCCTGAATATAATTGGATGCCCGGAGAAACACTTGCTGTCTTTTCCAATTTCTTTTCCGACCTGAGCTTCAGTTTTTCGCTCGATATTGGTGTCCTGATTTCTATTATTATTTGCTACATCGCCCTGTCGACTAATGATCTGGGTTCGATTCAGGCGATCGGTGAACTGGTCCAGGCTCCCGATATGGGAAAAAGGCTCAAAGCTGGGATTAGTGTAACCGGCCTTTCCAGCATCATGGCCGGCTTTTTGGGCGTGGCCGGGCCTGTGAATTACTCGCTCAGTACAGGAGTTATCGCCTCCACCGGAATCGGTTCAAGCTTTACTATGGTCCCGGCCGGGATCGC
>LFSM01000121.1 GCA_001512745.1 Clostridiales bacterium DTU032
GATCCATATAGAATCCTCTGCCATAACCTCTCCCGTATCCAAAACCACGGCCGTAGCCTGCGCCACGTCCCATTCCGCAACCCATTCCGCGTCCAAAAGCAGCTCTGCCTCTTCCGCGAGGGTAGTAGGGGGTTCCGCGATTCTCATCGTTACAAGGACCTAATCCTCTGCCTGTCATTGCTCCGGCACCCATTGGTCCCGTTCCATCTCTTCTTGGCATAATTTTTCTCCTTTCATTAAGTTATTGACATATGTCGCTAACGCCAGTATACACAGAATCTGACATATGTCAATAACTTCTGATCTGACTTAAAAGATACAAATGTTCCAATAAGTCAGCTCTTCCTCAGCCGGCAGTGGAAAGTGTTGACCTTAAATTAGCAGGTGTTATAATTATCTCTGGAGTTACCTTTCTCTAACTCGTAACAGTGAGGGACTATGACACTAGCAGAATTAAAACCCGGACAGCAGGCAGAAATAGTTGAAGTAAGAGGCGAGGGCGCTCTTCGCCGCCGTTTGCTTGACATGGGGCTGACTCCGGGAACACGCCTGATAATGGGGACCCCGGCTCCAAGCGGAGATCCTCTTTGTATTAGAATACGTTCGTATGTGCTTAGTCTGCGCAAAGCAGATGCGGATTTTATTGAAGTAGACCATGTCCAGACGGCAGGTAGCTTTTGCGGTGATTGCAATAGCTGCAGTCGCAATTTTCAGCAGAAAGATTGCCACAAACCCAGACGTGGCAGACGTGGCAGAAGAAGAGGTGCCCTTTGATAGTTGCTTTAATCGGTAACCAGAACAGTGGCAAGACAACTGTATTTAATCAAATGACCGGCAGCAATCAGAAGGTTGGCAACTTCCCGGGAGTAACAGTCAGTAAAAAGGAAGCAACGCTGCGAGGCCATGCTGATTTCACAGTAGTAGATTTGCCCGGCATATATTCCCTTTCTCCTTATTCATCTGAAGAAGTAGTTACCCGTGATTTCCTGATTGATGAAAAACCGGATGTGATCTTAAATGTCATTGACACAACTCAAATAGAACGATCCCTTTATCTTAGTATTCAATTAATTGAAATGAATATTCCCATGGTAATCGCGCTCAATATGATGGATGAAATGCGCCAGCATGGCAGTCATGTTCATCTTGAAAAACTATGTGAATATCTTGGCGTGCCGTTGGTGCCCATTTCCGCCTCCAGAAATGAGGGAATTCGTGAATTGATCGACGAAACTGTTCGGGTAGCGAAAACGGGACAAAAACCTGCAAAGCTTGACCTTTGTTCAGGACCTGCCCATAGAGCAATTCATGCCATCATGTCACTCACTGAAGAAGGCGCTGAAACTGCGGGTTTATCTTCTCGCTATGCTGCCACAAAGCTTGCCGAAAGAGACCCTTTAATTCAAAAGCGACTGAACCTGAAGGATAATGAGCTTGAGGCCATTGAGCAGATTATTGCCCTGATGGAGGATGAACTGCAAACTGATAATTTGGCAGCTCTGGCCAACATGCGATATTGCTTTATTGATAAAACGGTATCTGCCAGCATACACAAAGGGTCCGGTGAGGACCTGTTAACCCAGCGGCTTGACCGTCTTCTGACCCATCGTTTTGCAGCGATTCCGATTTTTATACTTTTAATGGCACTGGTTTTTTGGGTAGCTTTTGGCTTACCTGGTACCTGGCTCTCTGATCAGCTGACAGATGGCATGGGCTGGCTGACTTCCCAAATTGACAGCGCTTTGGCAACCAGCGGATTGAATACTGTTCTGCATTCTCTTATTGTGGACGGCATCCTTGCGGGTGTTGGCTCAGTACTTTCTTTCCTGCCCCTGATAGCACTCTTGTATCTGATGCTCAGCATCCTTGAGGACAGCGGCTACATGGCCCGGGTCGCCTTTGTCATGGACAGCTGGATGCGTCGTCTGGGTATTTCCGGAGCGGCAATTGTTCCCTTGATTATGGGCTTTGGCTGCTCAGTACCGGCGATTATGGCTACACGTACTCTTCCCAGCAAGCGGGATCGCCGTTTAACCATTTTTCTGATTCCCTTTATGTCCTGTTCAGCTAAGGTGCCGATTTACGGTGCGATAGCTTCCGTATTCTTCCCGAATCATGCAGGTCTGGCCATGGTGCTTCTCTATTTGCTGGGGATTTATCTGGCCATCTTACTGGGGCTAAGCCTGCGTCAGCGTTCTGACAGCAGCCAAGCTTCTCCTTTTATTATGGAGCTGCCACCCTACCGCTTTCCTTCCTTCATCTCTGTTGGCCGGAATCTCTGGGAAAAAATAAGTGACTTCCTCCGCAGAGCATTTACAGTGATTCTGGCAGTAACTGTCATTATCTGGTTTTTGAGCAGTTTTGACCGGCATCTGGATTTTGTTTATTCCTCAGATGACAGCCTTCTCGCCTGGTTGGGAGCAGTCATAGCACCAGTTTTCAAGCCTCTGGGCCTTAGCGACTGGCGGATTCCTGCTGCTCTGATCTCCGGCTTTACTGCTAAGGAAGCTGTCATATCAACTCTGGCCGTGATGAGCGGGGCGACAGTTGAAACATTGGGACCAACCTTGGCTGCTATGTTTACAACACCGTCTGCTGTTGCTTTTTTAGTGTATGTTCTGGTCTACACGCCCTGTGTAGCAGCTGTAACAGCGGCAAGAAACGAGTTTGGCAATTGGCGGGACACATGGATAATGATTGCCTTCCAGCTGTTAGCAGCCTGGTTAGCTGCTTTCATCGCATACCGAATTGCTTTGCTGTGGAGCATATCTTCAATCGTAGCAACGATTATAATTATTGTGATCCTATTGCTGCCGGTAGTCTTAAACTATCGGGCAAAACATAGAGAATCCCGTAAGCGGGCAGTATAGTACGGGAGTTAAAAAAGGGCAGGTGAAAGCCTGTTATTAAGTGAATATCATGAGCGAAAGTCAAACGATACATTATCCCCAGGATGAGGTGCATAGCTTTCTCTTGCCGGTAACAAATGCTTGTTCATATAACGCCTGTGCCTTTTGCTCCATGTATGCCGGTGAAAAATTCAGTCCGGTAGCTCTGTCTAAGATTGAGGCAGAGTTAAAACACGGCGATATCTATACTGAAAGAGTGTTTTTGACCGGTGCAGATCCTTTGCAATTCGGTTTTGAAAAGATGAATCTATTGCTCGATCTGGTCCATCAACATCTGCCGTATTGTGCCTGCGTTGCTTCATACGCTTCAATCCGCAGTATTTCTAAATATTCAACAGAAGAGCTTTCTATCCTCCACCAAAAAGGATTGTGGGATCTTTACATTGGTTTTGAAACGGGCAGTGATGAAGTTTTAAAACTGATGAATAAAGGGCATAGAGTCGCTGATGCTATAAGTCAGGCGAAAAAATTGAATGAAGCTGATTTATCCTTTAATACCATTATTATTTATGGGATAGCAGGTCAGGGCAGATCGGAAGAGAACGCAATGGCTACTGCTGAAATGATCATGCAGTTCAGAACCAGACGGATCATCACCATGAACCTGACAGTTTTTCCGGGAACAAAGCTGAAACAAATGGTCAAGAGCGGAGAATTCATAGCTGCAAGCAACCGGGAAAGAATGATAGAGGTAAAAACACTCCTTGAGTACCTGAACCCGACGACGCCGACAGTTTTTGATACTACTCATCCGACAAATATTCTCAAGATTAAAGGAAGCCTGCCTCAGGATAAGGAAAAATTGCTCGCAGAAGTGAAAAAACGGATAATTTAAGCTATTCCAGCGACTGCATAACTTTGTGCCTGGCACCGAATTATGCAGTCGCGAATTATGCGTAAATATCTTTTCTATGTCCAATATGGAGATTAGTGATTACAAAGATATCTTCTTCTACAATGGAAATAATCCGATAATCGCCCACTCGAAAACGGACATAGTCTTTTAACTCTCCTTTTAAAGTTTTCCCGGGAGTTGATGGGAAGTCAACATTAATGAGATGCTTCTCAATCCATTTCAAGATTTGTTTTTGAACAGCTCTGTCCAGCTTTTTAAAATCTGTCTCAAAGCTTTCGGTAAATTCGACTCTATATTTAGCCATAGAGATTCATCATCTCCGCAAAACTAATTGTTCTTTTACCGTTTTTGATCCATTCTTCATAGGCCTGATCAGCTACCATAATATCGTAGTCGTCTTCCAGTTTATCCATTATCGCTGTACGAATAAATTCCGCCTTTGATATCCCCTGGGCTTTCGTGTATTTTTCCAGCGCTTCATTAACTTTATCATCCAGGCGCAAAGAAATTGGTGAACTCATAATAAGCACTCCTTGTAGTTGAATTGAACTACATTGTGCCATAAACACCACCATTTCACAAGTCAGACATTAGAGGAAAACAAATCTGACGGTCTTGGCCAGTTACGAGAAAGTATCGACGAACATAAGCTAAAAGTTTAGCTGCCTGGCAACAGCTTTTTTTAGTCTATTTAACTTGGCGTAACGTTTTTGGAGGCGACGAAAGAACTTAGCTGACAATCTGTGCCTTTAGA
>LFSM01000061.1:0-1122 GCA_001512745.1 Clostridiales bacterium DTU032
TGTCCGGGTAGAATTGCCGGCCCTGGTTTTTAAAGATATCACTGATGTTCTATATGAGGCAAAACTGAAATACCAGACACGCCAATACAGTGACGTTGTGCGCACTTTTTGCATGAATCCCTACGGCTATGTTGTTACGGAAAATACTGATGGAATCATTACTGTAAACGGCCACAGCTATGATGACCCCAGCCTGCACAGCGAAAACACCAACTTTGCGCTGCTGGTCAGCAATCGTTTTACCGACCCCTTCAACGAGCCATACCGCTACGGCAAACATATTGCCTCCTTGTCCAATATGTTAGGCGGCGGTGTTCTTGTACAACGTTTGGGAGATCTGCGCAATGGTCAGCGCACCAACTCGCACCGCATGTCAAAGAGCTTTGTCAAGCCGACTCTGGATGCAACTCCCGGAGACCTCAGCCTGGTTCTACCCAAACGCCATCTAGATAATATTATTGAAATGCTCGATGCCTTAGATAAGCTTGCACCGGGTACTGCAAATACCGACACGCTTTTATATGGAGTTGAAGTAAAATTCTATAGTGCACGCCTGCAACTGACAAAAGAGTTCGAAACATCCATGCCACGCTTTTTCGCGATCGGTGATGGCGCAGGCATAACCCGCGGACTGTCACAGGCAGGAGCCAGCGGTTTGCATGTGGCCCGTTCGATCATAAAGCGCCTCAAGGCTGAAAAGGATACATCAGAAGCAAATAAGTAGAGTAAGCGGCCTCAGTCCAGCTCACTTATTATTTGCACAAGTTTGCTTGCCAGACTTTCCCAGGAAAAAACCTGAACAGCTTGTGCCAGGCTTGCCCTCTCTCCGTTAGCACGCAGAGTACGGTGAGCCTGTTCTTCCATGGCTGCTGATAAACGTGAAAGGTAGGCCGGGATATCTCCCCTGACAGGTTCATCCAGATTACGTAAAGCGGGCATTTCAACCCAGCTGATCAGATCAGTATCCCCAACATGCGGCTTCAGCTGTTGTGACAGGGCAGGCAGATTATTGCTGACCAGAGCCAGCCCTGAAGCCAGAGCTTCAATAGCAATCAGGCCCAGGCCTTCATAGTAGCTGGCGAGCACAAAAACATCACTATGGCGCATGTGTTCCGCCAGCTC
>LFSM01000061.1:1240-25479 GCA_001512745.1 Clostridiales bacterium DTU032
TTCCTCTTATACAGATCTGTGAAAGCCGCCAGCAGTTCATAGACACCTTTGGCATGTGACATTTTTCCCGCATAAAGAAAGCTGACAAAGTTCTCATTATAGGCACCCGGCCGCTGAACAGCCGGATAAAATATCTTATTGTCAAAAGCTCCTCCGGTCACCAGTATCTGTTCCGGCAAGAGATCAAAACAATCCAGCAGATCAGCTATCTGCGAGTCGGACAGTGCCAGAACCTTGCTCAGGTCACGCAGACTACCAACCGATTTTTCCGCTATTTCCGGATTTTGTCTGGCCTGACGAATATCTGTACCATGAGATATTCCGATGACCGGAATATCGGGGAAAACTTCCAGCACCATTGCACTTAGAATCCAGAGATGGTGTGAAATAATGACATCCGGCCTGTACTCCTCTTTTATCCTGATTAATTCCTGATAAAAAGCTCGCTCCCAGCAATTGACCATCTCATCATCCATACGACAGTAGCGGGTTGAGGGATAGGGCATTTCATCGCTCATACCAACAATGGGAAAGGGTAAAGCCTCAGTTTCAAAAAATACCGGATAGTGGTAGTCACAATCTATCCATTCAGCTAATTCGTCCTGCCTGACTAAGGACGCTTTCTCCGCTATGGGATTTTTAGCAAAAGCTTGGTTTGCTGGAAGAGCATAGAGGGCTGCCTGCTGCCAGTCCGTCTGTCTGGTAATTTCATTAATCAGATTATGGAAATATACACCACTGCCCGTGCGCGTCGGCAACTGGGCTAAACAATGCAATACTCTCATTCCTGTCCTCCCACAGTAACTTTCTTTCTGCGGCGCAATTGACGCAAGAAAGAAAAGAAGAGGAAAAACAAAATATTAGCAATCACGATGGCAGGACCTGTGGGAAGATTTAAAGCATAGGAAGAGAAAATCCCGATCAGAAAGGTTGCGACCGATACAAGCACAGATACGATGCTGACTTGTTTGAAACTGCCGAAGAGGCGCATAGCCGTGATGGGCGGAAAGATAATCAGACTCGAGATGAGCAGGGCGCCCATCATACGCATGCCCAAAACAATCGTGACAGCAGCCAGAACCGCTAAAACAGAATTCCAGAAGTTACTGGATATACCGCTGGATTCTGCAAAGACTTCGTCAAAGGTTACAGCAAAAATTTTGTTGTAAGAAATGAGATAAAAGAGCACCACGACTACTGAGAGGACTACACTGAGGATCATATCCGAATCCGACAGTGAAAGAATGCTGCCGAACATAAAGCTGAAAACATCTGTATTCATCCCTTTGGTCACGGAAATAAGCAGGATGCTGATGGCCATAGCAGCAGATGAAATCATTGCCACCGCAGCGTCACCGCGCAGGGGATTATTCTCGCTGATGCGCAGCAAAAGAAAGGCTGCCAGTATTACTATCGGCAGGGCTACCAAGAGGGGGGACCAGGAGAAAATCATGGCTATGGCTAAGGCTGCAAAGCCCACATGCGAGAGACCGTCACCGATCATAGCGTAGCGTTTTAGTACCAGACTGCTGCCCACAAGAGCAGCGCTTATTGATATCAGCAAGCCGGAAAGCAAGGCCCGCCGCAAAAAAGCGTAGGACAAGAATTCAAGAAACATTTACTTATCCTCCGCTCTATGCAGGAAACTTGCTGCCATGACACTATCCAAATACTCTTCTTTAGGTCCGTAAAAATAGTAGTCTTTGCCCAGATGCAGGGCATGCGTCGCATCATGCATGACGCAGTGAATATCGTGGGAAACCATAATGATTGTTTCCCCTTCACGATTCAAACTTCGAATCAGATCATAAAAATCATGCGAAGCAATCGGATCGAGACCGGCGGTGGGCTCATCCAGAAGCAAGACACCATCCGATGCCAGCAGCGCCCTGGCCAAAAGAACCCGCTGTTGCTGACCTCCTGATAAATTACGGAAAGACCTGTCTGCCAGATCTTCAATGTCAAGCCGCCGCAAGGTTTCCTGTACTGCCTGGCGGTCCTCACTAGAGTAGAAGGCAAAGATTTTGTGCCGGTTCAAACGTCCGCTGCTGACAATCTCTGTGACAGAAGCCGGGAAATCTTTCTGCAAGCCGGACTGCTGAGGCAAATAGCCGATATTCTGTTTTTCCATCTCTGCATCGAAAATAATTCTGCCCTGATAGGGTTCTTTCATCTGCAACAATCCTTTGAGCAGGGTAGTTTTTCCCGAACCATTCTCTCCCAGAATAGAAACATACTCGCCTTTCCTGATGGAAAAATTCATACTTGGAGTTACCGGCCTGCCATCATAGGCAAAGGCTATGTCCTTAAGCTCTATCAAAATCCGGTCAGGAGTTTTCTCAATCATCTGCTAAAGCCTTTTCTAAATTATCAGCATTCTGCTGCATGAGCCCAAGATAGGTCACACCATGGTCAATCTCTGATTGAGTCACATTGTGAACAGTATGAAAGAGCAACTTTTCAGCTCCGCTTTCTGCTGCTATCTGATCCGCCAGTCTTTCATTGGAGAACTCTATGGTAAAGATATAGGGCAGATTGTTTTCTTTTACCAGATCAATCAGCGCTGTTACGGTCTTTGGTGTCGGCTCCGACTGGGCAGCGCAGGCCTCATAGGCGGCATAATAATTCAGACCATACTCAGCTGTAAAATAGATCAGCGGAAAGCGGTCTGCCACCACGATGTAATCCCGCGCTCCTGCAGCTACAATTGACAAAAACCTCTCATGGAGTTCAGTGAGACCTGCTTGCAGCTTGCTGAAATTCTCCTCATAGCTTGCCTGGTTCACTGCATCTATTTCCACCAGTTTATCTTTAATTGCAGCAGACATGGCGATTGCGTTCAAAGGCGATGTCCAGATATGTTCATCCACAGGTCCATGCCCTTCGGCTTCATTTCCATGATCCTCCTTGCCATTATGGTCGTGGTCATGGTCATCCGCCACTTGAATAATACCGCTGGTAACTTCTTCACGCAGATCCACAAAATCCGTCATGCGTAAAGTATTCTCAGGATTTATTTCCTCTGATTCCAATAGTCGGTCGACCCAGGCCTCGGAACTGCCTCCATTGTAAATAAATAAATCTGCCTGATTCAGCAGGATAATGTCCTGTGGTGACGGCTCGTATGTATGAACATCGGCGCCGGGGGGCAGCAAGATGCTCACATCAGCCTTATCTCCCGCAATGCTACGTGCAAAGTCAAAGGAGACAAACAAGGTCGTAACGATTTTCAGATCCGCATCTGAGCTGTCATCCGGGCTTTTGCTACAGGCGCTGGCCATGCCGGTTAAGACTATCAGCAGGACAAGTAAGACTGTTGCGGCTAAGAAGGTTTTTGCAGTCTGCTTGTTTTTTCTATAAATAATACTATTCATCAAATTCCTTATTTCTTCTCAAGATAAACTTCATTGCCCCATATTTTAACACTTAGCCCTATGGCATGTGAAAAGGGGTAACAAGTTCCTGTCTTTTTTTCAGCGAATCGCATAAACTGAAGCCGATAAGAATAGTTTCCGGAGTGGAGGCAAGTATGGCAAAAGATAAGCTGCTGATAACAGGTGCCGATTCCTATATCGGGCAAATGCTCTTAAGTGAGCGGGCACTCTGCGATAGCTTCAAATGGGTCGAACTGAAGCGTGATATGGGGAAGGAAGAGGTCTGCCACAATCTCTCTGATGCTAAGTATCTTCTGCATCTCTTTGAAACAAAAAGCGGATCTGAAGAGCAGCTTATCGCAGGCAACGCCGGCTATACCCAACAACTCATTGCCCTGATGGAGGAAAGCACATATACTCTGCCTTTTATTTATGTTTCTTCTGACTATGATGACTCAGAATATGGGCGCAGCAAACTGCTTAGCGAGCAGCTGATCCGGGAGTACGGGCAGCGTCAGCGTATCCGGAACATGATCTACCGCCTGCCTGTCCTGATGGGAGAACAGCTGTATCTGGATCAAGAGAATCCACTGCATGACTTATGCCGTCAATTGATCCTGGAAGAGGAAGCAATCGTCCTGCCTGACCGGGAAGAACATAGATTTGTTGATATCAAAGATGTGACCGGGGAGATTAGCCGGGCGCTGAACGGCAGGCCCTTTTACGCCACTGTTGACCTTTCTATTTGCGTCATTCCTTCAGAGCACTACGCCGTCTGGGATCGCATTCTGTCTATTTTAAGAGAGATAAAAGAAAGAGGAGAGGATTACCCCCTCCTCCAGTATCGAAAAAGCTCACTTGAATACAAACTCTATCTAACTTATCATTCGCTTTTGAACTATTATTCTACCAGGGATATTAAATCACCGTAGCCTTCAGCTTCCATATCTTCCAGGGCGATGAAGCGGAGGGCGGCACTATTGATACAGTAGCGCAAGCCGCCAAGCTCTTCCGGCCCGTCATCAAAGACATGTCCCAGATGGGCATCTCCGGCATTTGAACGGACCTCGGTCCTTTCGCGAAAAAGACTATGGTCCTGATAGTAATCAATCATTCCCTTGCTGATCGGTTTTGAAAAAGACGGCCAGCCGCAGCCTGAGTCAAATTTATCCGCAGAACTGAAGAGGGGCGCGCCACTTGTGATGTCAACATAAATGCCCTTGTCTCTGTGATCATTAAACTCATTATCAAAAGGTCGCTCGGTCGCACCATCCTGAGTTACCCTATACTGCAAATCAGTTAAACTGCGGCGCAAGTCCTCGTCAGATGGACGCTCATATTCCCCTATACCGGCAAAGTCTCCTGCCAGCTCTTCAAATAAAGCTGCATCAACTTTCCCACCTTGGGCGCGGCTCTCCTTCAACTTAGGTACAGCCAGCTCTTCTTCTGTCAGAGCCAGGTCTGCCAGCTTTAAATTCACATGACAGTAACCGGCAGGGTTCTTGTCCAGATAATCCTGATGGTAAGTTTCAGCGTCATAAAAATTAGTCAGTGGATAGACTTCTATCACAATTCCCCGGGGATAATCTTTGCGTCTGGCATCAATGTAATCGCAGATCTCGTCAAAATCATCTTCATCTGTATAATAAATACCCGGACGATATTGGTTGCCGATATCATTACCCTGACGATCGGCAGTGCTGGGGTCAACAATGCGGAAGAAATGTGCCAGTACTTCTCTGAGGCTTAGCTGATCGGCATCATATTCCAGTTTCAAGCTTTCAGCAAAACCGGTATCACCACGAACTACATCATGATATGTCGGATTTTCTGTTTTACCATTGGCATAGCCGACTACAGTATTTATCACGCCCTTTCCCAGGCGCCGGTAATAGCCTTCAACACCCCAGAAGCAGCCTCCAGCCAGATATATTGTCTTCTTGTCCATAGGATTTTCTCCTTTTCTATTCTAATTAAAGCCGGAATCACTGCGCCAGATACCAAGCCCGTCAGCTTTGGCCGCAGCTTCCAGTTCTTTAAGATAATCATGAAAATGCGTGTTGGGTGGGTAACTCTTGACCTTAACCAGACCAAATCTGGCAAAAAGTTCATTTAACATTGTCTTTTCGTCCAGATAGACGTAAGCCAGTATGCGGTCGTACTGATCATATTTCTCTGCATCGAACTGCAGCCAGACAGTTGTACCGGGCTCAATTAAAGCCGAAACGATGCGGGAAACATTCTTACCCTCCACAGTTCGCAGATTTTCGTTATGATGTGAAAAAGATTCGGGAGCATCAATACCAATCAGGCGCAGGCGTTTGTTTTGGCCATTAATCTCAACAATAAAGGTATCTCCGTCTACTACTCGTTTCAGTAAGACTGCCTGCAACTCCTTCAGATCAGCCTCTCCGCCTGGACGCAAAAGATTAAAATCAGGCCGGACTTCACGAATGGCAGCTGCATATGCAAGAATCTGATCCTCCTCCAGCAGCTGCATCTGATTCAGAGCCGGCAGTTCTTCAAGATTCACTCCGGATACGGCAGTTGGCGGCTGACTTGTACTTTCAAGCTGTACAAAGTCTAATAGTGAACAGCCTGTGACAGACAAAATCATGATCAGGGCCAGGAAGACGCCCCACAAAGCAGTTAGCGGTCTTTTTATTCTTTTTAAGCGTGAATTAAGGCTTCTCACGTTCTTTTCACATTTGTTCAAACTTTCACTCTTTCAAGATCACATGTCACGAGTATTCTAAGGTCGTAGCTTAAAGGCTACTAACACCTCTTCATACGTCTCCTCTGGTAAGGGCTCCGCTGGGGCCCTTATCAATTTTTCAGAAAAATATACTCAGGAATTGCTTTTAATGAGCGCCAGTTTTTCATCCCTGATTCTCTGAGCGTGCCAAATAATCTGCTCAATATCGAGACTTGGCCAGGATCCGTCACGATACAGGACTTTCCCATTAACCATGGTAAGTGCTATATCTGAAGACTGTGCCGTCGTAAATAAATTGTCCACAGGATTATAAACCGGTTGCATATGAGCTGCACTGAAATCAACAATAGTCAGATCAGCTGCCATTCCCGCTGCCAGACTTCCGGTATCTTTGCGACCCTGAGACAGGGCTCCGTTATAGCTGGCCATTTTCAGAAGCTCTGCTGTCGACAGGAAGAGCGGATCGCGCTCAAATCCTTTTTGCACGTAGGAAGCCATAGTAATTTCTTCAAGCATGTTCAGATTATTATTGCTGGAAGCCCCGTCTGTCCCAAGGCTGATCCGTATCCCGTGCTCTTTCCAGGAACGCAGACGGGCAATGCCGCTGCCCAGTTTCAGATTCGAAGTGGGGCAATGGCAGAGTATCACATTGTATTTGTGTAAAATTTCTAAATCAGAATCTTCCAGATGTACTCCGTGTGCTGCGACGGTAGGAAGATCAAAAAGACCCAGATCTGCGAAATACTCAGCGGGCGTCTTTCCCTGATGACGAACTTTACATTCCTCATGCTCTTTCAGAGTTTCCGACAAGTGTATTTGCATGCGCAATTTGCGTTCTTTTGCATAATCCACTAACTCACCTGCCAGGGAAGGAGCTGATGAATATTCAGCGTGTAAAGCTGCATCAATCAAAAGCAAACCATTAGAAGCCTCACTCATTTTCAGCGCATTCTCTGTTTCGCGGTAGGCAGCAGTAAGCTTGAATCTGTCCTTGGGACCTCCGGCCAGAGATCTGCTGAGGTTTGCCTTAATGCCGCTATCAAGAACAGCACGGCCGATACCCTCGATATGCATATACATATCATTAAATGAGGTCACTCCGCTTTGCAGCATTTCCGCAATGCCCAGCAAACTGCCCCAATACATATCTTCTTCCGTCATATGATCTTCAAAAGGATAGATTCTATCCTCCAGCCAGTCATGTAAAGCGAGGCCTTCACCATAACCACGCAGTAAGGTCATCGGCACATGACAATGGGCATTAACAAAGCCGGGAATCATCACCTTGTTGCTGCCGTCATATATTTCTTCTGCCTGAGCAATTTCCTGAAGCTCCGGTAATTCCCGGGGGTCATGCCTGCCCAGATAGCGGATTTTTTCCCCTTCAACTAAAACAAAATGTTGCGGCATAATTTCACCGTCTGAATTAAATACAGTGATATTGCTAAACAGCATAGGCTCTCCTTTGTGGCATGCTTTGAGGCAGATGCTCCTGTCAGCGGCAAATAAAACTTAGGGTGCAGGCTCCGGATCAGGTTCTGGCTCGGGTTCGGGCTGGTCCGGCTCAGTTTCATCCGGTTCAGTTTCTTCCGGCTCTTCCCGGGAATGTTCCGGACATTCAATTCTGGGCACATTGGACTTATTGAGGTCGAAGATTTCACTCCGCTGATGGGGGCATTTCTCTACAGCCCGGTAACCTGTGTCAGCACAAATCCGCACCCGGCCTATATTGCCATTTTCTTCAAATTCGAGTGGAGTTTTATCTTCATGCAGCTGTGCCATTACATCCTGCCAAATACGGATAGCATTACGTGAATCTGCGTCATCAATCTCGGTACGTCTGCCGTTTGCGTTATCAAAACCGTACCAGACAGCAGCCGTATAATACGGGGTATAGCCGCAGAACCAAACATCAATCTGGTCACTGGTTGTACCGGTCTTACCAGCTGCCGTCTGGGACGGCAGCTGGGCGAAGGGCGTAATCCAGCTGGTGTTCATCAAAGTTTCTTGGAGAATGGAAGTCATTACTGTCGCTGTCTCGGCTGAGAAAACACGGTCGTAATGTGGTTTGTTTTCCAGCAGGACATTGCCATCAGCATCTAACACTCGTCTGAACAGAATCGGCTCGGTATACAAACCTTCGTTGGCGAGAGCCGCGTAAGCCCCTGCCATGTCCGTAGTAGTTACACCCTTTGCAAAAGCGCCCAGGGCACCTGATGGCTGCTGTTCATTAGTTCTGTCAATACCTAAGCGGCGTAAATATGATAGACCGGTTGACGGGCTTAACACTTCGGTATAAATTTCAACAGCAATGGTGTTATAAGACTGTTGTAAAGCCTGACGGGCAGTGACCAGGCCATAATGTTGGCGGGTCACATTTACCGGCCATTCTACATCCGGATGTTGTGGATCCAGGAATTTCGGCTCATCGTTGAAAATGGATGCTGCGGTTATCATTCCGGCTTCAAGAGCAGGACCATATACTAGAATGGGTTTGATTGATGAACCCGGCTGGCGGTAGGCCTGAGTGGCCCGGTTAAAGATGAAGCTGCGTTCTTTCTTACCAAAGCCGCCGACTAAGGCAACAACTTCTCCTCTGGTAGCCGGTTCATTAGACACAATCGTTATCGCAGCCTGAGGCGGCTCCGGAATATCGGGTAAGGCTTCATAATTAGTAGCAAAAAGTTCCTGCTTTTGGAAACTGGCTTCAGCCTTTCGCTGCACTTCCTGATCCATTGTTGTTTCTATCGTCAGTCCATGCTGAAAAACTGCAGTTTGTGCCAAATTGTAGGAATAACCGCGCTGCAGCATAAGTTGCTCAATAACCTGCGCCACCACTGCATCAATGAAGTATGACGTGACACTATCGCCTTCTTCTCTTTCTTCAACAGCAAAAACCAGCTCACGATTCAAGGCTTGATGATATTCATCAGCTTCAATCATTTTCAGCTCATACATTTTGCCGAGGATAATACGCATACGCCGCATAGCATTGCGTCGTCCATATTCCGTTAACGGATTGTAAATGGAAGGCAAGTTGGGGATACCTGCCAAAAAAGCGCTCTCTGCCAGATCGAGCTCAGAAACATCTTTGCCAAAGTATGTCTTGGCAGCAGCCTGCACGCCTGTCAGGTTATTGGCCATGGGAACCATATTAAGAAAAAGCTCCAGGATTGCATCCTTGGACAGCCGCCGTTCCAATTCCAGAGCCCGCTCCCATTCCTGTACTTTGCGCTGGGCAGATCTCTCGTCCGCTCCCGACATCATTTTTACTACTTGCTGAGTAATAGTAGAAGCACCGTGTGTAGGATTGCCGGCATTGATAAAAATACCGGCCATGGCATTTGCGATGCGTTTAGGATCAATACCTTTATGTTCCAGAAAACGCTCATCTTCAATGGCGATAAAAGCTTCGTCAATATAGCTCTGTTTCATCTTGGTAATGGATACATATTCACGATTTACATTCTGTGCTCCGGTCAGTTCCTGCACCAGCTGTCCCTTATTATCATAAATAAGAGTTGAACCTTCTGAAGATTTCAGATCAATGATCTCAAGTGGAGTCGTCGTTGATATATAACCGGAAAGCATGCCGCTCCCTAGGCCGGCGATGAAAATCACCAAAATCAGCAGGAGGATCAGAACGACCTTGATACCTTTCTTCACAGCTGACCAGATCACTTCCGGTGCAGACTGGAAGGTTCGGTTCTTTGTCGGATAGCCGCTGATGCGTTTGCGCCATTCCTTTTCAGCCTTTTTATAGCTTCGGCTTTTTTCTCTCTGTGCCGGAGCAGCTGTGTACTTGTGTTGTTTAGGGGCAGGACTTCTATTGGCAGCAGACCCGGCCCTGGGCTCCGATGATCTTGCTACACGCGTGCGTGCATCGACAGCATCTTTAGCAGGGCTTGAGCTTTGATCCGCAGCAGTCCTGGGAATCGGGCTGCGCATAACATTCCCGGGAGAATTTTCCTGTCCGGATGGAACTGAAGCTTCAAATTTATCTTGATCAGAATTCATATTTTTACAGTGCTTCCCTCGCTTGTCTGCTTATTTTACCATATCGGTTTGTCAGGCTGATATAGGCCTGTATGCTAGTATGTTTCCTAGCAAGGTCAAGGAGATTTAAATGAAAAAAATAGTAGTACTAGATGGTTATACATTAAATCCGGGAGACATCTCCTGGGATGCCTTTTCTGAACTGGGCGAACTTGTCGTATATGATCGCACAGACCCAAAGCTGGTGGCAGCCCGCATGGCAGACGCTGAAATTGTCTTAACTAATAAAACTGTTATTCTCAGAAGTGATATGGAGCAGGCAAATAAGCTGGAGTACATCGGTGTACTGGCAACCGGCCTAAATATAGTTGATCTCGAAGCAGCAAGGGCAAATGGTATTGTTGTGACGAATGTTGCTTCTTACGGGCCGGAAGCTGTTTCACAATATGCTCTTGCTCTCTTGCTGGAAGTAGTTTCGCAGGTGGGTCTGCATAGCGCAGCCGTTCTAAAGGGTGCCTGGCAGACACAGGAAGACTTTGCTTTCACTCTGGCCCCCTTGATTGAGTTAAAGGGGAAAAACTGTGGCATCGTAGGGCTGGGCGCAATCGGCAGACAGACAGCAGCTGTCGTTCAGGCTTTGGGCATGAAGGTATACGCCAATACTCCGAATCCTGACCCTGCACTTGAAAGTGACAGCCTGCGTTTTGTAGACTTGCCGACATTATATGAAAACGCCGATGTAATTTTTCTCCATTGCCCGCTGACCGCGGAAAATGAGCGTTTTATCAATCGGGAAAGCATCGCTCAAATGCGCGATGGCGTGATCATCATCAATAACGCCCGTGGCGGCCTGATTGAGGAAAATGATCTGGCGGAAGCTCTTAACAGCGGCAAAGTTTATGCTGCTGCTGTAGATGTCGCTTCCTCTGAACCAATCAATCCGGACAATCCCTTGTTAAAAGCAAAAAATATATTCATCACACCGCACATAAGCTGGGCAGCGAAAGAAACCAGAGAGCGTCTGATGAAGATGGCGGCAGATAATCTGAAGGCTTATTTCAACGGAAAAGACTTAAACAGAGTAGTTTAACGCGATGAATCTACCGGCAGGAATCCTCTGCCATAAGCCTCATCATATGAAGTAACAATAACCATTACGTCATCATCGACCTCTCTGACCAGTGAATGCAGGCGGGGCAGCTGTGAACGGCTGCAGGCACAAAAAATCACATCTTTTTCGGCTGCAGTATAGCCACCCCTGGCCTTAAGTACTGTTGCACCTCGTGTCAGATTGTTAGCTATTGTATAATTCATTGCAGCCGTGTGCTCCGGATCGGTCACAATGATGGCAATTTTTCCTGAAACAAAGCCGTACATAAGCTTATCCATGACCAGGGTCATGATAGCACTGTAGGTAAATCCATAAAGTATGGCATCTATATCACCGTAAGCTAAACCGCCTAAAACAATAATAAGGCCATCAATGGTCATTGTCAGCTGACCCAGAGACATATGCGGTTTTTTGCGTCGAATAGACATGATGATCAAGTCAGAACCGCCGGAACTACTGCCATTGTGGTAGATAATTGCAAGTCCGACTCCTACCAGAGCACCGGCAAATATGGCCGCCAGCAGACGTTCACCCCTATAAACCGGCAGCAGCGGACAGACCAGGTCAATAATAACTGTGCTGATCAAAACCGTCATGAAAGTGCGGCCCAGAAAGTTTTTGCCCAGGGTTTTGAGGGAAATCACAATGATCGGGATGTTGATCAAAAAGGTTCCCAGACCGATAGGCACATTAGTATAGTAACTCAGAATTATCGCTAAACCTGTGACTCCTCCGGGGGCGAAATCGGCAGCAGAGACAAAATTATAAATACCAATGCCGAAAAATATGGAACCGACAATATCGTAGAGCAAATTGCGAGAAAATGATTTTATGTTTGTAGTCGTAAAAACTTTTTTCAGCTGTGACTTCATGTAAACCTCTCTCAGACATCCGCAAAGCAATCTGTATGCAACAGACCGAAATCAATGTCAGTTGAAATATTAGTTTGTTAAAAAATCCCTCAGCACCTTGGCGGTCGCAGCGTAGTCAAAGCCACCGACCTCCTGACCATAATAATTATAGAACATCCACATGTCACATGTTCGTGGAATCTGTATTTGATCTCTGCTGTAAGACAAATATGTGTGTGCTTTGCTAACGTAGGACATTACATCAAGGTCAGTAGCTACAGAAGGCAGCAGGACAGTTGCTACATTGTATATAGTCACGGCACTACAGGCTGATAACTGATTTAACACTGCATTCAAGACCTGACGCTGCCTGCCCATACGATTAAAATCCGTGTCGATTTTGCGCAGGCGAACATAGCTGAGCGCCTGAGAACTCGTAGCCCAATTGTTTCCCGGGTACATACCAAGTGCAGCTGCCTCCGCGTCACTTAAATAGATACTTACACCACCCATGACATCAATGGCATAGATAAAGGAATTGAAATTGAAAATCACATAGCCATCGATGGGCACGCGGAAATTCGCTTCAATCGTGCGAATCAGCAAATCAGCTCCCCCATAAGCATAGGCAGCATTTAGCAAGCCTTCTCCATAACCGGGAATATTTACATTAGCTGCTCTGTAGAGTGAAGCCAGATTGAGCTTCCGGGTATTGTGATTTAGCGATGCGATAATCATGACATCCGACCTGCCGGAGAAAGTGGCCGTGTCGGTACCTATGATGAGGATGTTCTCAATTCCATTCATAGTCAGGAGACCACCTGCCTCAGTTTGCAGCTGACCATCTTCAGTCCCCTTTATTTTGTCAGTATCCGGATCGGTCCCTTTGTTGAGGCCGCTTTCCTCTTCTCCCAGCCCGGAAAGATGATTGCCGTCCAGAAGGTCCTGGCTGTCTTTATCCTGCCAGTCGGAATTATTCAACATGCTGATGTCTTCCGGAGAAAGCACTCTGCCATATAGATCTGCCAAAGCGACACCCGCAACTGCGAATACAGACAAAAGCATTCCAAGCAGAAGGCCCCCTGTTACAAGGTATATCGGATAAGAACGGTTAAACCTTTTAAAAAAATTGTTGCGCTTCTTAGTTTGCTTCTGAGTTTTGTTAAGCTTTTTGCTGACCACCACTTCGCTCCCGGCAAACAGGGCATTGGAAGGACCTCTGCCACTACCCGTTTTAGTTCTTTTTAAATTCTATTATGCACTAGAAAAAGTTATTGTGAATATTTCAATTATTTAACAACAGCTTAAGCCCGTCAGCCGGTAACGCTCAATCTCTCCCTGTGCAGGCTGTCAGCAAAGCAAAATGCACAGAAGCTCTTATTTAGTCTAGAATAAGAAAAGAATAATTAACTATGGCTTGTCCGCTTAGGGAGGTTATGATGCGAGCTTTGATTCAACGTGTTTCACGTGCTGATGTTCAGATAGATGGAGAAATAAAAGGAGAGATAGGGCCAGGTTATGTTGTTTTTCTTGGTGTAGGCAGCCAGGACGACGCTGACAGCTGCAGCAAGCTGTGGAATAAAATACATCGCTTACGGATTTTCGCGGACGAAAACGGCAAAAGCAATCTCGATATTTCTCAGGTGGAAGGCGATTGTCTCATCGTGTCACAGTTCACCCTCTATGCCGATCTGCGCCGTGGAAACCGGCCCGGCTTTTCATATTCAGCACCGCCGGAGCTGGGCAACTCTCTCTACGAGTTGTTCGTCGAGCTGGCAAAAAAGGATATCGACCATGTCCAGACAGGGGAATTCGGAGCAGAGATGAAAGTCACGCTCAGTAATGAGGGCCCCTTTACCATCTGGCTGGATACAGACGAGTTTTAGCAGCGGGCATTCTGTTGCCCGCACCAGTTAAGATTCTTTGCTTGCATATGTGAAGGAGATATAAGATGAAGATCACAAACAAAGTTATTTCTCTGGTCGTTGGTATCTTGTTTATTATTGCCGGAATTGTTGCTCTGGCAGACTTTATCATAATTCCACAGATAATCGGCATTTTGCTGGGTGTAGCAGCCCTTGTACAAGGTCTTAGGGTTATCTGGATTTATATCCGGACAGAAGATAAATCCGCTTTCAGGCCCAACTTGATTCTGGTATGGGGAATTCTTCTCATCTTGCTGGCGGTTTTTCTCTTTGTCAGCTCCAATGTGGCCTCAATCATTGCAGTCTATCTCGTCGGCGCCTGGTTTATTGCAGAAGCAGTTGCGTCCTTTTTCACACTAAAGCTTCTGGATAAGACAACGATGAAAGTCAGCATTGTACTCAATCTGTTGATACTCGCCGGCGGTATAGTTTTGATTTTGCATCAGCCTTTGGGGATCAAAATGCTAACTGTTCCGATAGCTATCAGCTTAATTCTTGATGGTATCAGCATTAGCCTGCTGGCAATAATGCGGCGTCATCCCACAACAAATCAGATAGTAACAGTTGAGGACCCGGAAGAGCCGGCAAGACTCGAAGACAAGTATTAGATTTTCAAGCTTGCGAAGGGAAGTGCACGGGGAAGGATCTCAAAAGTAAACGAAGGTGCGCGGAAGATCAGGCCGTCATAATTACCCAAAATATCTTCATCATTTGCAGAAAGGAATTCTCCTGACACCACATCTGAGATACTGACAAAGGAACTGTTCAAATGCGTGCCATTTAGATAGCGTAGAATCAGGGGCAAAAAGCGCAGGCTTCCCGGCCAAAGCACATCACAGAAATTCAGAACACCATCAAAAGGATCAGCCATAGGTGCAGGATTGAAGCCGTTGCCGTAAAAACCCCCATTACACAGAGCTGCTGTGAAATAATCTTTCTGCCCGGAGATGATCTCACCGCTGCTAAGCTTTAATTTATAATTAGTCGGGTAAATTTTCTTGCTGCCAATATTATTTAGAACACTAAGGTAGTAGGCCTTGCCTCCTATTTTAGGATTTGATTTCATTAGCTCATAGGCCCTGCGCAGGACCAGGGTATCCAGACCAAAAGATATTACATTCAAGGCGTAAGTACTGACTCTGCCGTCATCGCCATTAGGCTCCGGATAAACTTCTGTCAGTTTATCTTCGTCAGCATGCTGACTGTAAAAACAAACACCGGGAGGAAATGACAGACGAACCAGGTCCAGAAGTTTTAATTCGGGATAGGGCATGGCTTCAACAATATCTTTTATCGGGAGCTTTTTCTTGCCAAAAATCGTTTTAGCAAAATCGTTGGCGGTGCCGGCAGGTATAACTCCAAGGCCACAGCCACTTCCCTGGATAGCCTCAGCTACTTCGTTAAGCGAACCATCACCTCCGGCCACGTAAACAACACCATTATCAGCATATTGGGTTGCGAAAATTTTAGCAGCCTCATTGAGGTGGCCTTCATGCTGGGTTATTAAGATGTCATAATTAGCAGGCAGTCCTGCATTTTTAAAAGACCTGGTAATCTGTTCGCTCAAATCTGTAGTGAGTACTTTTCCCTGACCTGCCTTGCCGCTGAGAATTATCAAAAATCTTCGCTCTAATGCCATAGCTCCAACCTCTTCCTCGCTATACTCTGTAAGTATCCACAGCTGAACTCTAACTATTTAATAATAGCTTGCATCAGCAATTCAAACAAGAAGAGAAGTCCGGGAAGCCAGGCCTTTAATCGATAGCAGCCAGCATTTGGAAATGGTTTCCTGCTTCACTGTCAGCGGAGAAATACACTTTATCTGCTGCCAGAACAAATTTTAAGTCCAATTCCACATCAGGGCGCACTTCCTGATTGTAGTGAATCAGTAATTCGCGCACTTCATACTTCCTATGGTCTTCCAGACTGAAATGATTATCAAACCAGAGCAGGTAACTGGTGTTATTGACGTGCCCGTTCATATCAAAATCGGAATAAACAGGTCTGTATTTATAAATCTTTTCTTCGCCTTCCGGGATCTCTATTTTGGCCAGAGGTTTCAAATCATTAAAGTTTTGAATTTTCCGGACAGGATAGGGCGGCAATCCCTGTTCAACCGGGTTTACCATACTGCGCTTGTCCAGATCGATGATACTCCACATACTCGAAGCACGGATCAGCGCAGCTCCGGATTCATCTTCCAGGGAAAACATACGGGGATATACACCAAGACGTGCCGGTTCAGCCCAGGTATAAGTATGAACCTTATCATACAGGCGGGGATAAGACTCAAATTTCAAGTGATAGCGCAGGCAAACCCAACAGGCATTTTTAGCCTTCAAGTCTTCAAAGCCATAGCCATAAACACGGCTATGGCTTTCTGCGACTTCCTGTAACCAGGCCAGAACCGACTGCAGGGTCCACCTGATATTTAAGTCGACATCATCAGTTATTATCAGGCGCTCCTCAAAATAGCGGCCGTCTTCCTGCTCTACATATTTATTAATATTATTATCCATTCACCATCCTAATATTCAATACCTGCGCGTGCGCTCAGGCCTTCACTTTCATAGGGATGCCTGTGCATCTTCATTTCGGTATAGTAATCACTCTGAGCAATAAGCTTTGCTGAAGGATCACGGCCGGTTATAACCAGCTCCAGCAGACCGGGTTTGGACTGCAATAAGTCCAGCAGCCGTTCTTCTGCAAGCATATCAGTAGAGATTGCACCCAAAACTTCATCCAATACCAGCAAATCATAACCCTCTTTGGCCTTTTTGAAAACTTCTTCCAACCTGTTGGTAAAGAAGTCACGTGACTCTTGTTTTTCCTCAGCATTCATTTGAAACACGAATTTGCTGAAGGGTTGTCCGGTGACTACAGAGATGCCAAGTTTTTCCATTTGTTTCAGTTCCGCAGATTCCCCCGATTTAAGGAACTGTACAAAGAGCACTTTAAGACCCTTGCCACTGGCTCGTACTGCCAGACCAACAGCGGCAGTTGTTTTGCCCTTGCCATCGCCTGCATAGAGGTGGATTTTTCCTAATCTTTCCCGAATATCAGACACTTTCTCTTTCCTCCGTCACTTTTGCTAGTTCTTATGAACAGCCGGTTGTTTCGCCGCAGTCCAGACAAACTTTGCAGGTGCCGTTTCGAACCATACGGGTGCCTGAGCAGTTGGAACAGGTGGAACCGTCATAGAGTCGTTCTCCGCTTTTAGCTGCATCACCTGCACTTTCGTGGATGTACTCATCCATGCTGATCTGCGTCGGTGTCACAGCAGAAGCATCGCCTTTGCGTTGGCTGCCGTCAGGCCTGACCTGAACACGAGTGTAATCGCCTGTCTCAATGTCAATTACCTTGCTGATCAGGTCTGACACAGAAGTACAGTATTTAATATAGGGGTGACGCTGTACAAAGCCATAGGGCTCAAATTTTTGCCCACGCAGCATTTTGGAAATCGATTCGGGTTCGATGCCGTACTGCAGCATTACAGAAATGGTTTTGGACAGGGAGTTCAGCAAACCGGTAATCAGAGTTCCTTCACGGTCAGTCGTCATAAATAGTTCAACAACCTTACCGTTTTCATCACGGTTAACAGTAATGTAGACTTTGACATCTTCAATCTGAGCAGGGTGGGTAACACCGCTGCGAATGCCCTCAGGCTTAATGCGCTCATGCACTCTGGGCGAAGTAAGCTCTTCCTCACAGTCGGCCAGAGATCTGCGGGCATTTTCAGCATAATTCAGCAAGTCCTGATAAGACATATCCGACAGGGGTATATCTTTCTGCTCCTCAGTACCCAGACGCAGGTTCAGGGGCTGAGTAAATTTTGAACCGTCACGATAAAGGGTAATGCCTTTGACTCCCATTTTCCAGGAGCTAAGCACAACATCCGCAAAGTCTTCAACAGTTGCTTCATTAGGCAGATTCACCGTTTTGGAAATCGCACCGGAGATCAAAGGCGTTATAGCAGAGACCATCTTAACGTGGCCGAGGTAATGAATGTAACGTTCACCCGTTCCGCACTGATTTGCTGTATCAAAAACCGGCAGATCTTCTTGTCTGAGATGGGGCGCTCCTTCAATTTTTCCATCCAGAATCATGCCATTGTCGTCTAGCCTCAGAATGTAATCAGTTATATCTTTGCATTCAGATTCTGAGTAGCCCAAAGCTTTAAGGCCATTTTCCACTACAGGATTGACCAGCTTCATATAACCACCGCCTGACAGTTTCTTATAACTTACGTGAGAGAAAAAAGGTTCAATGCTGGTTGAGGCACAATCCATGGCAAATGAAATCGTTCCGGTAGGAGCCATGACAGAAACCTGGGCATTGCGATAACCATATTCTTCGCCCTTCAGCTCTGCTTGCTGCCAGCTTTCCCTGACTTGCTCGCTGAGATCTTCCAAGCCCAGTTTCTGCAGTGTTTCATGTGAAAGCCGCTGCAAGGCATAGTTCAGATCTTCTGCCTCATCCTGACGCACTCCTGCTGCACGGCTGTGATTGCGAATAACACGCTGCATATAAGGCTTATTTTTTTCATAATGTTCAAAAGCTCCACAGCGCCGGGCCATCTCTGCAGAAACGAGGTAGCTCTGGCCGGTAATAAGGCCTGACAAAGCTGCGCCGATCTGACGAGCCTGGTCCGAGTCATAGGGCAGGCCCAGCGACATCAGCAAGGCGGCAAGATTCGCCATACCCAGGCCCGTCGCACGGAAACCCCAGGTTTTACGGGCGATAGCTTCGGTGGGGAATTGACCCCAATGAATGGAGGCTTCAAGTACAAACTGGCACAAAGTGATTATATGCGTCAGGCCTGCAACATCGAAATGCTTCTTGTCAGTATCGTAGAAATTTAAAACATTGATTGAGGCAAGGTTGCAGCTGCTGTCATCGAGGAAAGCGTATTCTCCACAGGGGTTAGTGGCGTTGATGCGGTTATGTTTTGCACCGTATTCACCGTCCTCACCGGCGGGACAAGTATGCCAGGCATTGAAAGTATCATCAAACTGCGGAGCAGGATCAGCACAACGCCAGGCTGATTGATTAAACAGTTTCCAGATCGAACCGACGGAAACTTCACGATTGACGCCATCATCAATGCGGCCGCGCAGTTCAAATTTAGCATCAGGCTTGCGGCCGAGCGAATCAACTGCTTTCATAAATTCATCGCTGAAGCGAATAGAGTTGTTGGAGTTTTGCCCGGACACCGTCATATAGGCTTCTCCGTCAATATCGGCGTCGTAACCCATCTTGGATAAGGCAATAACTTTATCCTCTTCCTTGGCTTTCCAGGAAATAAAGGTTTCTATTTCAGGATGGTCAACATCCAGACAGACCATCTTCGCTGCACGGCGGGTTGTGCCTCCGGATTTAATGGCTCCAGCATTACGGTCGAGTCCTTTTAAAAAACTCATCAGACCTGAAGAATGGCCGCCGCCTGAAAGTCTTTCGCCTTCAGCCCTGATATTGGAGAAGTTGGTTCCTGTCCCCGAGCCACCTTTAAATAATTTAGTCTCAGTAACATAAGCCTCCGAGATAGATTGCGGACCCATTAATTTATCTTCGATAGAAAGTATAAAACAGGCTGATGCCTGTGAACGGGTATAGGTGTCCTCCGACTCCACAACTTCATCTTTTTCTTCATCATAATAATAGAGAGAATTATTGCCGCCACTGATACCATACTTAAGTTTCAGTCCGGTGTTAAACCATTGAGGTGAGTTGGGCGCGAACATTTGCGCCAGCAGAGCATAAACAATCTCATCATAAAGAATTACATATTCTTCCTGACTGATCATGCCCTCATCAAGCAGGGCAGCAAGCCAGAAGGAAGCCATGCGGTCTGTTATCTGCCGCATGGAATCTTCGTGACCTCGTTCGGTCGGAACTCCTGCCTTGCGAAAATATTTGCTGGCAATAATGTCACAGGCCTGCTGAGAGTAGTGGACGGGAAACTCCAGATCCTTCATATCACAAATAATGCGGCCGCTCTTATGATCCTGCAGCAGAACGTCAACTCTTTTCCATTCGAAAAGATCAAATACCGTCTTGCCGCTGTCCTCCAGGTCTGCAGTATAATAACGTTTTATGTACTGTTTTTCCGTCTCCATAATTCTCTCCTCTTTTAAAAAATAGCTACGCTATATAGTGCCTTGTTTTAGATAATACCACTACATATTGTGGTTTATTTGATGAAATAAACAAATTGAAGGCAATGTAACCTGATTGTAACAATGGCATTTCTTCCTTATTTTTGTGTCCGGATTTTTTTCGGGAGCAGTACTTTATCCCCAATGATTGAGCAGCCTTACTCTAAGTGTATTTTCGTTGTAAAAATTTTCAAGGTCATTTATAATGTCCTTGTTAATATGCCGAATTTTAATTAGGTCTTTTGTACATGTATACTAGAGATTCATAAGGTTATGAAAATTTAAGCGGAGAGAGGTTTAGTGGCAGTGGGCATTGAAGAGCAAAGCACTACGTTTAATGAATTCGAAAATCTAATTACAGTTGTAATTCACTCCATTCAGGGCCGGGGCATGCGCGACGGCGACCCTCTGACGGAAAAAGACAAAAAAGATATCAAAGTGTTATTGAGTGAGTGCCGTGGTATTGCTAATAAAGTTTCCCGCTGCCTCAATACCAGAATTAACCGTGCTGAATTGTCTTCTCTGATGCGACGCTATGAAGTCAACAAGCCTTTTAAAATCAGTCCCATGCTATATGAGTTTATTGAAGCTAATCTGCATGTGTATGATTTGGCTGAAGGTGATTATGATTTCACTGTTACACCCCTGACCATTGCCTGGCGTGAAATCGATGAAAAAGGCCTGACCGATTATGATGATATGCTGCAAGAAGCCTTGTCACGGGTTGGTGCAGAGTACGTTGAGCTTGATCCTGAAACTTCATCAGTGATTCTTAAGCTTCCTAATATGAGGCTTGATCATGGTGCCTCATACAGAGGATATACCCTTCGCTATATGAAGGAGCATCTAATCAGGAACGGTGTGACCAGCGGTTACATTAATATGGGCGGAACCCTTCATATGATCGGACGCAAACCGGACGGCAGCTCCTGGCGCAGCAGCCTGATTAACCAGCTGGATGAAGGTAGTTCGATCGGTGTAATTGAATTGCAGGACAAGGCTATCGCCTCTGCGACAGTTGATGAACGCGGTTATGTCAAGGGAACCAGACTTTATCGTCACCTGATCAACCCCTATACCGGGAAGAAACGCGATACCGGCCTTTTCAGTGTTAGTTGTATATCCGATTCGCCCTGGGTCGCAGATATTACAACCACCGTTATCTTCCTGATCGGTTTAGAGCGTGGCGAAAAATTCATGAAGCAAATTTCGGAAGAAATGAACGTTTTCATTGCTTATACCGCTGTCAACAATAAAGGAGAAGTGTTTGTCAGCCCCAGTCTTGAATTTGTTCCTGCCGGAGACATCTGATGCTTACAGACTCAGCTGACTTCCGGCCCGGGTCTGTAAAGTCTTATCGTGATGCTGCTTACTTCTGTATTGAAAAACTTGAGGCAAATGGTTTTGAAGCATATGTCGTAGGCGGTACTGTCCGTGACATTCTTTCCGGCCGGAAAGTCTCTGATCTCGATATAGCTACTTCCGCACGGCCCGAGCAAGTGCATAAGGTTTTTTCCGGTTGCAGACTGCTTGATACCGGCATTAAGCACGGCACAGTTACACTGATCCTGCCGGCAGAGGATGCAAGTAAACTTCAGCTTGAGATCACCACTTATCGTCTGGAATCCACTTATAGTGATGCGCGTCATCCCGATGAGGTCGAATTCACGAGTTCAATCGAAGAAGATCTGGCCAGACGTGATCTGACAATCAATGCCATGGCCTGGCACCCTCAACGCGGTATTCTTGATCCTTATGGCGGAAAAAAAGATCTTGAAGCCGGAATTCTGCGGGCGGTAGGCCTGCCTGAAGAGAGATTCCGGGAAGATGCTCTGCGCATACTGCGCACACTGCGTTTAGCTGCAGAACTGGGCTTTGTTATCGAAGAAGACACAGAAGCAGCTCTCGTCGCCGAGAGAGAACGGCTGGCACTTGTTTCTGCGGAAAGGCTTTACATCGAGTTCGCCCGCCTAATTACTGCCGGCAAAGCAGCCCAAATTATTGAAAAGTATTGGCAGGTAATTGCTATTTTTCTGCCGGAATTTACTGTATTCAGTAACAGTGTTATCAGGGAAAAATATCTGCCGCAGCTAGATCTGCTGCCGGCCCAATTAGCTGACCGTCTAGCTTACCTGGCTGCACTGATCAGCAGCGGAATCAATGCAAACTCAATGAATCCGGCCATTTCCATCTGCCGGCATTTGAAATGCCCTAAAAAGCTGGCCCGGGAAATAGTATGCCTCTACGAATTGACAATCACAGCCTTACCCGCAGACAAACTTACTGTTGATGGGGTCCGCCGGCAGCTGGCCGTCTTTGGACGTAGTCTTGATGATCTCTTCTTGCTTAANNGGTTTGTTTGGTCAGCCTCAGGAGGATATAGAAGAGCTCCGTAAAATTGATCAGGAACTCAGCAGTGCAAATCTCCAAGGTCTCAAATCCATAGACATCGACGGAGTGGACCTGATCAAACTCGGCTTTGAAGGCGAGGCTGTCGGTTCAGTTCTGAACAAACTCTATCAGGCTGTGCTTTGTGATGGTCTCGCAAATGAGAAAGAAAGTCTTCTGGAAAGAGCCCGGACTTATCGAGACAAGCCCGATCATTTTTGACAAAGAATAAGATGGTTGGTAAAGACACCAGCCCGAAGCTTTAATTACCTTCTCCGCTGCTTTCTATATCGCCGGAAGCAGAGGCAGGCTCCTTCTCGTCACCAGACCTGTTTGTTTCTTTATTTTCCAGATATTGAACATAAAAGGTGGAGGCAAACATCAGAATGCTGCCCTGTAATTCTCTCGTACTCAGCATCTGTCCTAAGATCAGCGCTCCGCCGATCGCCGCAAAAACGGCCTCCAGACTCATAATCATTGAGGCCACAGTAGGCTTACTGTCTCTTTGCGCCACAATCTGCAAGGTGTAGGCAACACCGCAGGAGAAAACTCCGGCATATAGTATAGATGGGAGGGCCGGTTTTATTAGCGCAGGATTCAGACTTTCAAAAAACAAGGCCGGTATAAAGGACAGCAGCGCTGCAATCAGAAATTGTGAGGCACTAAGTGCTATGGGGTCAAATTCCCCCGCGTATTTTGCTATTGTCAGAATATGAAAACTATAGCCGACAGCTCCGATCAGCAAAAGTAGATCCGCTGTAGAAACACCACCATGATCACCGACAGTCATCAAAAACAGGCCTGCCAGAGCTATAGCAACAGCCAGCCAATAGCGAAAACCTACTTTTTTACCGAAAATCTGACTGATAATCGGGACAAAGACAATGTAGAGGCTGGTGATAAAACCTGCCTTGCCAGCACTTGCATATTGTAAGGCAAACTGTTGCAGGGAGCTGGAGGCAAAAAGAATCAGGCCCATGATCAGGGCGGCTTTAAAAAATTTTTGATCAAAAGTAACTTTGCGGTAGATAATAAAAGGGATTAAAACCAGAACACCTATGCTGTAGCGCAGAGCATTGAAGGTGAAGGGGCCGACATGGTCCATACCGGCTGACTGGGCAACGAAAGACAGGCCCCACAACAGGGCAGTCAGAACCAGCATAAGATGCGCTCTTTTACTTTTTTCCACTTTTTTACCTCTCCCGCTTATAGATACCGCTATATCTTACCCCAAACAAAGAAAAAGCGCGCTTTGCTGGGCGCGCTGATGAATATCTTTCTTAGCTAAAGCGTGCTTAGCGGCGTTTGAGGATTAAACTGCCTGATTTCTCGCCATTAATAGTCAATTTATTACCATTTAATGAGAAGCTGGCTTCTTCTCTTATGGTTTCACCTAACTGAGTCGTAGAAAGGCTGAGCCTGTCTTCGCTAAGAATTTCGTACTTAATCTTAATGGTGTGATAGCGGATTGTTTCATTTTCCTGATCTGCTGTGTCGTCAGAATCAGCTGGTATTTCGGCAGAAATCTCAATTTCGCCATTTGACTTAAACTCCAGAAAAGTCCTGCCTTCACCGTAAGTAACGTCCATATCGCCGGACTCCAGTTCCCACAGTCCCAGCAGAGGGTTGTCTTTTCCCGCGCAGGCAGATGAGAGCAGCAAAACACAGACCAGCAGCAAGAGCAGCCTTATCCTGACCAGCTTTTTCCTCCCTGCGAGCAAAA
>LFSM01000012.1 GCA_001512745.1 Clostridiales bacterium DTU032
GCCACCGCCGATCCCTGCCTGCGTCTTTCCTTTTTTGACATTGAAATTGATGAGATAAAGCGCTTCGATCCTGAAAGCCAGCGTTCAGCTGACATGCTGGATACGGCACGGATCCCGCCGGCCCGTGAATGGTTGCTACCGGCAGAGGAGCGTGAGGAGTTGGCACGCAAAGTGCTGGCTTATACGAAGAATACGGTGGTGGAAGCGCGTCGGCGCAATCTTGACCGGGATACGATCGCAAAGCTTGAACGCATGGGGAATAACGATGCGGAGCGGATCGCCAACGGTATTTTCTTTCCGGCGCAGGATCGCTGGATGCCGTTGATTGAAGAGACACCGGCCAGTTTGCACGACTATCTGGAAGCTGCTGACCCCCTCTATCTGTTAGATGAATACAGTGAAGTCAAGGCAGTCATGCAGCAGTCGCAGGCCGGTTTTCATATGCGCCTGCAGTCTCTGATCGAAAGTGCTGAAGCACCGGCTGTCGCTCATGCTTTGCAGATCTCGGCACATGAAGTAACAGAGATACTGGAGGGGGACGAGACCTGCTTGTCTCTGGGCCGGCTGCCCATGGATGACAACAAAATAACGGAGGCCGAAAGGCTTGATGTGGACTGTCGGGTGGCTGACCGCTACCGCGGCCGCAATGATCAGATGGCTGCTGACCTCAGCGAATATGTCGAAGCAGGCGGGAAGGCTTTCATGTTCGCAGACAGTGATGACAGGCGTGAAAAGCTTATCAGTTTTGCAACTGAATATGATCTTGCCACAGTTGAGATTTCAGATCTCCGTTTGCCTAAGGGTTTTATTTTGCCGGGGGCGGGATTATTCCTCCTGGGTACTGAAGATATTTTCGGTGTTAAAAAAGCCCGCACCATGCGCCGGCGTCGTTCCAAGCGTGAGGTGTTTTATCAGGACTTGACGCCCGGATCCTATGTCGTGCATGAGGAGCACGGTATCGGCCGCTATGAAGGCACCGAGACAATACGCACCTCGGACGGTGCTCGAGATTATCTGCATATCAGCTATGCAGACGGCGATTTGCATGTAGCAGTCGATCAGTTCGATCTGCTCTCGCCCTATGTTCACATCGGTGAAGGGAAGGCTAAGCTCTCGCGTTTGGGCGGCACGGAATGGACACGGCAAAAGGCG
>LFSM01000006.1 GCA_001512745.1 Clostridiales bacterium DTU032
TCTTAAAGCAATATCAGCTTCTTTTTCTGCCAGAACACCCATGGCTGACAGAATATATTTGCTGTCACGCCAGACCCTTGCCCTCAGCGGCCGCAATGATGCCGGCACAGCCTTGTTAAATAATGCCGCTGCAGCAATCTTCAGGGGATCTCCGGCATGGATTAGAGCCCCGCCGCTGAGAACGATCTGCTCCAGCGAACGCAAGTCCTTACCCGTCTGTACGTATGCCAGACCCGAAGTGGTGTAAACCTCCTGAAGTTTTCCACTGTGACGCTGACTTGCCACATCAACTGCTGCCATAGCCAGAGCCAGCTCAAAAGCTTCTTCTTCACTGTTGCCGGGTATGATATCCTTCTTGCTGCTGAAGCGGTCATACAATTCTTCTACCCTGTCCTCGGACAGGCCACAGCGCGCAGCCAGATTATCCAGACCCAGCTCGGCTATAATGCCGTCGATACAGTGGCGCATACCGATATCGCCTTCAACTGTACGCTTGACATAAGGTTC
>LFSM01000001.1:0-1397 GCA_001512745.1 Clostridiales bacterium DTU032
CCTTCATTGCCAATAGAGTATTTATATATTGTGGCCGCTTGATCATCTCGATCACTCCCTCTTTAGTACTGAGAATGTAGTATTATTTAAAATATATTTTAAATAATACTCCTATTTCGAGATAATTTCAAATTGATTTTAATAATTTAGTCATTTAACCATTTATTTAAAGTTAGTTTTATACTAGCAACGAATTATATACTTTTTTAAAATCTATTTTATTTTCGCAGGCTACTCAAGCATGTCCAAAACTACATCCTTAAGCTGATTGATTACAGCCCGGTCCCTTGACCTCCTCTGGGGGCCTTTAACCTCTGAAACCGCCGTCCACACCCAGAACCTGGCCGGTAATGAAAGAGGCCTTGTCTGAAACCAGAAAGGCTACTGCTTCCGCCACTTCCTGGGGCTCACCGACCCGGCACATCGGCGTCTCCTCGCACAAGGCAGCGATTTCCTCTGCTGTGAAATCTTTCAGCATATCCGTGTTGATCACTCCCGGCGCGACAGCGTTGACCCGGATTCCGGCCGGAGCAACTTCACAGGCCAGAGACCGGGTGAGACCGATCAGACCTGACTTGCTCGAGGCATAGGCCGTTTCGCAGGAAGCTTCCGAGCAGCCTTCATAGGTGCCCCAGACTGATGCAACATTCAAAATACTGCCTGAGCCGCGTCTGATCATTAGAGGAAGCACGGACCGGCACAGGCGGTAGGCCGAAGTCAGATTCACTGAAATAATCCGCTCCCAGACCTCTTCCTCCGTTGTCGTCAAAAGTCCCCACTGGGCAATCCCGGCATTATTTACTAAGACATCAAGTTTGTTATTGCTGGCCAGGATAACTTCCGTAATCATTTGTTTCACTTCTTTCTGAGAAGTGATGTCAGCGGCAAAAAGATCAGCAGAACCTCCGGCATTAACAATTCTCTCCTGCAAAGCCCGGGCCTCATCATGGGAACGGAAATAATTTATAAAAACATGATAGCCTTCCCGTGCCAGCGTTTCAGAGATAGCTGCGCCAATACCTTTGGCACCACCCGTTATCAAAGCATTTTTTTTATTTTCATTTCTTTCAGTCATATTTATCCACTCTTTCTAAAAAAGCCAGCACAGCTTAAGCGGCTTTTAATGCGATGAGATTTTTTATTACAGTCTATTATAAGGTACAATTGCATATTAACAGGAAGCTTTTCAAGCCTTTGCCCGGTCTTTCCCGCAGGGGCAAGCTGACGGAGGTGTTTATGAGAAGAAAAGACCGCGAGATGTCAGGCGAGTATGGACTTTCCCTGATCGACCGATCCGCTTTCGGAGTACTGAGCGTGAAAGATCCTGATAATCCTGATCTCCCTTACTCTATTCCCTTGTCCATCGCCCGCAGAGGAGAAAAGCTTTACTTCCATTC
>LFSM01000001.1:1405-2776 GCA_001512745.1 Clostridiales bacterium DTU032
AAGTATGAGCTTTTGCAGGATGGCCGGCCGGTTCGCATCGTCTTTGTGGACCGGGCTGAAGTACCTGATCTTTTTTCTGAAGAAGACTTGCAGGACCTGGCTGACCGGGGAAAAATCAGTGATTTGCTGAGTAAAGTTTTCACAACTGAGTATTCCTCGGCCATTGTTAGCGGGACAATCGAAGGCATCGCTTTTGCTGACCGGCCTGACGAATTCCGTCTGGCTATGCGCACCATCTGCGAAAAGTATACTCCTGATAAAATGGATTACTTCGAAGCAGCCCTGAACTTTAGCCTAAAGAGGCTGGCCATTTTTTCCATCACAATTGACTCCATCACGGCTAAGCGCAAAAAATTCGATGCCGCCGGTGAAGAAATGAAGTGGCAGCGCCTAGAATAAACTTATAAATGAAGGCCCGGCAACTATTCCACTAGAGGGCTTTCAATGCGGTAGAATATGGGTATTCAGTAAATATATTTTTGAGAAAGAGTGACTTCATATGACAGTTAATGAAAAAATCTCCGCCCTGCGTGATCTGATGCAGGAACACGGGCTCTACGCCTACTATATAGGCACAGCAGACCCGCACAATTCCGAATACATCGCTGATCATTTCCGCTCCCGCGCCTTTATGTCAGGCTTCGAAGGTTCGGCCGGCACCTTGGTCGTTACCATGGACCAGGCCTTGCTCTGGGTGGACGGCCGTTATCACATTCAGGCCGGCAAGGATCTTGCAGGCAGCGAGATTATCCTGATGAAGGCGGGTGCTCCGGGAGTGCCTAATACTCAGGACTGGCTGGTCGACAAGCTGCCGCAGGCATCTAAGCTGGCTATCGCCGGCAGCCTGCACTCAGACAACGAAATCGGCCGCATGGCTTTAAAACTCAGTCATAAAGACATTACCCTAATTACAGACCTTGATCTGGTCGACCAGCTTTGGGAAGACAGACCTCCTTTGCCGCAGGGAAGAGTCAGATCACATCCGCTTAAATATGCCGGCAGAAGCAGCTCCGATAAGATCGCAGAGGTCCGGGAACTGATGAAGCAGGATCTTGCAGATGCAGCCTTCTACGTCGGTCTCGATGACATCATGTGGCTGACAAATTTACGGGGCGAAGATGTTCCCGGCAATCCGGTCGCCCTTTCCTATGCCTTGATTGAAAAAGAAAAGGCCACTCTGTTTATAAATCCGGACAGTCTTGACAGCGGCGTTGCTGAGACGCTCGCAGACCAAGGTGTGACTGTTGCTCCCTATGACAGCGTACGCCATGCTTTACACGGACTTCAGGCTGAAAGAATTGTCCTCGACCGCGATCGGGTCAGCCGCAGTCTGGTCGAGGCCTTGCCCGGAGAAAGCAAAATTATCGTCAA
>LFSM01000001.1:2795-3223 GCA_001512745.1 Clostridiales bacterium DTU032
GCCAAGCTCAATGATCTTCAGCAGAAGTCACAGCTTGAGGCGGGCATGCGAGACAGCGCCTATGTCACGTCATATCTTTATTTTGTAAAACACAAAGCGGTTGAACTTGGTCATAACGAATATTCTGTCACCGCGGAGCTGGAACGCCTGCGTCAGCAGGATCCCCTTTATATCGAAGCAAGCTTTTCCTCAATCTCTGCTTACGGTCCCAATGCTGCCATGATGCATTATCAGGCTACTGAAGAAAATCACGCCAAACTGGAAGCCCACGGACTTTATCTGGTCGACTGCGGCGCCCAGATGTGGGACGGAACCACTGATATTACCCGTACCATAGCGATGGGTGAGTTAACCAGGGCTGAGAAGGAAGCCTATACCCTGACTTTGCGTTCCCATATTGCTCTGGCCTCCCTGCCCTTCCTTAAAGA
>LFSM01000013.1:0-18208 GCA_001512745.1 Clostridiales bacterium DTU032
GTCAGTGATCCGATGCGGATCGTCCCGTCTTCATCAACAGTCACACCCCTCAAATCATCCAGGCCATAGATACTTACTAAAGTGCAGCCGGCAAGTTCGCCTCCGCGTATACTGATAAGTATGTCAGAGCCGCCGGCAATGATCTTTGCCTCAGGATGCTCGTCGAGTAAGCTGATCGCTTCATCCAGCGAAGCAGCTTCATAAAGCTTTTTAATATCGTACTTCATTGCATCCTCCTACGCTGTTTCCTGAGACAGTTTGTTTAACTCGTCTCTGGTTTTTTCATATTGCTCACGTCTCGCACTTATCTCAAAATCGGATTCAAGCAAACCTGCTTCAGCGAAACCTTCATATAGTCTTTGTGGTGTCATCGGGAGTGTGTTAAAGGATACTCCGGTCGCCTGCAGTATGGCATTGCGGATCGCGACAGCAGGTGAGCAGGCGGGAGGTTCTCCCAGTGCTCTGGTACCGAATGGACTGGTCGGTTCCGGGTTCTCGATGAAGGCTACCTTCATATCCGGATGGTCCATGAATGTACTGAGCTTGTAGTCTAAGAGATTGTCATTCAAAACACGGCCGGTTTTTTCGTCATAGAGCAGTTGTTCGTAGAGACCGTAACCAATACTCATGCTCATGCCGCCATGGACCTGTGCTTCAGAAGTCTGAGGATTGATCAGGTTACCGGCATCATGAACATTACAGATATCTAAGATTTCCACTTTGCAGAGGGGAATGTCTACTTCGACTTCAGCAACAGAGACACCAAAGGAATAGGCATTGCTTTTAACCTGATAGGTACTTTCTGCCGTAATATGATTTCCCTGCTCGTGGCAGTACAGGACATTTAATGCGAGATCACATAAGCTCATCATTACTTTGCCGTCGCCCTTGCGCACAATATTGCCATCTACGATGTCAAGTACATCAACCGGCATGCGTATGTAGCGGTGTGCGTTTTCGAGAATACGTTCCTTTAATATAGTGCCGGTCTGTTTTATGGAAAAACCGGCCACGTATGTTTGACGTGAACCATAGGCCCCCAGACCGAAAGGTGTTATATCAGTATCCTGAGTGGAAACAATATTAACGTTCTCGACGGGAATACCTACAGCTGATGCAGCCATTTGTGAGAATACAGTGTCAGCACCTTGTCCGATCTCAGTTTCTCCTAGCTGCAGCTGAATGGACCCGTCCTGATTTAAAATCATGCGGCAAGCTGAAGTCTCAACAGATATGGGCCAGACTGCAGTGTTGTACCAGAAAAGAGACATGCCGATTCCGCGGCGGACAGGACCTTGCTGCGGCTGGGAGTATAGCTTGCGCTTCTCTTCATAATCAGTCATCTCCATGACTTTATCGATTAAGAGATTGTAAGTATCATAATAGTTTTCATTTTTAGAAAAGTCGTCTATGAAGCCTTTGGGCATTGAATTCTTGCGTCTGAACTCCACAGAATCAAGATTCATTTCTCTGCAGATGTCTTCAGTATGGGCTTCAGTAAAGAAAGTTGCCTGTGGCATACCATAAGCACGCATGGCTCCGGCTACAGTTTTGTTTGTGTAGACAGTGTAGGCGTCGCCTTCAAAGTTGTCGCAGGGATAAATCTGATTGACAGAGCCCAGCGCTTTGCCGGCAACTGAGTGTCCATGTGAAGCATAGGCACCCTGATCAGAATAAAATTTCAGCTTTCTTGCTGCGATTGTACCGTCAGGGCGAATCCAGGAAATAATATGAGCGTGCATAGCATGACGGACACGGTTGTTTACAAAGGTTTCTTCTCTTGTTGTGTCCAGGTAAACCATACGGCCGCCCACGCAGCGCGAAGCAAAGGCGCACAGGGGTTCCCACAGGGCATCCTGCTTATTGCCGAAACCACCGCCAATGTAAGGCTTAACTATACGTACATCACCCCAGGGCAGGCAGTTTGCCTGTCCGACTACACGTCTGACAATATGGGGAATCTGGGTCGAAGTTACAACGGTGACCCGGTCTTTTTCCATATAGGCATAGCAAACATTAGGTTCAAGATGTGCGTGCTGAACTGTCGGCAGATGATACCAACCCTCGACCTTGGTCAGTCCTTCTTCCTTAATGGCTTCCTCATAGTTGCCATGGCGGACGCTTGAAGATGCCAAAATGTTATTTGGCGAAATATCCTCGTGCAGGAGAGGAGCTCCTTCTTTAATGCTTTCCAGCGGGTCGAGAAGAATTGGATATTCCTCATATTCAACTTTAATCTTCTTTAAAGCCTGTTTGGCCGAAATTTCATCTTCAGCAATTACAAGAGCGATCTCGTCTCCGTAGTAGCGAACATGTTTATTTAAAAGCAAACGGTCTGCTACGTCCTGATGCTCAGGATCGGTTGTCCAGGGGTGTCCTGCAGTAGGAAACTGTACATCAGGTACCTCGAAACAAGTTACGATTTTCACCACACCCTTAACTTTCTCGGCTTCTGAAGTATCCATACTGATTACCCGGCCATGGGCAATTGTTGAAGGGAGTATTTTAGCAATTAGTGCTTTTTTATCGACCAGATCGGCCGTATATTGCGCTCTGCCTGTAACTTTTTCAAAAGCGTCAACTCTTTTGATATTTTTCCCAACGCTCATTTATAACCTCCATTCTTGTTAATAAACTAGTGCGTAGTATGTTTCTCTGCATTTTAACATACTGCAATCTCAACAGAATATTATTCGCTTAAATAACACAAGTTTTATGTGACATTTGTGCTAATTGTACTATATTATTAAAGTGTTAGTTGTGATTATCATCATAAATATAAGGAGCAATTATGAAGAACTTTGAAGAGATCCGCAGGCAAGCGCAGGCACTTTCGGCCAAGCCGGTTATTGCAGTAGTTGCACCTGACAGGCATAGTTTGCAAGCGGTTGAAGAAGCTGCTGAACTGCAACTGGCCACTGCGGCATTTTTTATGACCACCGGCACTGAACAATATGTTTTGGATAAGGTCAGAGACTCTGAATTTTCATATTATGTACTTGAATCTGCTGAAGAAGCAGCTGAGTATGCCGTTGCTGCCTGTGCAGCTTCTAAATGCCAGATGCTGATGAAGGGTAATCTTGACAGTGCAGTACTTCTGCGTGCTGTATTGAAAAAAGATAGCGGCCTGACAACAGGCAGTCTCTTAACTCATTTAGCCTGGCTGGAGATGCCCAGCTATCATAAATTGTTTATTGTAACTGACGGAGGTATGATTCCTTATCCCACACTGGAAGAGAAAGAAGAAATCTTGAAGCATGCCGTGAATTATTCGCAACGTTTGGGCCTGTCAATGCCTAAGCTGGCAGTTCTCGCAGCAACAGAGAAAGTCAATCCTAAGCTTAGGGAAACAAGGGATGCGGCCTATCTGAAAGAAGAGGCGGCAAAGGGAAAGTATGGTAACTGCGTCGTTGAAGGACCAATATCCTTTGACCTTGCCTATACGACAGGAGCTGCTGAAGTCAAAGGGTATAGCAGTCCGGTAGCCGGTGACGCAGATGTATTGCTGGTGCCTGATCTCGTTTCAGGAAATTTGCTGGCAAAGGGGCTTGTTTACGGTGGAGGGGGGCAAATGGCAGGACTGATAGTGGGTGCCCGGATACCGATATTGCTAATTTCCCGCAGTGCTTCTCCTGCAGAAAAGATTAATACGATAGCTTTAGCAGTTGTTCTGACCCGGCCGCAGGATGAAAAGGAATTGAAATGAAAATATTTGTAATAAACCCGGGTTCTACATCGACCCGGGTCGCCTTATATGATGAAAAGACTTGTCTGTGTGAGAATAAGATTGTCCATGACAGTAAGATCTTGTCACAGTTCAAAAGAATTAACGATCAGCTGGAGATGCGAACTGAGGCGGTGCGTACATTTTTTGAAGATAATGATTTACGGGCTTGTGAACTGGATATTATTGTCTCCCGTGGCGGCATATTGCCGCCGGTGCGTCATGGAGCCTATCAGATTGATCAATTCCTGGTAGATACACTCTTATTTAATCCGGTGCAGGAGCATGCTTCCAATATGGGAGCCGGTATTGCTTTGAGCATATCCAGAGACGGCGGGGGAGTGCCTGCTTATATTTATGATTCTATTTCTGTAGACGAACTTTTGCCCGAAGCACGTCTTTCAGGGGTGAAAAATCATGACCGCAGAAGCTTTACACATGTACTGAATACAAGAGCCGTAGCCAGAAGGATTGCTGACCAGGAAGCTTTTGATCTTCTGGAGGAAAACGTTATTATGGCGCACCTTGGCGGCGGATTTTCAATGAATATTCAGTCTAAGGGTGAAATAATTGATGTTGTAGCAGCAGATGAGGGGGCTTTCTCCCCGGAAAGAGCCGGTAGCCTGCCGATATATAATGCTGCTGAAATAGCACGGGAAGAAGGTGCGGACGGCTTATACAGTTATGAAGTCGGACGGGGAGGCCTGATGTCTTATCTTCAGACCAATGATGCGATTGAGTTAGAAAGACGCATGCGTGAAGGGGATGAAGAAGCCGGCCTGGTATTTAGAGCCATGGCTTATCAGATTGCAAAAGCTATCGGGTCCCTGGCTCCTGTTGTCAGTGGTCATGTGCGCGCAATTATTCTCACCGGAGGGCTGGCAAACTCAGAGTTTATTACTGAAGAAGTAAGAAAGCGGGTTGAGTTTATCGCACCGCTTTACGTATATGCCGGGGAATTAGAGATGGAGGCCTTGTATGAAGGCGGCAGGCGCCTGCTCAGAGGAGAGGAAGAAGCTTATATCTTTTCGTCTGATTGATCTGCCTTCTTGGCACCGTCAGCTTCAGCCATCATGTTCTCCCAGTAATCTTCCAGGAATGATTCCGAGTCTCCGTCATATTGCTTGTATTGACGAAGCTTATGTTTATGCTCCAGGTCCAGCTCGATGGGACTTTGTTCCAGCAGATAGGGGTTATCAATATATGTCTCCAGAAGACGCAGGCTTTTTATCAGATAAAAACCATCACAGATACGTTCGTCGATAGTGGCGCTGATGTCTATAGTCTTCTTCCATTCCAGTTCTCCGGTGGAAACATTCTGATATGGTTTTTTATAGATCTTACCAATAGTACAGAAGATAGAGGTAGTTCCAAATTCGTAAAGATGATGGAAGGGTGCTTCTGCTCCGAGACTTCCCATATGCGAGATGAAGACCGAAGAATAAAGGGGAATGTTATCCATTAGTACTTTAGGCATCAGGCCATGAAAATCCAGTAACCTGACAAGCCACAAGACAGATCTAATCAGGAATCTTGGCAATCTGCTGGCAAATCCAATCAGGCGGTCATCACTCTTTTCCTGGCCATCTTTAATATAACTGATATGATCACTCATCATCCTGGTAACATCTTCCAGTGTGTCGTGACCATCACTGGAGATTTTTGCAACGGATTCAACACCATCATCTGTCATCAGAGTTTTAACTACATAGAGGACATCCATAGTGTTGCGCTGGTAAAGCTTACGCCCGGCCACAAAGCGATTTAAATGCGGCCTGCGGTATAGGGTGTGCAGAAGTGCGGAAACAATAACATTAAACAGAGTTATTCGTTTGCCCTCCCTGCGTTTCTCACGAATATACTCCTGAATATTTTCCACACAAAATGATTTTCCATAATAGACTGCTGACTCATTACGCCCGCGCATAACATAGGGCATGATGTGTATCATGGGATCGCCGCCTTTAACCAGCTTTCCGTCTTTGCGTCTGTTAAATAACATAGGTCTCCTCTTTTATAAATCACTCATATTAAGCAAGTTAGCAAAACTTATTATACACTTTTGATCTTCTTAATCGCTTTCTTCTTCTGTAATAGCTGAAGTAGTGTGTTTCATGGCATGTTTTCTGGCCCGGTATTTGAGGCCGAAATGCAGAATAGCCCAATAGACAAAGATGGCAGCCAGCGTAACATATAAGAGCAAATCAGATTGAGCTGCAAGGCCAATAAAAAGCAATATAGGTGCACCAAAGATGATGGCGGTGCTGCTGCCGGTAACCAGATTCATTGACATAGGAGTGTGAAAGAGCGGATCAACTTCCCGCAGGAGCATAATACCCGTACTGGCTGTACCGGTCATCATGCCATACATGCCCATCATACCTGCAACCGGATAATCCGGGTAGACGATTTTTGACATCTTGATATTGTAGAAAAGAGTGGCTACACCTCCCAGGGTTGACATGATTAGAAATACCGGCCAATTACCTTTAAGGTCATCAATAGAAATAGTGGATATGGCGCCGACAACCATTACATCAAAGGCGAAGCCGGCGATGCGATTCAGTAAATAGGTATTAGGATATTGATGAGACATCAGGCCCTTCTGCCGGAATATTTTCAGTGAGCTGCGCATTAACAAAGCAACGACAGAGCCGATAAGGAAGTTAAAACCCCAAAGCAGTGGCTTGAGAGTATCAACCAGGCCTGACAAGGCAGGGAAGCGGCCCAGGAGCCATAAGAGACCATAAATCAGCCCATAAGTTACCAGATAAACCAGTGCTATCATGGCGACTTGCAGGGTTAAACGGTCAACAGGTTCAGACAGAGGAACTTCATCATCATCTTCAAAGATAACTTCAACCTGGTCTTTTGAATGTCTTATCGCTGTTTCAGGCAGCTTATTATTTTTCTTAAGATAATAAAGATAGGCGATGCCGCCAATACTGGCCAAGACGAATCCGATGCTGGCAATGGCCAAACCGAAACTTTGTCCACCGGCAAAACCGTAAGATTCATACATTGCACCGATATTGTTGCCCTGCCCCGGACCCTGACCATATCCCATGGGCAAGAGTATCCCTGAGGCTTTGAAAAAACCGGGTGCGAAAGTAAAGGAAGCGATTATTGTGATAATTAAACCAAGTGCCCCCTGCATCAGATAGTTGGAGACTATCAGCATGCCTGAGTTGACACTGTCATATAAGCCGTCTCCCTTTTGCTTCTTGAGATCATGTAAGCGCGGGACTCTGAGACTAAGGGCGATAAAGCCGATAGCAAGACCGTGATATGTGAGCATATTGAGCAAATCAATATCAAGGGTAATCAGGCCGCTTTCACTAACGATAAGCCCTATGAATCCAGCAATAACGGATGTGGGAGCTAAAGCATTGCGGAAAAATCTGGTCTTCCTGCGCAATAAATTAGCAAGAAGCAACAAGATAGCCAAAATGCCGCTGGTTATAATAAAGCTCCATAACTCTTTGTTGGCTGATGAAAAATCCATACTCTCCTCCTGAACCTAATCTTCAAAAAAGTCAAATAACGATTGGCAGCAATTACTTATTGAAAATTTACAATTATCTCATCTGCTCGATGTCAACTGCAACTTTATTTGTTTTATTGTTTCTATATATTTATAAGCGGAGCGGGGTTTTTTATTATTGCTTTCATAAACCAGCTGATCCCGGGCATCAGTAAACTGTAAGCGCTGGGGACCGATACAGTCGATATCATGGATGTGTGTCAGAGGGAAGCAAAAACAGACTCCACTATGTGGATCCAGATATTCCAGTCTGTCAGGGTAGAGAGCAACTGAACCCTTAAGTACTTTCTGATTCCTGCTGGCTTTGGATGTTAGTATCAGCGTCTCTTCATCATCGGAGAAAATAGATTGACTTAAATCCATTGCAGCCAGTTTCTCAGCACTGAAGTCTTTTTTTAACTCATTTAATTGCCATTGATAAAAACTATCAACATGAGGGAAACGTACTGCATAGGATAGATCTCTGGCAGTATTTCCGGAGGCTTCAAAGTAAGCTTTGGAATTGTAGCGCAGGCGGAAACCACAGTCACAGAAGATCATATCCTTTTCGGACTTTAAACTTTTAAAACGCAGACAGGAAGGGCATTTCCAGAATATGCGCTCCAAATATTGAGCATAGTTGCGGCCAAGATAATTGATGGTATTTTTTTCCTTGCCGGCGAAGGGGTTGGCATTCAGATGTTCATACAAAATCTTGTCCAGTTCTTCAGTCGTATATTTTTCAATGTCAGCAACTGTCAGCTTGTAGACAACTCTGCCGCTCATTTTCCCACGGCGATGTGATCTGGCCCAGCGTGGGGAAGTTAGATAGCCACCCTCGAGACGATAAAGCAATACCGGTACCTTCAATAATTTAAGCAATTTGCCGGTAGCACGGGGAATAGTTTCTTCCGGCCCGCTGACTGAGCGGCTGCCGCTGGGGAACAAGGCAACAGTATTGCCATTTGCCAACTCTGTACTGATGTCGCGCAGGGCCTGCAGATCCTGTTTCGATTTTATTATAGGAATTGGGGCAACAAGAAAATCTATGATCTTGCTGATAATACCCAGACGAAACAAATGATCGGAGGCGACGAAAAAAATCGGTCTTCTGAAGCTCATCGTCAGCATGAGTGGATCCAGAGCACCCGTATGGTTAGACAGTATTAAGTAGTTCTCGTCTTTTGCTGCTTGGTAGTGATAGGCTCTGTAGTTGAATAAAAGCCAGATTACCGGAGTGAGCAGGATTCTGAGAACAGGGAAGGAAAAACGATAACGGAAACTGCTGCGGTAGCTGGCAGAAGGGTGGTTACGCTTAGTATTTGTCTTCTTTCCTGACGCTGACATAATTCACTTTCATTTTGCATCCCCATTATCGTCTATGGCAGAGAGCAAATTACATTAAATATAACATAGCTATACAGACTGTCGATTTTGTATTATATACCACAAATGGCCTATATTTGATATGATAAGCTTTATGGAAATAAAATACGAAGATGTATTGTCTCGATGCAAATATACATCTTTGCCGGGAGTTTACTTTGACTAAGTTTAAAAACATAAAACTAAGAAGAAACCTGGGGCTGTTTACTTCGATTATTATGCTTTTATTGCTGGCCTCAATTCTCTTAGGCTGTGTCCCTCAGATGCAAAATTTTTCTCCTTCCGATCCCAGCAGCGGTCAAGTAGTCAGCACAGAACAGACCTCGGCTACGACAGGAACTACTGCCGATACGGAGCCTGCCGGTGAAGACGACCCTACTTCGGGATATGGCTTTAATGAGGACACTCTTCCTGCAAAAGATAAAGATGATATTGATACTACAGGCACAACTGTTACCGATACGAGCAAAACTACAACGACTTCAACAATAGCTGCCAATCTTGCTGCCAAACCTGTTGGCAAGGTGGGCAGAGCTCATTCTATCCGCGTATTTGAAGATGTGCAGATTACTGTAGTCTATGGATTGGATGAAGCTGATCAGGAAATACCGATTGAGGCATTTTATTGTTCTACCGGATTCAACAACACAACCCCGAAAGCTCCTGAAGGAAAACCAATCAAAATCACCGCCTTCAGGCCGTCATATCTGAAGTTTTCTTTACTGGGTGATTGCTATGTGCGCTATCCTACTCAAATAATGGGTGATTACTTTTTTCACTCTGTTCCATATGAATATAGTAGTAAGTCAGGGCCCAAACACAATGAATGCTGGATTGGCGGTCTGTACGCTTTAGGAAGATATAAAACAACCGGTGGCTGTATTCGTTTAAGCGTCAGGGATGCTGTCAAGATTCAAGGCTACGCTTATCCTGGTATGCCTCTTTATGTTTTAACGGATAGTTCCGGTTATTCCTGGCCAACGCCACAGTCAGTTCCTGCAGTTAATACCAGCAGTCCCTACAGCATATCCGGCAGACTTGGCTGGGATCCGTCTGACTGGCACCAGGAGAACCCTTATCTGGGACTTTTGAGAGCACCGACTATAAGTGGCAATAAAAGTCTGACATTGACTGAAGGTTACAAAAAAACTTCTACAGCTGCCTTTACTGTTACTGGTAATCCTTCACCTGAAATAAGTATCAGCAATAATCCGGCCGGCAAAAAAATTACCTGGAACAATTCGACCAAAAAAATAGATATTGCAGGAGGATTGACTCAAGGGGTGTATGAGATCACGCTGACAGTTAGTAACAGCGCTGGTGATGCGACCTTGAAGTTTACCTTAATTGTTGAAAAAACTGAGGAAGCACCAAGCATCTTTGGCCCGTCAAGTTTAGAATTAATTGAAGGATATAGCAAAGTGTCTTCCGATGCTTTTACGATTAATGGAAATCCTGCACCTAAACTGAGTGTAAACTCGAGTAATGACAGGATTAGCTGGAATGATACTGCAAAAATATTAGAGATTTCTGAGGGTTTGCCTGAAGGTATTTATAAAGTTATTTTAACAGCTGATAATGGCATTGAAGAAAATGCTATTTTTGAGTTTATCTTAACAGTGTCCGCGGATACAAAAACAACAGATGAAGGTACAAATGAGGAGTCTGCAACAGAGGCAGATGACCTAACTGACCCTGATGACTAGCTCACTGCCGGTTCTTGTTTAGCGATAACTAAAGTAAGTAAGAAGAAAATGAACAATGAGATAAGAAGTGATAAATCACGCGAGCAGAGGCCATGGGCCAGACCGCGTGATTTTATTCTATTAGGATTAATTGCAGTGGCAGCCCTGGCCATGCTACTGATTCCGTCGTTAATAAGTCATTCAGCCGGCATCGAGGTGCTGGTATATCACGAGGGAGTGGTGATTGATCGCTTTGTCTTGGAAGAGGGGACAGCGCGGCTTCTTTCCTACGATCAGCTTCCGGCGGTGGAAATTCAACAATGGCCTGACCGGTCAATAGCCATTGTGCGATCCGATTGTCCGGATCAAGTCTGTGTCAATACAGGCAGAATCAGAGTAGCCGGTCAGTTCGCGGCCTGCCTGCCGAATAATTTTGTAATTGTTCTGCAGGGAGCAGCAGAAGCTGAAGGAGTGGATACCGTTGCCTGAGTCCGGCAGGAAAAATAATATAGGAATAAAAACACGGCAATTAGTCATCAGCGCCTTGTTTCTGGCGATGGCTCTGGCTCTGAGTACTTTTGAATCATTATTGCCGGCCCTGCCAACGCCGATTCCCATGCGTTATGGACTGGCGAATGTGGCGGTCATGGCAGCTCTGCTTTACCTTTCTGCCGGCAGTGCTGCTTTCGTAACAGCTGGCAAAAGTCTTTATGTGTTTTTAACCCGCGGTCTTCTGGCAGGCCTGACTTCTTTAACCGGCAGTGTCCTTTCCCTGCTGGCCATGCTGCTCCTTATGAAGATTTTCCGGAAAAAACTGCCGCTATTAGTTTTATCGGTGACAGGAGCCTTGTTTCACAATCTTGGCCAGTTTCTGATCTTCCTCCTGATCAGTGAGGTACAGCTTTCATGGACCTACATTGGTGGCTTGCTTCTCATACTGGCTTTAGTAACCGGCACAATGACATCTCTGATACTAAAAGCAGTGCAGCGGCCGATGGAGGCATGGCTAAAACACTCGTCACATGTTTTGCTCGCTATCTTTATGATTCCGCTGATATTTATTTCTTCTTCCTGTGCTCCGGCAGATAAGAAGCCCGCGAGACAGGAAGCTTTATTTACACAGTATCTTGATACAGTCAGCAGACTGCTTGTTTACACTGATGATGAGGAGCAGTTTGAGGAATGGAGCAATATCCTGGAACAGCGCCTGAAAGAGATTGATCACAAGTTCAATATTTTCGCTGATTCAGGAGGAGAATCAAATAGCTTAAAAGACCTCAATGAGCAAGCCGGAATAGCACCGGTAGCCCTGGATGAAGAGACTATGGCTTTGCTGGAACTTGGTATTGAAGCAGAAGAGCAGACCCGGGGCAGGGTCAATATTATGTTAGGTGCAGTTACTTCCTTATGGCATGAAGCGCGCCAATATTCTCTGTCAAATCCCGATGATGCCCGGATACCTGAAGATGATCAGCTGAAAGAAGCAGCCACTCATTGTGACATTAATGATCTCATCCTTGATCATGCAGCAGCTACTGCATACATCAGAGATACAAAAGCTTCAGTAGATGTAGGCGCAATCGCCAAAGGGTATGCTTTAGATCTTTTGGTTAAAGATCTCAGACAGGCCGGAGCAGAGAATTTTCTGCTTGACCTGGGTGGCAATATTTACGCCGCAGGAGTGAATAATTCTAAAGATAGCCAGTGGACTGTAGGAGTAAAGAATCCGAACCCAAACCAGGAAAACGGCATTGTTGAAGTTCTTTCTGTTCAGAATATGACAGTGACCACCTCCGGGTCATATGAGCGCTCTTACCAATATGAAGGTATAAATTATCATCATATAATTGACCCGCTGACACTCTATCCGGGAAATATATTCAGTTCAGTAACTGTGATCAGCCCGGATGGCAGTCTGGGCGATACTCTGTCAACTGCCTTGTTTTTGACTCCGCCTGAAGAAATTGATACATTTATATCTTCTTTTGAACAGGTAGAAGCATTGTTTATCACTGTCAATGATGAGATGATAAGTTCAAATGGTCTTGAAAACTACCTGACAAAACCATAACTCTTATAATAATTCAGCTTTTCTGAAAGAATTTTGAATTAGAATAGCTGTGCTATAATTTACCCGTTAAAGTGAAAGGAAGTAATAATCTGTTAAATATATTTGGTGGAATTGATCTTATTAACCTGTTGATGACGATACTGGTTCTTAGCCTGTCGATCTCAGTACACGAAGCGTCGCATGCCTATGCCGCCTTCCGTATGGGTGATGATACTGCAGCCTTAAGTTGCCGATTGACTCTGAACCCGTTGAAACATATTGATCCGATCGGATTCTTAATGTTTTTAATTCTGGGAATTGGCTATGCTAAGCCTGTGCCCATCAACCCTGCACGTTTTACTGAGGCAAAATCAACACGACAGGGCATAGTCTACACTAGTTTATGGGGACCCTTGTCTAACATAATATTAAGTGCAATCTCCTGGTTTCTTTATTGTCTTCTTTATACTGCGGCCGTGGCTTTTGGCTGGGTGAGCAGTTCGATTCTTCTTATGTTCATGAAGCTGTTCTCAAACCTATATGTGGTAAATATCTGGCTTGCAGTTTTCAACCTGCTGCCGGTACCGCCTTTGGATGGCTACAAGATCTTTGGCGCCCTCTTGCCCCAGGATATTTACTACAAAGTTCTGCAGAAGGAGAGAATCATCGGTTTGGTTTTTATCGTGATTGTGATATTTTTCCAGGGAGCTCTTTCCACAGTCTTAGGATGGGTCCGGCTTCCCTTTGATTTCATTATCAGACAACCAATTGGCTGGGTCTTCCAAAAGATTCAAATAGCACTGGGCTTGCCGCCGATGGCTTTTTAAACGTTTATTATGGCGAATGAGATACTAGAAACAGACAGCTTGGTGCAAGATATAAACGTGGACTCTTTCGAGAGTCCGCTGGCGCTTCTGGACCATTTATTAGAACATGGCAATGTTGCTCTGGATAAAGTTTCTATCGCGTCAATTACAGATCAGTATTTAGACATAATCAAAAAAATGTCTAGTTTTGATATGGATCTTGTCAGTTCTTTTCTTCTCATGGCAGCAACTCTGATTCAGATTAAATCAAGTCTGCTCCTGCCATCTTATAAAACGGATACAGATACAGAAGCGGAGTTTGATCCCAGCAGCGAATTGATTTTTCAGCTTCTTCGTTACAGACGCTGCCGCATGATCGCTATGCAATTAAAGGAGCGGCGTGAGATCTATTCTTTGACTTTTTATAAGCCTGAAGAATTGCCCCAGCGTCTTGGTATTGAAAAAGAAATCAGAAGACAGAAACTGAATGTTGATCGCTTTGCCCAGGCTGTTGACACTATTGTCAGCCGTAATTCAGCCCGCTTTCAGTCTAATAAAAGTACCATGCAGCAAATATTGCAACGGGAGAGAATTTCAGTAAATTCCTGCATGAATGAGCTGATAGACAAGCTGAATGAAAAACCTCGTTTTTTCTTTTATGAACTGTTTCCGCCTGAACAGTCCAGGGAAACACGTATTGCAGGTTTTCTGGCTGTCCTTGAATTGTTGCGGCGAAATCAGATTACTGCAAAGCAAAGGTCAGTATTTGCGCCAATTTATATAGAAGCTAAGGAGAAAGCAGTATGATGAGCGATGTTAAAGCCCTCGCGCTTTTGGAGGCCTTTTTATTTGCTGCAGGAGATCCAATTGAGAAAGATAAGCTGGCTGACCTGATGGAAGTAAGCGCCCAAAGGCTGGATTTACTTCTGGATCAGCTGAAACGGCGTTATCAGATTGATGTGTGGTCAGGTTTGCGTTTAAGTGAAATCAACGATAAAGTTGCTCTCTCTACCAAAGTCGAGCTTGGTGAGAGTCTGTCGCTTTTATTTGACCCAAGAAACCGCCAGGATCTGTCCCAGGCGTCATACGAAGTGCTGGCGGTTATAGCCTATAGTGAGCCGGTAACCAGATCGGAAATAGAAATGGTACGTGGCGTAAACAGCGACAGCATTGTTACACGCTTGATAGAGCGTGGTTTAGTTGAACAAAGAGGAACACTGGATGTTCCCGGCAGACCCGGACTGCTTTATGTAAGCGAGCAGTTTCTGGCAGACTTCGGCCTGAAATCTACTAAGGATCTAGAAGCGGTGGACCTGCTCATGTATGACGAGGCGGCTGAGTATCCGGATGAGGAAACAGAAATCAAATTAAACGAATTAGCCGCAGAAAATGCAGATAGTGGAAGACAAGATGCAAAAGACCGGTATTCCAACGAAACTGTCGTAATCGCAATAGACGGACCATCCGGAGCTGGCAAGAGCACCCTGGCAAGAGAATTAGCATCAAGACTCTCCATTTTATTTTTAGATACAGGAGCAATGTATCGCGCTTTGGGATTAAAAGCACTCCGTATGGGTCTGAAGCCGTCTGATGAGGCTGAGATTCAGCAGATGCTGGCAGATACGGACCTTGATGTGGAACTGTCTCCTGATGGTCAGCGGACCTTTGTTGATGGCATCGACGTCACTGATGATATAAGAACACCGGCTGTGTCTCAGGCAGCTTCTGACATCAGCGCCCTTAGTGTATGCCGCCACTTTTGTGTTGATCGGCAGCGGGCACTGGCAGAGCGCCAGTCTTTGGTTCTGGATGGCCGGGACATAGGGACTTATGTGCTGCCCGATGCAAGTGTGAAATTTTTCGTGACAGCCAGTCCTGAAGTAAGGGCCAAGAGGCGTTATGAGGAAATGTTGCAAAAAGGAGAAAGCAGCAATTATGATGACGTCTTACTAGAAATGAAACAACGTGATTTTAATGACAGCAACCGTGCTCTGGCTCCGACAAAACAAGCAGACGACGCAATCTTTATTGATACAAGCGGACGCTCTGTCGCTGATTTAGTTGAAGAAATGCTGGACCTGGTCAACAAAAAGATGAATGAGAATGCAGATGTTCCGGAAAGAGACTGAAAACTCAAAGACAAATAACTATATACCCGCCTCAAAACACCCGGTCAGGCGTGCTATCTTTATGTTTATTGCTGTGCCGGTGCTGCATCTGGTCTTCTTACCACGTTTTATTATCTCCGGGAAAACCAAGGGGAAAAAGGGTCCGATGATGCTGGTCTGCAACCATAATAGTATCCTGGATCCTGCTTTAATTTATATCCGTTATCGTTCCAAACACTTACATTGGTTAGCTAAAGAATCTCTGTTTAGTATTCCGCTTGTAAGCTATTTCTTAAAAAGTTTTGATATTTTTCCCATTGACCGGCAGGCAAACGATATTCAGGCAGCCAAACGGATTATTAACGAGCTGAGAAATGAACATATCGTAGGTATCTTTATTGAAGGTGGTGTCACACTGGGTGGTAACGCAGTTGCTAATCCACCAAAGCCGACTACAGTTCAACTGGCCATTAAGAAAGGCATTCCAATTCAGCTATGCTCAGTTACTGGCAAGAAGCATCTCTTCAGCAGACCAAAGGTTGTTATCGGCCCCACTGTTATGCTCAGTTTACGGGAAGGGAAGAAGCTCAATAAGCAAACAGGCTTAGATATTTCCAATGAACTGATGCGGCGTATTTACAAGTTGGGTGGCCAGGAATACTTCAACCCGGAAGCTGAAAAGTGTAGGCGGGTAATGCATGAAACTGTCGAAGTAAGCATACTGGACGATGAGCACAATTTGTGGGAGAATGTAGCAGAAATTAGCAATGAAGCGGACATAGAAAATTAATCAGAAGTTTATTAGCAAGAAGAAGATCACAGTTTCTGATAACGCCGGATTTTGCCCCGGCGTAAATCTTGCTGTCAAATCTGCTGTTAAAGCTGCCGCTCAAGATGATAACAGCCCTCTTTTTATGCTGGGAGCCATTGTTCACAACGAATCAGTTGTCGATGACCTGCATAGACGTGGTGTCATTCTGGCAAATTCTGTAGATGAAATTGAACCGGGTTCACGAGTTCTGGTGCGGGCTCATGGGATTTCTCCCGAAATTGAGAAAGCTCTTTTAGAACGTTCCTGCAGCATAATTGATGAAACCTGTCCTTTTGTAAAGAAAATCCAGAAAATCGTCAGAGATGCAGCTGCTGAGGGCAGTGGTATCATTATTACCGGCGCCGGGGATCATCCTGAAGTAGAGGGTGTGGTCGGATATGCCGGTGAGGCTGAAGTTGTCATTCTTGAAACTGCTTTAGATGCTGAAAAACAGGAGTTTTCTGAGAAAAAGTGGATCGTAGTCTCACAAACGACCTTTTCTGTTGACAAATGGCGTAAGATTTGTGAAATTTTGCAGGAGAAAATTGCTAATTGTGAGATTTTTGATACAATATGTGTCACGACTGATCGTAGGCAGTCGGATGCGTCTTCACTTGCAGCCAATTCTGATCTTATGATTGTATTGGGAGGCCGCAACAGCTCAAATACTGCTAAACTGTATGAGATATGTTGCGAGCACTGTGAAAACACATATTGGATTGATAGGCCGGACCAAATTTCTTCTGACGTATATGAGAAGATTTTGAGTTCAGAGAGGATTGGCATCACTGCCGGAGCCTCAACACCAGAAGAGATGATCAGGGAGGTTATCCAAAACATGACGGAAAAAGAAGGCTTGATTAACGTAGAGCAGCCTCTGGAAGAACTTCAAGTGCAGCCGGAAGAGCAGCTAGAGCAGACTAAAGATCAGCTGGAGCAGCCTGAAGAGGAGCTGGAACAAGCTGAAGAGGAGCTTGAGCAAGCAGAACAGGCAATTGAAGCAAACCAGGAGGAGACTCCAGAACAGCCTGATGAGCAGCCTGAAGTGGACTTCACAGAATTTATCGACAGTATTCCTGAGCTGAAAAAAGGCAGTATTGTTAAGGGAAGAATTGTTCGATACGACGATGAATTTGTCTACGTCGACGTGAGGGATAAAACAGAAGGAAGGATACCGATCCGCGAGTTTGAAGCTGACCCCGATATCGATCTGGAACAAGCGTGTCAAGAACACATGGAATTAGATGTCTATGTGCGGAATATCCGTAGCTCAGACATGGGCAAAGAAATTAATCTATCAAAGGCTCGTGTTGACTTTGTCAAACACAAGGAACAGGTAGAATCCGCTTTTGAAGAGAAGAAACCTGTAACGGTAAAAGTAGTTAAAATTGTCAGGGATGGTGTTATTGCAGCTTATGGCAGCATTAACATCTACATTCATCGCACTCAGCTGGAACTTAGCAGAGTCGAAGACTTAGAGCCCTACATGGATAAAACTTTTGATGTTCTTGTTACCCAATTTGACCCAAACCGCAGACGCTTACGTGTTTCCGGATCGCGCCGTTCTCTCTTGCAACGCGATCGGCGGGATAAGGCACGTGAAATCTGGGATACCATGGAGGTTGGTAAAGTATATCAGGGTGTTGTCCGCAATCTTACCAATTTTGGTGTCTTTGTTGATATCGGTGGTGTAGACGGACTAGTTCACATCAGCGAATTATCCTGGCAGCGTGTGCGCCATCCATCGGATGTCTTAGCGGTTGATGATCATATTGAAGTACACGTGATTGACTTTGATCGTGAGAGAAAGCGCATTTCGCTAGGCTATCGCAAAAAAGAGGATGATCCCTATGCAAATATCGAAGAACGTTTCCCCTTGGGAATGATCGTTCGCGGAGTTGTTGTGCGCATGTTCCCCTTTGGAGCTTTTATTAATATCGCACCAGGCGTGGATGCACTTTGCCATATTTCGCAGATATCAGATTACAGATTAAACACACCTAATGAAGTTCTTGATGAAGGTATGGAAGTTGATGCCCGTGTCGTCGAGGTTTCAAATGAAACCCGCCGTATCAGCGTTAGCATACGCGAAGTCGAGCCGATTAATCCGGATCC
>LFSM01000013.1:18285-40531 GCA_001512745.1 Clostridiales bacterium DTU032
TATGTAGATCGTCCAGCTTCATCTTCCATATCTCAGCTTGCAGATTTCACTGCGATTACTCAGGAAGGTTCAGACTTTATCGATAGCTTCAAAGAAGAAGCTGCCGAAGAAAAAGCTGAGAAAGCTGAAGCGAAGAAAGAAACAATCAAAGAGCCTGCAGAAGAAGTAGTCGAAGAGGCTGTTGAAGAGTTGGTCGAAGAAGCCGCTGAAGAACTGGTCGCAGAGGCTGTTGAAGAAACAGTTGAAGAGGCAGTTGAAGAAGCAGCCGAAGAAGTCGCCGCAGAAGAGACGGATTAGAGCGAAGCTTAAGGCGGTAAAAGCAATTTATAAGATATAATCAAGGAGGAGGTGACATGTGTTTTACCTCCTCCTTTTGCTAGTCCGGAAGCCCGTAAGTTTTGAAGGCTCTTTTGACCCGGATCCGGCAAAAATAAAGTAAGAAAGGAATGACTATGAAAAAGGAACAACTGAAAAAAATCATAGATGTTGCAATGAAAAGGCTACCTGCTGATCTTGTTTTGAAAAATGCTTCAGTTATCGACATTTTCAATGGCGAGATAGTAAAGGGAGATATTGCCATCTCAGATGAGTGGATAGCAGGTATCGGATCTTACGAAGGGGTGAAAGAGATCGATGCCAGCGATTTATATGCTTCACCCGGGCTTATTGACAGCCATATTCATATAGAGTCTTCCTATCTGACGCCGGAAGAATTCGGAAGTCTGGTGGTACCTCACGGCACTACAACCTTGATTGCGGATCCGCACGAGATTGTTAATGTCAACGGTTTTGACGCAATGGAATATATGATCAAGGCAGGGGAGAGGACGGCACTCGATATTCGTTACATGTTTCCTTCTTCGGTACCTGCTACGAACTTTGAGACAGCAGGAGCAACTATCACTTCTCAGGATATGGCTGGAGTGCTGGAGCGTCCGGATATTCAAGGCTTTGGAGAATTCATGAACTCAGTCGGCGTATTTCTGGCTGATGACGAATCACTGAACAAACTGATGCATGCTCACGATGCCGGTGTAGTTGTTGACGGACATAGCCCCGGTCTGAAAGGCGAGGCACTCAACGCATACATCGCAGCAGGAATTAAGACTGACCATGAATGTACCAGCATTGAAGAAATGAATGATCGTATCAGCCGTGGCATGTATGTCCTGTTAAGGCAGGGTTCTGCCTGTCATGACCTGGAACGCCTGGTTGTGGGGGTCACTCCACGTAATTACCGCCGTTGTTTACTCTGTTCAGATGACAGACAACCGAAGACAATATTCGAACATGGCCATCTGGAACACCATCTGCGGATTTGCAGGGAGGCCGGTCTGGATGTATACACTTCACTTGCGATGGCTTCATTAAATGCTGCGGAGTGCTATCGCCTTTATGACCGTGGAGCGATCGCTCCCGGTCTGAGAGCAGATATTGTCCTGTTTGAAAATATCGATAATTTTGACGTTAAGCAAGTATTTATTGCCGGCGCAGAAGTTGCACGGGATGGTAAGTATCTGCCTGAAGTCAAGAAGTATCCGACAGATGCTGTCAACAGCAGTATGCATGTTAAGAATTATCATATCGATCGTTTGAATCTGAAACTTAAGTCTGATAAGGTCCATGCGATCAAGGTATTACCGGGCGGTGTTGATACAAAAGATGAAATAGTGCGTGTTCGCCGTGATGCGGCAAATAATTTTGTATTTGACCCTGAAATAGACGTTGCGAAAATTGCAGTAGTGGAGCGTCATCAGGAGACTGGTAATGTTGCAGTGGCTCTTTTGAAGGACTACGGAATAAAACTTGGCGCCATTGCCCTGTCTATTGCTCATGACTCACATAATATTATTTGTGTGGGCACAAATGACATAGACATGGATCTGGCGATAAGAACCCTGATTGAACAGGAAGGTGGCTTTGTTCTGACACGCGAAGCTGAAATCCTTCGCGCTACACCTCTGCCTGTTGCCGGTCTTATGACTGATCGTTCGGCAGCATGGATTAATGAAGAGCTGGAGATTTTGCATGATATTGCAATAAAGGATCTCAAAGTATCAAAAGATGTTGATCCTCTCATGACACTCTGTTTCATGGCGCTTCCTGTTATACCGGAACTTAAGATTACGGATAAAGGACTCTTTGATGTCGTTAAGTTTGAATTTATTGATATCGAAGCTTAGCTAAGAAAAATATTTCTAAAAAAAAGGGGCTGTCGGCCGACAGCCCCTAAAGTAAATTAATCTATATTTATTCTTCAGTGGCCAGCTTGCGGAAAGCATTGCGATAAATACAAGTAGCGGCCATTAATTTCTCAACCGAGATCCATTCATCTGCCTGATGCGCGACATCATCATCACCCGGGAAAGCCGGTCCATAGGCGCAGATATTCGGGATTGAGCGGGCATAGGTGCCGCCGCCGATTGCTACTGCGTGACCCTCGGTACCAGTGCCTTCATTGTAGACATCCATCAGGCTAGTTATGAGAGGTGAATCTTTGGGCAAATATAAAGGCTCCATGTGATCTTGAATGCTTAGATCGACGCCTTCTTTAGCCAGAGAATCTTTTAGATTATCCAGGGCAGCATCCAGATCAAAACTGACCGGATAACGAAGATCAACCACTAATTCAGCCTGTTTATCGTCAATCTTCAGGAGGCCTGCGTTGACAGTTGTGCTGCCGCTCTCGTCTTCAAAAGCAAGACCAAGAGCGCTGCCGTCAGACTCTGAAAAATACTTACTGTAGAAGTTGAGAAAGCTGTCTTCATATCCCGAATCAAGCAGAGAATCTACTGTAACGTTGATAGCATTAACACCCAGATCCGGTCTGCTGCCGTGAGCAGTGACACCATTAAACTGTTCTGAAGAAGAATCCCTCAGTTCCAGCTGACAGCTGCTCGGCACCATGTTGACGGCACTGCCGGCTTTTGCCCATGTGATCTGGTCATTTTCTGATCTGCCTTGTGTGAAACGTAAACGAGCAATACCTTTTTCAGCATAGATGGCAGGGAAGTCGGCATCAGAAGTGAATCCCATCTGCGGGATTTCTTCGTGTTTCACATAGTGATCCATACAGGCGCTTCCAGACTCCTCATCAAGACCGACTATGACACGTATGCGTTTGTCGGGGTTGAAATCCGGATCATCCATGAGAGCTTTCACGGCATATAAAGCAGACAAAGCAGGACCCTTGTCATCACTTACACCCCGGGCGATAAGCTTTCCGTCTTCGTGGCGCAGCTGCCAGGGATCACCTGTCCAGCCATCTCCGGGCGGCACAACATCTAAATGACACACACAAGCGACCATTTTATCTGCATCTTCAGGACCATACTCAGCATAGCCGGCCATATTATCGATGTTTTTCGTGCGAAAACCCAGGGCTTCAGCCTGGCCTAAAAAGACAGCCAGGGCCTCAACAGTAGCTCTGCCGAAAGGAGCGCCTTCCTCTTCTGTTCCTTTGACAGAGGGGACTGCGCACAGGTCTGTCAGATCTTTAATCAGCCTTTGGGTATATTCGCTCATTTCAGCGGCAAGCGCAGCCAGCTTCTCAGAGTCAGGAAACAGTTCATCCTCAGCATCCGGATCATATGCGACCAGATCCTCTTCATCACCATCACGCTTCAATATCAGGAGCTCCTCGATATCATCCGCTTCAGCTTTTAAAGCTGCAGTGTAATCAATACCTTTTTTATCAAGACAATCAGGGTGAGCATAGGCATAGAGGCCGACATATAAGATTTCAGTCTCAGCCGGCTGGCCGCAAATAACACAATTGTTAGGCTCTAGGTCAAATTCTTCCAGCTTTTGAGTTAGCTGAGTCAGGAAGTGCGCAATTTGTTTAGCTGTGGAATTAAAGAGAGTATCCTTGGCGCGCAGAGCGAGAAAGTTGTCAGTCATTTCATAATCAACAAGCTTCAAAGAAAAGTGACCTTCTTCAATAAATTTGGATAAAGACAGAAGATCCTCCGGTGAGATGCCTGCCAGGGGTAGAAAATAACTGCTGAGTGCATCTTGAGTCATAGCGGTGAAGCAGTAGCCGTTAAACTTTCCAAATACGTATTTCTCGTCTTCTGCAGCATGCCAGTCATGAGCTGCTGCGAATTTAAGTAAGGCATTAGATATCATATGTTACTCCTGCTATTATTAGTTTGGTGTCAATACTTGTTCAGCTGACGTTCTTTTCAGCGTTAAATGCTGGTTAAACCAGTCTACCATATTTGCATTAAAACAATTTCTATGATATGTTTATCAGCGGAAAAACACACAGTGCGCGCTTCCTGTTGCTTATTTTTAATTGCTTTAGATTGCGTCGTGCTGGAGGTACAAACAGGAGGAAAAATAATGTCTGTAGTTAGCATGAAACAATTGCTGGAAAGTGGTGTTCATTTTGGACACCAAACACGTCGTTGGAATCCCAAAATGGCTCCCTATATTTTCACTGAGCGCAACGGGATTTACATCATTGATTTACAACAAACACTGAGAAAAGTTGAAGTAGCCCATCAGTTTGTGCGCGAAGTAGCTGCCCGTGGCGGCAAAGTCCTTTTCGTAGGCACAAAAAAGCAGGCACAGGACTCTATCAGGGAAGAAGCAGAACGCTGCGGTATGTACTATGTAAGCAACCGCTGGCTGGGTGGAACTTTAACCAACTTCCAGACGATCAGAAAACGTATCGACCGCCTGCATGAATTGCGTGAAATGGATGAGAGTGATTCATGGTCCGTCTTGCCCAAGAAGGAAGTTGCTGACTTGCGCCTGGAGCTGAGTAAACTTGAAAAGAATCTCGGTGGTGTAGCAGAGATGACAGATTTGCCATCCTGCCTCTTCATCATAGATACAAATAAAGAACACATCGCCGTGGCAGAAGCCAAACGCCTGAATATTCCTATCGTAGCCATCGTAGATACCAACTGTGATCCGGAACCGATTGATCTGGTTATTCCGGGCAATGATGATGCAATCCGTGCTGTTAAGCTGATAACCGGCATCATGGCGGACGCAGTTATTGAAGGCCGTGAAGGTATGGACGCTGTCTCTGAACAGGTTGCAGCTGCAGCTGAAGAACCCAAAGAAGCTGAAGCTGACAAAGCTTATGCAGATGAATATGATGACGAAGATTAGTTAAAAACAGCTATAAATAATAGTACAATTGTTTATCTAGATTGAAGGTGGATAATATGAAAATTACTGCACAAATGGTAAAAGAACTGAGAGAAATGACAGGCGCCCCCATGATGGACTGTAAAAAAGCTCTGAGCGCAACAGACGGCGATATGGATTCGGCCGTTAAGTGGCTGCGTGAACAGGGCATTGCCAGCGCTGAGAAAAAAGCAGGACGCATTACAGCAGAAGGCATCGTGGATTCATATATACACGGTGAAGGCCGTATTGGTGTATTAATTGAAGTCAATATTGAGACAGACTTTGCCGCAAAAAATGAAGAATTCCGGAAGCTGGTGAAAGACCTTGCTATGCAGATAGCTGCAATGAGTCCCAGATACGTCAGAAGAGAAGAAGTTCCTCAGGATGTTATCGACCAGGAGGTCGAAATCGCTAAGGAAACTGCCCGCAAGGAAGGCAAACCGGAGCAAATTATTGACAAGATTGCTGCAGGCAAGCTGGAAAGATTCTATGCAGACTACTGCTTGCTGGAGCAAGCTTTTATCCGTGATGACTCCAAGACCGTAGATGAAGTGGTCAAAGAGTTGATTTCTATCATTGGTGAGAATATTAGTGTACGACGTTTTGTCCGCTTTGAGATGGGTGAGGGTCTTGAGAAGAAAGACTGCTGTAACTTTGCTGAAGAGGTAGCAGCACAGCTCAAGTAAAAATATGACTTAGGAAAGAAGGTTCATATGAGCCTTCTTTTTTTATATTTAAAAATGAATTTGAGAGGTAATAATATGGCTAATTACCAACGCATACTGCTAAAACTATCCGGTGAATTTTTAGCCGGAAAAAAAGAGAGTGGCATTGACAACGAGACTTTAATCAAAATCAGTGAAGTTGTAGCACAACTGAATGCTGAAGGTTACGAGATGGCAATTGTAGTCGGTGGTGGTAATTTTTGGCGTGGGCGCGATTATAAAGATATGGACCGGGTAACAGCTGACCAAATCGGAATGTTGGGAACTACTATGAATGCTCTGGCCTTGTCTGATGCCCTGGAGCAGACAGGTGTGGCTACCCGGGTTATGAATGCGGTGGAAATGCCGAAAATCAGCGAATCTTTTATCCGCAAGCGCGCTGTGCGTCATCTGGAAAAAGGACGTGTTGTGATTTTTGCCGGCGGTACGGGAAATCCATTTTTTACCACAGATTCAGCAGCAGCCTTACGTGCTTCCGAAATTAATGCTGACGTAATTCTGAAAGCGACACTGGTTAACGGAGTTTACGACAAGGATCCTAAGCTTTTTACTGATGCAATAATGTATACAAAACTTACTTATGGTCAGGTGCTCAGTGAGGAGCTGAATGTAATAGATGCTACTGCTGCAGCGCTTTGCCGTGACAACAAGATGAAGCTTATTGTTTTCAATCTCAATGATCCAAGGAATATATCACGGATTGCGCATGGTGAAGAAATTGGTACTCTGGTAACAGTTGAAGAATAAACAGGAAGAGTATCTCAGCATGGAAGTGCTGAATTTGTTAAAATGATAATCGTATTGAACTGATGCTACGAACAGGAGGTGCAAGATGGCTAACATAGAATATACAAGTAAGTCTCTGGTCCCATTTGAAGAAAAAATGAAAAAAACCATATCTGTCCTGAAGAGTGATTTTCAGACAATCCGGGCCGGCAGAGCAAATCCCCGCGTACTGGATAATGTTTCTGTTTCCTATTATGGAGTAGATACACCGCTGAATCAGGTTGCAAACATACAGGTGCCTGAAGCACGTATGCTGATGATTACTCCCTGGGACAAGACCCTTTTAAAAGAGCTGGAACGTGCTGTTCAGGCTTCCAATTTAGGCATTAATCCAATGAATGACGGGCAGAGCCTGCGGCTTGTTTTCCCGCCTCTGACAGAGGAAAGACGTCAGGAGCTGACACGTGACGTTTCTCAGATGGGTGAAGATTCCAAAGTAGCAGTACGTAATATTCGCCGTGAAGCGATTGATCTTTACAAAAAATATCTGAAAGACAGTGATATCTCAGAAAATCTTTATTACACGGTAGAGGCCGACATCCAAAAACTGACTGACCGCTATGTGGAACTTGTAGATCTTGCTGTCAGCGAAAAAAATGAAGAGCTGATGGAGATCTGAAGCTGGTGTCACACGACCATGACAGGCAAGATAAGCTTCCTTTGCAGCATTTAGCTGTTATTATGGACGGCAATGGCCGCTGGGCGCAAAAACGTGGCTTAGCCCGTTCTGCAGGCCATAGCTACGGTGCTGAAAAACTATATGACCTATGCGCCATGTGTATTAAACGCCGGATAAACTATGTGACAGTCTTCGCCTTTTCAACCGAAAACTGGCGGCGCCCGCAAGCAGAGGTCGAACAAATCATGGATCTCTTCATTTATTTTTTTAATAAGTATAAAGATGAAATGGAGAAAGAGGGCATCCGTATTCGCTTTTCCGGTGTTAAAGACGCTTTGTCAGATCGGGTGAAAGATACTATTGCTGAGGCGGAGTCGACATCCGTGGACCGTAAGACCTTACAGTTGATTCTCGCCTTTAATTACGGAAGCAGACGAGAAATAGTGGACAGCAGCAAAAAGATTGTTGCTGCAGTTCAAAAGGGTGAACTCGATCTGGATGATCTTGATGAAGAAAAGTTTCGGGACTACCTGTACTTGCCTGATGTTCCTGATCCGGATTTAATCATCAGACCAAGCGGAGAACAACGATTATCAAACTTCCTGCTCTGGCAGGGAGCATATTCTGAGCTTTATTTTGCTAAGGTTCTCTGGCCTGATTTCACGGAAGAAACACTGGATCAGGCCCTGAAGGCATATGCTAAACGTGATCGGCGTTTCGGGGCTATAGAAGAAGAATAAATAAGAGCAGATTTCGCCAGGAGGGGTTATGAATTCGGAATTACAAATACGCGTGAGGACAGCTGTAATGATCGGTCTGGTCATGCTGGCTTTCCTGATACCCGGTTATTGGCTGCCATTCATTCCGTTAATTTTATTTTTTATTATTACTTATCTGTCAACTCTTGAAAAGGGCAGGGCTTTATCCGGCCGCTTGGCATTGCTGAATGTCAGAGCCCCTGCCTTGGCCAGCATTCTACTAGTTCTTCCTATGCTTTATTTTATTCCGAAAGGATGGTTTGTACGGGGAATTCCGGCAAAGAGTGTGAGAGTTGCTGCTCCAATCATTGCCCCACGCTTAATGGCAGCTTATCTGATAGCTTTCGTTGTTGTTTGCTTTATCTGGATATTAGCAGCTGCATTGAGAAAAGGAATCGAGCAACTTCCTTTTTCAGTTTTTGAAGTCTTCATTATTCTAACCAGTACTGTACCGCTGGCAGCATTAATTACACTGTTTTATGGCATTCCGGATGGTTTCTATTGGGTCTTGTTAGCCATCTTTACTCCCTGGATTTCTGATACATTCTCTTACTTTATTGGCAGTTTGTTTGGCCAGCGTAAGATGGCCAGTAAAATCAGTGCTAAAAAGACCTGGGAAGGTACTTTAGGCGGTATTGTGGGGACCTGGATCTTCTATCTGCTCTATTTCACGCTGCTTTTAGGCCCGAAACTGAAAATGTCCATCTGGCTTTCCATTCTTCTGGCTATTGTTGTCGGTCTTGTGATGAGCCTGCTTTCTACCGCAGGAGACCTGTTCGCGTCCGCCATTAAGCGCTGGTGCAGAATTAAAGACTTTGGCAGTATTTTACCGGGTCACGGCGGCCTGACAGATCGCTTTGACAGCATGTCCTGGACGATGCCGGCTGTTCTGATACTGGCTCTTCTGATACACAACTTTTTGTAGAAATGCAGACGGTATTACCTCTATCTTATGACACATCAGTAAGCAAATCTCAGTGTTTGTCTATTTTAGGCAGTACCGGTTCTATTGGCAGGCAGACACTAGAACTGGCCAGAGAATGCTCTTATAGGGTGGAAGCTCTGGCCTGCAATAAGAACATTGATCTCTTAATCAGACAGATAGAGGAGTTTAAACCTCGCCTGGTTAGTGTTGGTGATGCTGATACTGCCCGGGAATTGAAGGAGCGCCTCAAGGCTTCCTCTCTTACAGAAAAAGCACCTGATATTATGTATGGCAGGCAAGGAAATTGCGCAGTTGCAAGCTGCAGTGGCGTAGATACCGTAGTTGCTGCGATAGTCGGCTTTGCCGGCCTTGAAGCTGTATTAGAAGCAATAGCTCTGGGACGAAAGATTGCACTTGCCAACAAGGAGACCCTGGTCGCTGCAGGTGAATTAGTCATGAGTCAGGCACGCCGTAGCGGAGCCAGCATTATTCCGGTGGATAGTGAGCACTCTGCTGTCTGGCAGTGCCTGTTGGGACGCCCTCTGAATTCCTGGAAGCGAATATTCCTTAGCTGCTCAGGCGGGCCTTTCCGGGGTTATTCTTATGAGAAATTGGCAGATGTAAGACTTGAAGATGCCCTCAAACACCCGACCTGGGACATGGGTGCTAAAATTACGATTGATTCAGCCACACTGATGAATAAGGGTTTAGAGATTATAGAGGCGTATTATTTGTTTGAGACGGCTGTAGAAAATATTGATGTAGTTATTCATCCGCAAAGTTTGATCCACTCAATGCTTTCTTTCAAAGATGGCAGTGTTATGGCGGTTTTAGGTTCTCCTGATATGAAGCAGCCGATACATCAGGCTCTGGCCTTTCCGGAAATACTGGAGCGGGATGAAGTTTATAGCTATGATCCCTTTGCTCCTGCCAACGCTATGATTTCCTTTGAGAGGCCGGATGAAGCTGTATTTCCTTCTTTGCGTCTTGCGCGTGAAGCTGTTCAAGGCGGCGGGCTGCTTCCACTGGCCTATAACTCTGCCAATGAAGCTGCTAACCTGCTCTTTAGACGTGAGCGTATTTCTTTCGTAACAATCTTCGATATTGTTGCGAAAGTTTTGGATGGCTTTCATAATTTATCTGATGTAAAACTGGCATCATATGATGATATGATAAATGTTCACGAAAAAATTATGCGTGCAGTATTTGAGAGCTATGCTCCTGAATTCGGGCACTCAGTTTAAAGTAGTTTATAGGAGACGCAATGACGCTTCTTAGTATTTTAGTAGGTATTTTAATTTTAAGCCTGATCATGATCTTACATGAATCAGGACATTATTTTACGGGTAAGGCTCTGGGTTTTAAAATTGAAGAGTTTTCCATTTTTATGGGTCCGGTACTTTTCGAGTGGGAAAGAAATGGCATTAAATTCAATATAAAAGCTATACCTATCGGCGCTTCTGTACGTTTTGCCGGAGAAGAAGAGACAGAGGATGGAGAAACTGAGCTGAAATACGAAGCGGATGATCCGGGCTTGTTTTACAATCGTCCTAAGTGGAGACGTGCTCTGGTCGTATTTATGGGACCATTTATCAATTTTGTTTCCGCCTTGCTGGCAATTTTTATTTTATTCAATCTTACCGGCGCAATGATTCCTCAGCTAAGCACAGTGGAAGAAAACACTGTGCTGGCCCAGACATCTGATATAAGTGCCGGCGATAAGATCATATCTATAAATGGTTATCGTATTCACTCAGCTTCGGATGCATCGATGGCCCTGTTGCTGGCAACACCAGGCGCAGACTGGGATCTTGTATACATCGAAGCTGCAAGCGGACAAAAGCTAGAGGTGCAGCTGCCGCCGCAAAAAATTGAACAAACTGCAATCGGCATTACTTATATAGATGATAATGGTCACTACTTGATTCAGTCTGTTGCTCCGGATTCTAACAATGATGATCCTGTCCTCTTGGCAGGAGATGAGATTATCGCGATAGAAGGCATAGCTTTTTCCGATAGTGAACGGATCAGCAGTATCATAGCCTCCTCTGTGGGAACACCATTGACGATAGAAATTATTCGTAATGGTGAACGTATGCGTGTCCGGTCTACTCCCTCTGTCATCATCTCAGACATGCCTCTGGGACTATATTTTACTGAATCTCACAAGCTTGGAGACATATTGCAGCAAAGCTTCGTCTATCCCTTGTCAGTAATACGCTCAAATATCGCCGGTATAAAAATGCTTGCTTCCGGACAGCTGGCTTTGCGTGAAAGTCTGGCCGGACCAATCGGTATTGTGAGTATAGTTAGTGAAACAGTTCGGCAAAGCACAACTTTCAGACAGGCAATTGAGTATGTATTAATGCTTTTTGGCCTGCTCTCAGTTGCTGTCGGTTTCTTCAATCTGCTGCCCATTCCGCCGCTTGATGGCGGACATCTGCTTTTTGCAGCAATTGAGGGGATAAAACGCAAGCCCTTGTCTGACCGCTTCAAAAAGATCGTCACTACAGCCGGTATGGTAATTTTCCTGTCACTTTTTGTACTGGTGATTTACCTTGATGTTTCAAAATTACTTGGATTCTGATTTGAAAATGATAAAAAGAAGAGAAACAAGACAAGTTCAGGTAGGTGGAGTAAGAGTTGGCGGCAACGCTCCGGTTTCAGTGCAGTCAATGCTGACCACTGATACGCGCGATGTTGGAAAATCTCTTGGCGAAATAATGCGTCTGGCAGATGCAGGCTGTGATATAATCCGCCTGGCAGTTCCTGATGCCGAAGCTGCGGCTGCATTAAATGAAATTTGCCTGCATTCTCCCATTCCTGTCGTTGCCGATATTCACTACGACTATCGTCTGGCGCTTGCGTCGATTCGGGCCGGTGCAAATGCCATCAGAATTAACCCGGGTAACATGCGGGAAGAAGAGGGGATACGTGAAATTGCCAATCTGGCGCGAAAAAGAAGTGTGCCCATTCGTGTCGGGGTTAATTCCGGTTCAATTTCAAAAGAAGTCCGTGATCTTTATAAGGGCGTTAACTCCAAGTCTTTAGCTTATTCAGCCCTGCAGGCGTGTGAAGCTTTGGCAAAATACGGTTTTGAAGATATTTGTGTCTCGGCAAAAGCCTCGTCACCGCTGATGATGATAGAGACCTATCGTATACTTTCCGATCATTTCGATTATCCGCTGCATCTGGGAGTGACAGAAGCAGGCACGGAGAGTGAAGGAACCATACGTTCTGCAATTGGTATCGGCAGCCTCCTGCTCGAGGGTATTGGTGATACCATTCGTGTATCTTTGACTGCTGATCCCATTCAGGAAATAAAGGCTGGTATTGCTATCCTCAAATCTTTGGAACTGCGGGAGGAAGGCGTACGCCTGATCAGTTGCCCAACCTGCGGCCGGACAGAAGTTGATCTGATGAATATGGCCCAGGAACTGGAAGCTAAACTGGCTCATATTAAAACCCCGCTTACTGTCGCGCTGATGGGCTGTTCTGTCAATGGACCGGGTGAGGCCAGAGAGGCTGATTTGGGTCTGGCGGGTGGACGTGGATTTTTCCTTTTATTTAAAAAGGGCGATATCATAGCAAAAGTCAGTCAGAAAGATGCAATTCCTGCATTGATGGCAGAGATAGATAAATTGCTGGAGGAGACGGAGCAATCTGATGGCATCTAATGAGCTTGGCCTCTTTCTGGCCGATTTTGTTGCGCCCACACATATGGCGGCTGAAATAGCCGCTGACAGTGTGGTTCAATCAGTTAAGGTTGACTCATCTTCTTCGCTGACAATTGAAATCTCCAGCACTTCCTATCCGGATCCATCTATTTTGAGCTCTTTTGAACAGCTGATAGCCCGTGAATACAATCTTGAGAATGTAGTAATTTCTCATGAGCTTAAACCGGATGCCGGTCAGTCAGAAATTGCTCATGCCTCTTATTGTGAAGCACTCATTCCCTGGCTGCTTTCTCATTTAGGCAGAGAGAAAAAGACAGGTCAGGGTTTATCTCTTGAAGCCTTAAGCTATGACAGTATGAATAATGTATATGTTTTAAAAGGGGAAGACACGGCAGATACAAGAGCCATAGCTGAAAGTATCCAAAAAATATTAAATGAAAATACCGCCGCCAGGTGCAAGCTTGTAATTGACAATTCTGTTGAAACAATTAAGAAAAATAAAAATCAAAAGAGCAAGAAAAAAGTTCAGAAGATAAATAACTCAGGCAAGCTGATCTGGGGTAATGACTGGAGTCAACGCTATAAGGATACCGCTGCTAAAGATATCAGCGTTGAAATAAAGACCGCCAGCGTCAGCGGAGATGTGAGTTTTTTTGAAATATTCATGAACCGTAATGACAGTGCTCGTGTGTCTTTTGCCTTAACTGATGAGACGAGTTCTGTCCGGGTCACGCTTTTTTGTGACGAAGGCACGGCCCACCGTCTGCAAGCAAGTCTTAAAGGCGCCAGAGCGCGTGTGCGCGGGACTACTCAGTTCAATCACTACCGCCAGGAGTGTGAGCTCAAGGCTAGCGGCATACGTCTGCTGCCTCCGCGTGAGCGGCGCAAAGATGATGCTGAAGAGAAAAGAGTGGAACTTCATATCCACTCTATGATGAGTGAAGATGACGCTTTAATTGATCCGGGAGATATTGTACGCCTGGCAGCAGATTTTGGGCATAGCGCTGTAGCAATTACAGATCATGGTGTAGTGCAGGGTTTTCCCGCAGCTTTTGAGGCCAGTCAGGAAATGGTGCGAGCCGGTAAGCCGATCAAGCTGATCCTGGGTATGGAAGGATACCTGGTAAATGACGGTAAAGTCCTTTGTTATGGCCTTCCTGAAGAGCCTGAAGAGGAAGTGGATTCACTGGCAGACGGGCTCGTGGCTCTGAGCGTGACAGAGGATGAAGAACAGCTGATCATCAGGACCTCAGACAGGGAAGTCTGTGAATATCTGATCGCTAAAGATGATTCTGACCGTATCCGGAAACTGCAAGACCTGGCAGCTGCTATTGATGGTCGTCCCTTGCTGCTGGACAGGCTTGAGTCTATACAAATTTTGCGCAGACAAGGCTTTAAAGTTAAAGCCGGGGCGCCACGTGTAAAGTTCTTTATGCCCTATATGCTGGTTCCCGAGTTAAAAGCTTTTAGTGAAAGCCACTTTGCCGACCAGGCTTTTGTCTCTGACTTTAGTGACGATATTCAGTCAGCTGATGATCTGAAAACAAATCTGGATGCATTTAAAGCCCTGTGGCAGTGTCTGCCTGAGCAAAAATTATCTAGTCTGAATCAGATGTCGGGAGAGATAAACTTCCAGCAACGCCGTCAGCGGAAGTCCCGCCATAATCACATAATCCTTCTGGCTAAAAACCCGCTGGCCCTATATAACCTGTATAGACTGGTTTCACTGTCACTGACAGAGCAGTTCTATTTCAAGCCGCGCATACCAATGTCCATGCTTGATTTTTTCCGGGATGATTTGATTGTCGGGTCTGCCTGTGTCTCTGGAGAAATCTTTACAGGCCTGTTGCAACTTTTCCGCAGCAATGAGCAATCCTATGAAAAGAGCAAAGCAGCCTTGAATGAGTCAGATTTATTGCAGTCCTGCAGGAGATATGATTATCTGGAGATTATGCCAAAGTCAAATAACCTGTTTTTGACAAAAAGTGACAATCCGCTATATCCGCCGATTTCCAATGCAGGCTTGGAGGATTTGAACCGCCTGGTAATTGACTTGGCGGAAATAGTTTCTTTGCCGGTGTGTGCGACCGGAGACGCTCATTATTTGGAAGCTGAAGACAATGTTTATCGTCAGATAATTACCGCCCAGAAATACGGTATTGAAGATAATGAGATTAATCCCGGACTGTATTTCCGCACAACTGAGGAAATGCTGGACGAGTTTGCTTATCTGGGCAGTGAAAAGGCTTATGAAGTTGTGGTGGAAAATCCGGCTAAAATCGCAGCTTTGGTGGAAGATGGTTTAAGGCCATTTCCAGAGGGATCATTTCCGCCACAGATTGAAAGCGCTCCGGAAATGCTGCGAAAGAAAACTTATGAAAGAGCTCACGCCTTGTATGGACGTGACGGTAAGCTGCCGGAGAAAATAGAACAACGCATTGAAAGAGAGCTGGCTGCCATCATCGGCAATGGCTTCTCTGTTATGTATTATATCTCCGCCGAGGTAGTCGAACAATCGAACAAGGACGGCTATATCGTCGGCTCAAGAGGATCAGTCGGCTCTTCTTTTGTAGCAACACTAGTAGGAATAACGGAGGTAAATCCTCTGAGGCCGCACTATTTGTGTCCTCAGTGCCATTATTTTGAAACAGTCGATGATATCAGCTATGGTTCGGGTTATGACCTGCCTCAGCGCGCTTGCCCTGAATGCGGCAGTGATATGCGTCGTGACGGCCATAACATACCATTTGAGACTTTCCTCGGTTTTGACGGTGATAAACAACCTGATATTGACCTGAACTTTTCCGGTTTTTATCAGGCCCGCGCACATAGTTTTATTGAAAAAATGTTCGGTGAAGACTATACCTTCAGAGCCGGAACAATTTCTGCTTATGCGGAAAAAAACTCTTTGGGACTGGTTAATTCATATTTTGAGAAAAGGCAGGAAAACAGACCGCTGGTAGAGAAACAGAGATTGGCTGAAAAAATTGTTGGTGTCAAAAAGACCACAGGTCAGCATCCCGGCGGCATGGTGGTCGTACCCAATGAGTATGAAATCTATGATTTCACACCGGTCCAATACCCGGCCAACAGACGCAAAGAAGGCGTTATCACAACACATTTTGATTTTAATTCAATGCATGACACCCTGCTCAAACTAGATATTCTGGGCCACGATGATCCCTCCATGTTAAAACTGCTGTCAGACTGGACGGGGGTTGATGTGGCAGATATTCCCATACCCGATCCTCAGGTTATGTCGCTTTTTTCAGGAGTGGAAGCTCTGGGAATCGAAAGTGATGATGAGTCAGAAATCGGCACGATCGGAATCCCGGAAATGGGAACTTTCATCGTGCGGGATATGATCAGGGACGCAAAACCGAAAACATATGACAACATCATACAGCTTTCCGGTCTTTCCCACGGAACCGGTGTCTGGGCAGGTAACGCACAGGAGCTGATTAAAAATGGAAGCTGTACTATAGACAATGTTATTGGCTGCCGCGACGGTATCATGACGACACTGCTCTCCTATGNNCTGGTATATAGAAAGCTGCCGTAAGATACAGTATATGTTTCCCCGTGCTCACGCAGTCGCTTATACTATTTCTGCACTGAGGATTGCCTGGTTTAAGGTCTATTATCCGGAAGAATACTACGCAGCAGCATTCACCATACGCGGCTCATTTGATTCAAGTTATATGCTGGAGGACCAGCCTGCTATAGAGCGAAGGTTAGCGTCATTATCCGCGGATAACAACTTACGTTCATCGCCCACAGATATCAAAATATACTATACTCTGGAACTGGTGCGCGAAATGCTGCGTCGCGGCATAAAAATGCTGCCGATATCTCTGGAGTACTCAGCAGCAACAAATTTTCTTGTCGAAGAAAAGGGCAAGATCAGACCGCCGCTGTCATCTGTTCCGGGAATTAGTGAAAAAACTGCTTTGCCGATAGTTGAAGAAAGAGATAAAGAAGATTTTCTCAGTATTGAGGACCTTAAACTGAGAACAGGTCTCAATTCAGCAGCGATTGAAGAGTTGCGACTTAGTGGTGCTCTGGATAAATTGCCGACATCGACACAAATTGACTTATTTTCGTTCATAGATCAGCTTTAAATTTTGATAAGATAATGTGATAGAAGGGAGTTGACTTGTGAGTTCTTACGTAAATGTACATCTCGCAAATGCGAACCGCAGTTTTGATTCACCCTGGACCTATAAAATTCCGCAAAATCTTGAAGGAAGAATTAGTGTAGGGTCTGTTGTCAATGTGCCTTTCGCCAGACGCTCCAAGGCTCAACGCGCCTACGTAACTGAGATTATGAGCCGGACTCCTGAACATATATCTGAAGAAAAATTGAAAGCTATAATTTCCTTACGGACTCAGGAAGCAGTGGTGACTCCGGAGCAAATAACTTTGGCACGAGAAATGAAGCGCCGATATTTTTGTACTATAGCTGAAGCTCTCGATACAATGTCTCCGCCTTATGTGCTGACCAGTGGAAGTACTTCCATGCTGGCAGCCCGTCTGGCAGATAAGGACAGAGCTCTTGACTTACTGGATAGTGAAGACCTGAGATCGATCAATCATGTTCGCGTTATTGAATTTTTACTTGAATATGAAAGTGCTCCGTTGAGCGAAATACGCCAGGCAGTCGGGGTGAGCCAGGCTATTCTCAAAACAATGGAAAAAAACGGTATTTTGGAGTTTTTCCGTACCCGTATTGATAGAAAAGATGAAACTGAAACTGCTGATTTTGAACCTGATCAGGCGAAAAATCCTAATGCAGAACAAAAACATGCTATAGACAGTGTAGTTACGGCTGCCACAAGTGCTTCGGGGAACAAACTGAAAGAGTTTATGCTCTACGGTATTACAGGCAGTGGCAAAACTGAGGTGTATATGCAGGCTGCTCAGCAGATTCTTGAACAGGGTAAGGAAATACTGATCCTGGTTCCTGAAATTTCTTTAACACCCCTGATGACCAGACGGCTTCGCAGCCGTTTTGGAGAAAATCTGGCTATCCTGCACAGCCGGCTGTCTCCATATGAACGCTATCAGGCCTGGAAGAAAATAATGAGTAAGCAAGTACAGATTGTAGTCGGAGCCAGATCTGCTGTCTTTGCCCCGCTGGAAAATATAGGCCTGATTGTTGTGGATGAAGAACAGGAAGGCAGCTATAAAGCTGAAACTAAGCCGCGTTATCATGCTGTTGAAATTGCCCGCATGCGGGCAATGCTTCAAAATGCGGTTCTGCTACTGGGGTCGGCAACTCCTTCTGTCAGCAGTTTTTACAGGTCTCAAACCGGAAAATCTGAATTACTGACACTGCCAAAGCGTATCGGCAGTCATGGTATTGCCAAAGTGCAGATAGTAGATATGCGACGGCAGATGATGCGGGGGCGCAAGGGTCTGTTAAGTGATGTATTGGAAGCAGAACTGCATGAGACTCTGGCTAAGAAGCAACAAGCGATGCTGTTGCTGAACCGCCGCGGTTTTTCGCGTTCAATTGTCTGCCACAAATGTGGCTGGCAGATGCGCTGTAAGCATTGTGATGTGGCTTTGACAGCACATAAGCGCTCATGGACCGGTGCAGGGGACAGCTTGCGAATGGTCTGTCACTATTGTGACCGGATCAGAACTGTTCCTGACAAATGTCCTGAATGTGGCAGTGAGCATGTCGGTGGCGTTGGCATGGGTACGCAGCAGGCTGAAAAGGCCTTGCAAGAGAGTTTTCCTGATGCTCGCATTTTACGGATGGATCAGGATACGACCAGGTCGCGCACCTCACATGATGATATACTTTCGGCTTTTTCCCGGCAGGAAGCTGACATTCTGCTTGGAACACAAATGATTGCTAAGGGTCATGATTTTCACAAGGTTACACTTTCCGCTGTTTTGTCGGCAGATCAAATGCTTGGGACAGGAGATTTCCGCGATGCTGAGTCTGCTTTTCAGTTAATGGCGCAAATGGCAGGCCGCTCAGGCCGGGGACTGGAAGAGGGAAAGGTGTTTTTCCAGACTTTGCAGCCTGAACACTTTGTAATCCGGACAGCAGCAGCCCAGGATTACATGACATTTTATCGTGAAGAGATCAGTTTCAGAGAAAGAATGCAGTATCCTCCGTTTGGACATCTGGCAGTGTTTTTCGTTCGTGGCTTTTCAGTGGAAGATGCAGCTGAAGGAGCCAAGGCCTTACATGCATGCGCTGCCGGCCTAATCCAACAATATGGAGGCAGTTTTAAAAACACAGAGCTTTCCGCTGCTGCGCCGGCTCCGATTAATAAGCTTCGCGATAGATACCGTTTCCGGATTATTGCCAGAGATCCCTCAGTAGAGGTTTTAACGCGTCTTTTACAAATGACCATAGATAACACGAAATTGCCTGAGCAAGTGTTTGCAAGTGTAGATATTGATCCATGGTCAATGCTTTAAGCCAGGTAACCGGCTTCATTTTGGGGCTGTGATAGAATATGTAAAGAAGGAGGTAGTGATATGGCATTGAGAAAAGTACTTCTCGAAGGCGATAGTACCTTAAGAAAAAAGAGTCGTGAGGTTAGCGATTTTGACCAGCGTACTCAGGAATTGATTGACGATATGTTCGAGACCATGCGGGCAGAAGACGGACTCGGTCTGGCCGCGCCCCAGGTTGGAGTATTAAAACGCATTTTTGTAATGGAAGCTGTGGAAGAAAATGAGGCGACCGCCTTTATTAATCCTGTTTTAATTGATGAGAAAGGTGAGCAGACCGGAGCTGAAGGCTGCTTATCTTTGCCTGGCTTATACGGTGTCGTCAGCAGACCCGAAGAAATCAGAGTCAGAGCACAGGATATCAAGGGTGATGAATTTGAAAGAACATACAGCGGACTTGAAGCCCGTTGTGTTTGTCATGAAATAGACCACCTTTACGGCATCTTATATAGAGATAAAGCTAAAGGCGGATTACATAGTCTGGATGAGGAAGCAGATGAAGGCCCGGCCGGAGAAACAGCTGTAGAAAAAAGGGTATCAGCAAAGGCAGTTGATTAAAATGTCTAAGTTGGTATTCTTTGGATCCAGCGATTTATCTGTTGCTGTTCTGGAAGAACTGGAGCAGCTAGGGATGCTGCCGGCAGCGATAGTAACTCAGCCGGACCGGCCACAGGGCCGCCGGGCTGAGCTTATTGCTACGCCTGTTAAGGACTGGGCTCTGACCCGCAAGATCAGAGTAGTTGATTATCAGGCTGAAGATGCAGACCGCTTTTACCGGGATCTGGCCGGATTAGAAGCTGATGTATTTTTAACAGCAGCTTACGGCGAATATCTTCCTAAAAAAGTCCTTGATCTTCCGAAGCAAGGGTCATTGAATATTCACCCTTCGTTATTGCCAAAATATCGGGGCGCATCTCCGGTGCAGACAGCTATTATTGAAGGTGAAACTCTTAGCGGAGTTAGCCTGATGCTCATGAATGAAAAAATGGACAGCGGTCCTATTCTGGCACAAAGAGAAGTTATTATACCTGCGAATATCAGTTCAGGCGAAATGATGGAAATAATGTCTGATGAAAGCAGATATCTGCTCAGGACTGCTTTACCGCAGTATCTGGCAGGAGAACTGCCGGCAAGAGCCCAGGACGAAAGTCAGGCTACATATAGCCGCACATTTACACGTGAAGACGGCAGAGTGGATTTTTCAAAATCAGCTTTGGAGATACACAATCTGATCCGTGGCCTGACCCCCTGGCCGGGGGCTTTTTCCTATCTGAACGGACGCAGAGTTAAACTACACAGCAGTGTACTTACAGATGTAAGGTCCGACTGCGAGCAGCTTCCTCCGGGGTCTGTTTTCTGCCGGGATGAACGTTTCTTTATAGTGTGTGGTGAAGGAGTTCTGGAGCTGCTGGAAATTCAATTTGCTTCCAAGGCTCAGATCAGCTGTGCTTCATGTGCTCATAATTACAGAGATGGATATCGCTTCAATAGTTCCCCTGAGAACGAAGATTAAGCGATAAAAAGAAAGGAAAAGCATATGCCGGTTTTATTAGCAATTGGTGCCGGGTCATTCGTTAACGGATATTACGGTTCTTACCTCATCTTGGTAGTACCTTTCATCATATTGAGTTTTATCGCTCAGGCTTTAGTTAAGTCTACTTTTAACAAATATTCACAGGTCAAATCTCAGTCAGCTTACCGCGGGGTGGAGGCAGCCAGACGTTTATTGAATGAACAGGGCTTACAGCATGTCATGATTCAACGGGTGGCCGGAGAGCTGTCAGACCATTACAGTCCCCGTGAAGAAGTACTTCGCTTGTCTCAGTCTACCTATGATTCACAATCAATTGCTGCGATTGGAGTAGCAGCACATGAAGTGGGGCATGCTGTACAGCAGAAAGAGCATTATGCTCCGAATGCAATCCGCTCTGCTTTAGTTGGCCCTGCCAATATCGGTTCCAGCTTCGGTCCTTATCTGGCCATGATCGGCCTCTTCCTGAATTCAGAGACCGGCAGAGTTGTGACTATGGCCGGAATAATTTTGTTTTCAGCATCCGTTTTGTTTTACCTGGTAACTTTGCCTGTCGAATTTAACGCCAGCAGAAGAGCCCTTGTTCTGGTGGAAAATTCCGGCATCTTGTCTACGGAAGAGATTAAAGATACACGCAAGGTTCTGCAGGCTGCAGCCTTAACCTATGTGGCATCTGCGCTTACCGCCTTTATGTCACTCCTGCGTCTTATTCTCATGTCCCGTCGTCGCGAATCATAGCAGCAGATGGCTAGTCAAATTCAAAAAGCCGATCCTGCGCGTCTGGCTGCCTGCCGGGTATTGCGTGATGTTTTAAATGAAGGCGGTTTTTCTAATGAGAGTGCAGGCAGATATCTGAGCAGTCCCGATTTGCTACCGAGAGACCGGGCTTTTGCATCTGCCATGATTTATGGTACCTTGTCCCGTATTCCACTTATTGATGCCTGGCTGGAGAAAGTCTCCGCAAGACCTTTTGATAAACTTGATCCCTGGATGCAGAATGTCCTCAGGCTCGGTGTCTGGCAGCTGCATTTCTCTTATGCTGTGCCTGCTCATACCGCTGTTGACGAGAGCGTCAAACTAATCCGCTTTCTGAGTGGAGACAGAGCAACAGCTTATGTAAATGGAGTTTTGCGTAGTCTGGCACGTGAAATACCGCCGATAGCAGCAAAAAAACTCCAGGCTTATGAGCTTGGCCTCAGCACTGAGTTATATGGTTTACTGCGTCACTGGTATGGTGATGAAATGGCCAGGGAGATAGCTTTAGCTGCACTGGAGTCTCCTTCTGTACAGACTGTTCGATTGGACCTGCGCAGACAGGCAGAACTGGATGAGTGGCTAACTTCGGCAGAGGCAGTCGAATTGCAAGCACAGAAGGCAGCCTGGCCGGAAGAAGCAATGAATATCAATCTGTCAGGGAAGGCTCTCAACGAGCTTGAGGGCTATAAAAGAGGTCTTTTCACTGCGCAGAGTTCTTCGGCAATGCTTTCTGGTTCTCTTATACCGGAGGAATTATTGCACAGGGATAAGCCGCAGGTGATCGACCTTTGTGCTGCTCCCGGAGGGAAGATCGGGCATCTTGCTGAACGCTTAAGTCCTGAAGCCC
>LFSM01000013.1:40564-41687 GCA_001512745.1 Clostridiales bacterium DTU032
CCGTAATCACAAAAACATAGAGTATAGAGTTCTTGATGCCAGTAAAACTCAGTTTTTTGAGAGTCCTTTCGACCTCGTTCTCTGTGATGTTCCTTGTAGTGGTTTAGGTCTTCTTGCCCGCAGACCGGAGATCAGATTGCGCGCCGATTATCAAGCCATTGAACGTCTAAAAATACTTCAAGAGTCAATTTTGCAGGAAGCAGCCTGTCTGGTGGCTTCCGGTGGCTGGCTTTATTACACCACCTGCACTATCAATCCTGATGAAAACAGTGGTCAGATTAAAAAGTTTCTTGAATCTGACAGAGGCAAGGATTTCAGTCTGGACAATCTGCGGCTTGAGTTGCCGGACGCTTTAATGCAGACTTATGATATTTCTGCTGAAAGCAATGAGCTACACGGTGATGTTAGCTTACTAGCGCACCGCGATGGTTCAGACGGGTTTTATCTTGCGCGGATGCGGCGGGCCTGAATAGAGAGGAAGCAGCTTGAAGGAAACAGTAAACGGTATTAAAGACTACAAATATGACTTTTTTTATGATTTGACATCGTCCGGCCTGGCAAAGTTGTCTGACGAATTAGGCTTGCCTGCATTTCGAGGCAGACAGATGCTGCAGTGGCAGCAAAAAGGTGTCACTGACTTTTCAGAGATGTCAAATCTGTCTCTGGACTTGCGTAAGCAACTGTCTGACTCTTTTAAACGATGCGGTTTGGCTGTTGTTCAGCAACTGCATTCTCAAGATTCTGACAGTATCAAATTCCTTTATGAGCTTCATGACAGACAAAGGATTGAAACGGTTTTAATGCGTTATCGTTTTGGCATTTCCTGCTGCATTTCTTCAGAAGCCGGCTGCCTCATGGGTTGTGCTTTTTGTGCTTCCAGCCTTGCAGGTTACGGGCGTAAACTCACAAGCGGTGAAATGTTCGCACAGGTTGCGCAATCAGCTCGTCTGGTGAATCAGCGCATTCGTAATGTCACGATTATGGGTACAGGGGAGCCGCTGAATAACCTCGAAGAACTGATCGATTTCCTGAAACGTCTGCACGATTCTGAATTTGGACTTGGCATGAGCTACCGCAACATGACAGTGTCAACTTGCGGATTAATTGACAAAATGCTAGTATT
>LFSM01000113.1:0-747 GCA_001512745.1 Clostridiales bacterium DTU032
TGTAAATGATAGCCTCAAAATGCTCAGTTTTGATTAAATAAGGATGTACAAAAAAGATATGTAAGTGCTAACCTTCCTCGAGGAGGTAAGGGATGCACTACAGATTAAATTTTGATACAGAGATCGAGATAAGCTGTCTCGAAGATTTAGCAAAACTGAAGACATTAATGGAGGCCTTAAAGATGAAGCCAAACATAAGCAAAATAGCGCGAGATCTTGACTGCGATCGCAGGACAGCTAAGCGTTATTATGAAGGAGACACGCCTACAGGCAAAAGAAATAAACCGTCATATTTAGATCCACATTATGACAAGATACTTGAATTGTTATCTCCTGAAAGTATCCAAGTATTCTATTACAAGGCTAGTTTATGGCGGTATTTAAGAAGAGAAGGTATTTTAGACTGCCCTGAGTCCACCTTGCGCCGTTACATTTCCGATCGGCCGGAGCTGCAGGCATATTTTGACCGACAAAAACCAAATCGCACATATGGGCCCGCTGCTACAGTCCGCTTCGAGACGGGCCCCGGCGAGCAGGCACAGCTCGACTGGAAAGAAGACATTAAGTATGTCACTAATACAGGAGAGGAAGTAGTAGTAAATGTACTGGTCCTTGTTTTGGGCTATTCCCGACTAAAGCTATATGCTCTTACAACCAGTCGCATTCAAAGCGTACTGATCTCATATTTAGTGGAGTTTTTTGAGATTATTGGCGGCGTTCCGGAAGTATTACTAATAGACAATTTAA
>LFSM01000113.1:803-1283 GCA_001512745.1 Clostridiales bacterium DTU032
GGCAGAGCTCAAACCAAGGGCAAAGTTGAAAGTGTAATGAAGCTCTTGGATGATATTCATGCCTACCAGGGCCAGTTGGATTATGCCGGTCTGCAGGATCTTGTTAAGAAACTAAATAACGAGGTCAATTTCAATGTGAGTCAGGGCACAGGTAAGGTTCCTCTGGCACTTTTCAAGCAAGAAAAAGGATCATTACTACCGCTGCCCAGCAAGAAGCTAATGACCCTTTACAAGATCCCTCAAGAACACGTAAAAGTTAGCAAAGATGCTCTTATTAGCTACAAGGGCAACAAGTACTCCGTCCCTGTTAACTATCTTGGCAAGACTCTCTTTTACGAAGAAATTGATGGAGAGTTGCTCCTCTATGATAACACGGAGCTGATAGCTCGTCACAAGGTGAGCTCTCAGAAACTAAATTACCTGACTGAGCATTACCTCCATCAACTAAGCCTGACACAACCCTATGCTGAGGATATAGAG
>LFSM01000116.1 GCA_001512745.1 Clostridiales bacterium DTU032
AGCAGTCACAGTCGCAGGATGATAACCTTTGCTGTTTGTCACTGATTCATCAATAAAGATAATGTTTACGGGACATACAGGGACACAAAGCTCACAGCCCTTGCACCAATCTGTACGAAACTCAACTCTTCCTTTCATAAAACCGTTCCCTTCTGTGGTGACTTATCACCCTATTTGTATAAAAGCAAAGTAAATCTAATCGTCAGTTTAAACTTCCCACGGTTTTTTCATCTGTAAGTCAATGATAAAAGCCGGGGCTTTGAGCCTGGCCAGCACAGCCTGGTCTGACTGCATTTTTTCATATATTTTCCGGGTCATAGCATTAAAAAGCAGAGGCAGGCCGACTTTGTCTGCTATTTTCAGGGCAATGTCCTGACCACGCAATACATCATCAATTTCTGTCTCATCTATCATATGTGTATTATTAATCAAAGCGCTGAACTTCTGCTTGGACATGAACTCAATATTCTCAAAATAACGCAGCCCCTTTTCAATAGAACCGGTTTCCGGTCTGTTAGCGTTAAAAACGAAGAAAAAATCAAAATCGGCATTATTCAGCTGGCGTTCATACATGCCCAGAAGGCGTACTCCGTCAGGGTCACCGCCCAAATCTACAATCTCCTTTGTTTCATTTTTAGTAAAAATACTGGCAACATCACCGGGAATAGCAGGCACATCTGCGTAACCGCCCATAGAACTGACCAGCAAGTCTACACCGGCAGCCTCCAGCTGTTTCTTCGCTTCAAAAGAACGAAAATACGGATTCACTATATCAAGATCAAGCAGGCGGGTCGCAACTCCTGCCTGTCCATTTTGCAAAGCCAGATTTACTGCGATTTCCGTCTTGCCACTGCCAAAATGGCCGGCTATCAATGTGATCTTTTTTAAATTCAAAGGGAAAACCCCTTCTACCTCATTCACTTTTTTCCTTCCCTGTAAGAAATTTCTCTCTTACTAAAATGCTGCATATTCTTTGGCTGTTTTTTCACCAGACAGCACTTCTTCCGCTGCCAGAGCCAAGGCACCCATCTCATCTTCGCCCGGGAAAACGTAGACAGGAGCGAGATATTCAACCCGTTCGCTGATCCCGTCGGTCAGAGCCTTCATGTAAGCCAAACCACCGGTGAGCAGAATTGCATCAAGATTACCGCAGAAGACAGCACCGAGACTGCTGATTTCTTTGGCAGTCTGGTAAGCCATGGCCTTGATGACCATTATCGCCTTTTCATCGCCTGCCTCAATGCTTTTCTCGATCTCTACACCATCCTTAGTACCGAGATAAGCGTACAAGCCCCCCTGGCCGATAAACAGGCGCTTGGCCTCCTCTCTGCTATATTTACCACTGTAACAAAAATCAAGGACGCTGCGCAGCGGCAAACTGCCCGTTCGCTCTGCCGAGAAAGGGCCATCTCCGTCCAAAGCATTGTTAACATCAACAATTTTTCCCTGCCTGTGGGCTCCGACAGAAAAACCGCCACCCATATGAGCGATAATCAGATTCAGCTCCTCATAAGGCCTGCCCTGACTACGGGCAAAACGCTTGGCTACAGCCCTCTGGTTAAGAGGATGGGAAATCGCAATACGCTCAAACTCAGGCCAGCCGCTATACTTTGCCTCCGCTATCATCTCATCCACTACTACCGGATCGGCAATAAATACGGATATGGGCAAGTCAGAGGCCAGCTCAGCTGCCATGATGGCTCCGAGATTGCTGGCATGTTCACCGTAGCGACATTGTGCCATATCATCAATCATGTCCTGACTTACCTTATAAGTGCCGCCTTCCATGGGATGCAGCAGCCCGCCGCGACCAATAATTGCGTCAAGATCTTCCAGAACAACCTTCTCCTCTGCCAAGACTTCTCTGACCAGGCGCAGACGAAAAGCCAGCTGATCGATTACTCTTGGCTGCCTGCTACTCTCAGTCTCATGACGGATGCTACGTACAAAAACGGGGTTTTCACCTGCATAAACTGCAATTTTGGTCGAGGTGGAGCCGGGATTGAGGACCAGTATCAAACTCATCTAAAAAGCTCCTTCTGTTTTTTTGCCAGATACAATGATAAGACAATAGAGCGAAGTTTACTCTCTTCACTGTCTGCTCTGGAACTGATTATTACAGGCGCTTTTGCTCCGATAATTGCCCCTGCCACAGGCAGCCCCTGCAGGAAAGCCAGTGACTTGTACAAGGCATTAGCAACTTCAATAAAGGGAGCCAGCAAAATATCCGACTGCCCGGCTACAGGGCTATCGACTCCTTTAAGAGCTGCTGCTTCCGGAAAGAGTGCATTGTCCAGAGCAAAAGGTCCACCAACCTCACAGCCGGAAATCTCCCCTGCCTGATTGCGCCTGACCAGTTCAGCAGCATCAACAGTAGCCTGCATAGCTGGATTTACATTCTCAACAGCACAAAGACAGCCCACTTTGGGGCTGTCATAACCCAGCAGATGCATTGCTTCCACCGCATTTTCTAAAATGCCCTGCTTGGTATCAATATCCGGAGCTATGTTCAAGGCGGCATCAGTAATCAGCAGGGACCTGCCTAATACGGGAAGGGTAAAAATTGCAATGTGTGAGAGAAGTTTATTACTGCGGATACCTGTTTCTTTGTTCAGGACCGCTTTCAAGATAATTGATGTCTTCACCATCCCCTTCATGATGGCCTCGGCTTTGCCTTCGCGCACCATTTGCACCGCAAGCTGGCAGGCCAACAGCGGATCAGGATAATTCAAGACGCTTATGCCTGTTAAATCAATAGCCTCCCGGCCGGCAAGCTCACGAATCTTATTTTCCTCACCAATAAGGATGGGTTCAGCCAAACCATTAGCGTGTGCTTGCATAACAGAATGAAGTGCATCTACTTCTTCTGCACAAACTAGAGCGACGCGACTGTTCCCCTCATGCCTCAAATCGCTCATCAATTTAGCGAAATCAATTGTCATTTATTCCTCAAATATCTCTTATCCCGCTGAAATCTAAACTAGTATATCAGCGTACTTTTTCATAGATTTTATACAATTAATATTTTATTTAAGTATAACGCAGGCACTTGTTAGCGTCAATCTGCACAATAGTTGCAGATATTTAAGATAGTCTCTTGTCATCTTGATAAAAGATTTGTATATTTATTAGCATATATATAGTAATTTATACAAATAAAAGCTTTTATTGGGTCTTGCCCTGCACTATTTCGAAGACCTGATCATATTCACCTATAGTTTCGGGAAAAACAACATGGCTGACCTGAATTACGGTAACACCTTCCAGAGCCAGCAGGCGTTTTTCGATAGATTTGGCGACTTCATCATCGAGACTGGCAAAAGCTTCATCCAGCAGGAGAATATCACTTTTACGCAGCAGTCCACGGGCAATGGCTATGCGAGCTTTTTCACCGCCCGAAATATTTTTGCCATTATCGAGAATCAGTTGCTCCAGACCTGCCGGCTGTTTCAGAACAAAATCCTTCAGACCGGCAGCTTCGATTGCTGCTTCCACTTCATGGTCAGAATAATCTTTGTAAAGAGTCAGATTATTACGCAAGCTGTCCTCAAAGAGGAAAACATGCTGCTCCACATTGGCCAGCCGGCTCAAATACTCCTCACCGATAATTCGATTAAGATCGACATCATCGATCAGTATTTCACCCTGATCCGGAGAAATGTATTTACGCAGCAGCCGCAAGATCGTTGACTTGCCACCACCAGATGGTCCGAGAAGAAGATACTTTTTGCCTTTCTTAAAATACAGATTCAAGCCTTTGAGCACTTCCGTATCCTCATAGGAGAAACTGACATGATGAAAATTGATATCGCTATTAAAGCCGACGAATGGCTCAGTTTCCGGAATTTCTCCCGGCATTGCTTGCAGAGATTCGTCGATACTCTGCCAGATCTGCTCTGCACCTTTTATCAGGGGAATCTTTTGCATTGCCTGATTCAGAGGCTGGATAATGGAGTCCATGCTGTTTATGACCAGAATGACGTAGCCGGCACTGACCAGCCCCATATTTGCCAGATAGGCAACCAGCATCATGGAACCAAAAATAACACCGAAGAGAAGAATCTCAAGGACTGCATTAACCAAAGTAGCAACTTTGTCAATCACATAGCCCTTATGCTGAACAGATTCACTTTTGTGGTCAAACTCATGCGCACTGCGTTCTTCCAGATTATTACTCTTTACCAGACGGAAGGCAGTAAGGATCTCACGCAGATAGCGGGTGTAGCCTTTAAATAAATCGGTGCGTTCCTTCTCATGCTTTTTCATGATATTACCCAGCAAGTTGGAGGCAAAGAGGAATAGCACAGCCACCAGCAGAAAAAGCAGGAGAATCCTGATGTTGATATAGGCCAGAACAGTCAAGGCTGTCAGCGCCCGAATCAGCTGCGTAGCCAGCTGATAACGTCCTTCAATATCATTTGTTTCCAGAGTATTGAGGTCGTTGGTGATATGCGAATAAAAGCTGTTGCTGCCACGCTGATTAAAACTGCGCAGGTCAAGCTTAAGCAACTTAACCAGAAATCTTTGACGAGTCCCCAGCATTGATTCCTTCATATACTGCGATGAGAAGCGAATATGCAGAATATCTACCGGTATGGCCACAAGGAAAATAATAACAATAATTATCAAAGTCTGTCGTACAGTCTCAAACTGACCGGTCAGAGCCTGATCAACCAGACGCATGAACATGACATTGCTGGCCATTCCTGCGCTATTGGCAAGAGTAAAAAGCAGAAGTGACCAGATCAACAAAGGCCTTTGCCCACACAAGCCGAAACGCAGAGAATCAGGATCGCGTTTGGTCGGTAGTATCTGCCTGAGCAGATTTTTTTTAGTTGTCTTATCAGACATGCCGGTCCTCCCCCTCAGTCTGAGCCTGCGTCAGACCGCTGCCGTTAAAATAATATTCTGTGGGATAAAGAGCCAGCTTTCCTTGTTTCAGTTCAATCACTCCATCGTATTGCTCTGATATGCCGGCGTAGTAACGGTGGGAAATTGCGACCACTGTCATGGGCAGATTTAAAATCCCCTGCTCTATTTCCCGGCCCAGATCCGGATCAAGAGCTGAAGTCACTTCATCAGCCAGCAATAAACGTGATCGTTTAATAATGGCTCTGGCTATGGAAATACGCTGTCTCTCACCTCCGGAGAGGTTTAAACCATCCTCTGACAGCTCTGTTTCCAGACCCAGCGGCAATTTCTCGAGCAAGGATGTCAGGCCGGACAGACGCACGGCACGCTCAATTTCTTCATCTGTGTATTCTTTGAACAAACAGATATTTTCTCTGATTGTAGTTTCAAAAAGAAAAACATCCTGCAGGATGATGGCTGTTCCATCATTAATAGTCGTTTCATCGATATTGCGCAAAGGCACTCCACCGTAATTGATATCACCCTCATAATCACGGAAGGCGCCTGAGAGAAGATTGAGCAAAGTAGTCTTCCCTGCTCCCGACACACCTTTCAACAGGTATTTTCCCCCGCCTTTCAGTATTATATCAGCGTGTCGCAGAACGGGTTCGCTCGCATCTTCAAACTTATAGCTAAGACCTCTCAGCTCAATGTCTCCGCCCAGCAGATCTATATCTTTTGCTTTATTGCTGGCTATTTCTGCTGTGCTTTTCTCCTCTTCAGCCGCATCCTCTCCGCTGCTGAGAAGAGTCTGAAAGACCTTATTAGAAGCAATGAGACGATTCCTCATGCCGAACAGGCCGATTAAAGGCCAGGCTATGTTGCCTGCCAACTGTAGAAGCAGCATAGCCGTGGCCAGAGTAAACTGGCCCTGCACCATCATCACGGTGACATAAGCCAAAGTTGCCAGACTCAAGAGAAGACTGATATTCTCCAGGACTTTCTCTTGCAGACGTTCGATCAGCCGGCCTTTATTCTTGGCATCCTCCAGATCTTGAAACTGGTCTTCAGCATCATGAGCAAAGCGTTCTTCCACATTATTGAGTCGGATTATTTCCAGCCCGGAAAAAAGATTGCCCATTTTAAGGGAGAAAATTTCATTCTCTTCCATTATTTTTTCTTTGGATCGAAGCAGGGGTTTTCTGAAAAAATTTGACACCAGCAGCAGGACAAGAGCTATTGCCGCTAT
>LFSM01000112.1:0-4553 GCA_001512745.1 Clostridiales bacterium DTU032
GGCTGAGATTGTCAACGATTAAGCAGGCTGTATCTGTCTTGCCGACAGCAAATAACTGGCGGGCGAAACAGAGCAGTGTAAGAGGATACTTCAACAGGATATTAGGAGAAGTCCGCTTCAGAATCGACTCGATCAATACAGCATAAGCCTCGTCTCCTTCAAGACAGGAGGAAATTGCCACATGATCCATCTGCAGAATCAGCTCATCATCCTCAGATTCACTGTAACAATGCAGCTGATCGATGATATTGCCTGCTAAGCCATGATATCGTCCGGCACGTTCGTATACCCTCTTTTTTTGCACCGGAGATGCCTTGTCAAGCAAGCTGCAGAAGCAACGTGACACTGTTGGGTGCAGATGATATTCCTGGCTAATCAGATTGTAGTTAATCAGAGGAGTCGACTTAAGTATGCTTAAAATATCTGCGGGAGCCTTTTCATCGGCCAGTACGAAGTTAACAGTTTTGTCGCTAAAACTGGCAAAAGGGCTAAGGCAGAGCATGACATGGCTTAATTCTCTGCTGTAACGGTTGAGAATAAGTCTATTCAGGCAGCTTTGGATCTCACTTTCTGTAATCTCGGCAGTGGAGTAGCTGCACTGATGCATAAGGGAGTAAACTGCGAGATTCCACCCACCGGTTGCTATGAAAATTCGCTCAGCCTCCTCACTGGAAATCTCCCTGTTTTCCAGCCGGAAATAGCGTATTATCTCCGTGGGAGTGATCGCAAAATCTTCAATGTCGATCAGCAAGGCTGGACCGGGGTCAAAAAAGAGGCCCTCCCACATATGCGAAGTCAGAAAAACCAAATGTAATTTTCTTCCCTGATGGTGAAGGAGGCCGGCTATAAGTTTTTTTGGGAGTAAAGTCTGAAGAGCCTGAAAGTTATCAAATACAACAATGCATTCATCGATTAGCATCTCATGTTTATGAATCAGATTCATGATTTGCAGAGCATTATCTGAATTGGGCAGGCCACACTCTTCCAGCTCAGCCGCAAAAGCAGGACTGATCTGCTCAAACTCTCTGCAAACATGGGCGAAGTGTCGCTGAGCCCGCAACTCCGCACTGTCGAACCAGAAGGTCTTCAAAGCTGACTCCGCAGTCTTCTGAGCGACAATATTTGTTTTTCCATAGCCCGCAGGAGCAACAACTGCTGTCACAGCTGTCTCACTGATTCTCTCGAGTTTTTTGAGCAGTCTGTCTGGAAAATAAAAGGAGCTGGCCATCATTTTCACTATCCCTGTTCGACGGGCTGTCCGTCAGACGCCTGGGTATTAACTTGCTGTCTGGCAACTAATTCTGCAAAGAAGCCTTTTTTTGCGATCAGTTCATCATAAGTTCCGTCTTCTGCTATACCGCCCTGATTCAGAACGATAATCCGGTCGCATTGCTTAATTGTTGACAGCCGGTGGGCAATGACTATTCTGGTACAGCGCAGGGCAGCCAGAGCATCCGAAACGCGCTTTTGCGTGATATTATCCAGAGCCGAGGTTGCTTCGTCGAGAATGAGCAGGCGGGGTTTGGGGGCAACAGCTCTGGCAATAAGCAGTCTTTGTTTCTGTCCGCCGGAAATTCCGCCTGAGCCTTCCGAGATGATCGTGTGCATACCCATAGGCATTTGCCGGATATCCTCTGCTATACCCGCCAGTTCCGCCGCCTCTTCCGCCTCTTTAAGCCCCAGCCAGGGGGCGGTAACCACAATGTTAGAGAAAATACTGCCCTGAAAGAGCTTGCCGTTTTGGATGACACAGCCGATATTGCGACGCAGGGAGGCGACATCTACCGTCGAGATATCGTATCCGTCATAGTAAACAGCACCTTTCTCCGGAGTCTCAAAACCCAGGAGCAGACGGACAAGTGTAGATTTTCCACAACCGGTCGGTCCGACTATGGCCAGATATTGGCCGGCACGGACCCTCAGGGAGAGATTATCCAGCACATATGGCATATCTTCGGTATAGCGGAAGGAGACGTTACTGATCTCAACATTGCCGGAAATACGAGACAGAATTTTCTTGTCCGGCAGGGTCTCCGGAGCTGTAAGCAGAAGCGGCTTGCTCATTTCAAAGGTTGACTTGATTCTTGCTACCGTGGAAGCATTGGCGGACAAAGCCACAAATGCCCCGGAGAAGAGTCCATAAGCGACTGTAAAGGACATGTAATCTGAGGGGCTTACTCCGCTTTTAACCGCAGAATAGTACAAAAAGACCGTACCGACCAGCGATATTGAAAGAGTAATTACACCTGAAATCTGTAGCAGGAAGGGTGGCCGGTATTTCAGTTTTGCCAGATCTATATAGGAAGAAGCCCATTGGGCAAAGGAACGGCGCTCAGCCCCGGAAAGTTTGATCTTCTGAACAGCGGAGAAAAGAGAATAGATCCGGCCTCCCTCAACAGCCGAAGCCTCCATCAGCGCTTTGGCAATATGCATCTGATAGAAAGTAGCTGCAACAGTCACGATAAAGGTCAGAAGAACAATCGAAAGAGCCGGTATCACGAGGGCGGGAGCGTAACGAAAGACCTGGGCAATGTAGCCAATCGAGAAAATTGAGCTGAGGCCGGTCCCTAAGGCGGCCTCAACAAGCATGGAACAAAGGCTGTTAATTGTCTGTACCCTGGACGAAAGTTCTCCGCTTGAATAGTCCCGGAAAAAGCTTGCCGGCAGGGACAGGACGCGCATCATTGAGGCCGCTTCGACGGCAAGGCTCATCTTGGTTTGAATGCGGCTCATAACCAGACTTTTAACAATCGACAAAATCACATTGACGATTGTTGTTCCAACCAGCAAGTTTAGAGCAGCAAGCAAGAGGCTGACCTGTCCGCTTTCCAGTACGGTTGAAAACAAAATATTGTTGACATAGGGCATTACCAGACCGACCAGGGTGACTGCCAGAGTAGCCAGAACTATGTAAATAAGATCGGCAACATTCAGGGCCTGGACGATAAATAAAAGCAGATCTTTGACGCCAAGTTTTCTCAATGGTAAAGGCCTGTAAAAACACAAGGCTTCATTGGTAAATTCACCGGCGTATTTTTCGCTGAAGTGGATGCGTTTACCCTGACTGCGGTCAAAGTAGTAATAGCCGCCCAGCTTATCCGGAAGTAGGGCCATCGGCCTGCCATCCGTGGTCTGAGCCAGCAGGGGACCGACAGAATCTTTCTGCCAGCCTTTTTCCAGCCTGACCATACGCCACATAATTCCTGTGGGTCTTAGCAGATAATCAAGCTGATCATTGAGGTCGGTGATGTTTTCGGGAAGCTCAATAGCAGAATGACCGAAATACTTCAGGATATCTTCAATAGCGTTTTGGGCTTGGCGAACATCATCAGGATCCCCCGGAATTCTGTCCATCACAACTCCGGCCATGCCCTCAAATGCCTGACAGAAGGCTTCCTGATCTGCCTTGGCACGGTTCTTCAGTTGTTGATCAATCCAACCCATTGGATGACTCCTTATTCATTTGAAACCAGCTGAGTATAGAGTCCGCCGGAAGCGAAGAGCTCATCATGACTGCCGCGTTCGATAATATTTCCCTGATCCATGACGATGATTTCATCGGCATCACGGATCGTAGACAGACGGTGGGCGACAACAATGCTGGTGATGCCGCGGTCTCTGATCGATTTGACGACGTGATATTCCGTTTTAGCATCAAGAGCACTGGTCGCTTCATCGAGAATAATAATGGTAGGATCAGTGGCCAACACTCTGGCAATTTCCATGCGTTGCCTCTGGCCGCCGGAGAAATCGCGCCCTCCCTCGGAAACAATATAGTTGTAGCCACCCTCGCGATGCATGACATCCTCATGCAGCTGGGCATCACGGGCAGCGAGAATCATCTCAAAATCCTCAATGGAACTGTCCCACAACTTAATATTATTTTTAATTGAATCATTGAATAGAATAATATCCTGATCAACCACGGCAATAGAGCCCGTCCTGACAGAGCGGGGAATCTCACCGGCCGCCTGCCCATCAAATAATACTTCACCGCTCCAGGGCTGATAAAGGCCGGAAATCAGTTTGGCCAGTGTAGACTTGCCGCAGCCGGATGGTCCCACGAAGGCAACACTGCCACCTGCTTTGAGCGTCATGCTGAAATCTTTGATCAGGGGCTCCGCCAGTGGCGAATAGCCGAAAGTTATGTTCCTTAGTTCCATCTGACCTGACAGTTTAGAGTAGGTCACATTGTCGTCGATGATTTCTTCCTGATCCGGCACGTCGGTCGGGTAATTCAGCACATCATCCACACGCTCCATGTTTGTACGCATTTCCTGCAGACGCTGGCCGGCGCTGATCAGCTTGTCCGCAGGCGTGACAACAGATGATATGAATCCCTGAAAGGCCAGCACCATGCCTATGGTGAAATTCCCCTGCATGATCATGTAGGTTCCCAGGACAAGTACTGTGATATCTGCCAGCTTGGCAACGACATTGGGCAAAGCGCCGAGATATTGGTTCAGCTTAACAAATTCGACCTCTTGCTTGTTCACTGATGCCTGATAACCCGCCCACTGTTCGAAGTATCCGCTCTCTGCACCACTCGACTT
>LFSM01000112.1:4599-25631 GCA_001512745.1 Clostridiales bacterium DTU032
TTGATCCGCTTTTTGGAAATCAGGCGGGCTGTAGCTGTTTTTATCAGCATACTTGCAAGTACTACCGCCGATAGAATCACACTGTAACGGACCATCACCACCAGATAAAAGATCACCATGGCAAACTCCAGGAAGAGTGGTGCAAATGTATTCACAAGTGTCGAAGATATGCCCGCATTTGCTCCCTGGCGGTTGGCGATGTCGCCAACCCTGCGTTGGGAGAAGAATTCGACCGGCAGGCGCAAAACATGCCAGACAAATTTGCTGTCTGCAACAATAGCCATCTTACCTTCCATCTTTAGGCTATATACGCTATCAAAAAACTGCACGACAATGGTAATAAGTGTGATTACTGCCATTGCAAGGATGAAAGGAATCAGCCATCCGGGGTTTTTCCCGGTCAGCAGTCGGTCCATAAAAATGCGCGAGAAAATCGGGTTGATCAGGCCCAGCAGAGCTGTCAGCAGCGTTGTCACGGCAACAAAGGCAAAGGCTGTTTCGGATCCCTGCATGCGTTTGCGGGCATACTCCAGCATACTTCTGGGTTTGCCTTCTTTGACAAAGGCTTGTCCCGGCATCAGCCCGACCAAAATGCCGGTAAAGGAACGATCAAACTCTTCCTGAGAAATCTTCACAAGACCTCTGGCGGGGTCGTTAATTACAGCCTTGTCTCCTGTAAATCCGTTCAAGACAACAAAGTGGTTGAAATTCCAGTGAATGATACAGGGGAAAACATCTACCTGGCGCAGCTGATCCGGTTCTGCCCGCAGAATTTTGGCCTCCAGATTGTAGTTGCGGGCGGCAAGAAGGAGGTCCCGGGCATTGGAACCGTCACGCGACACACCACAGTCCCTGCGGACCTGTTCCAGAGGCAGCCATTTATCGTAATAGGCCAGAATCATTGCCAGACAGGCTGCACCACATTCAAGGGCCTCCATCTGCATAATCACCGGTACCCTGGCGACTTTGATCCTCTTGCTCATTCGCTCACCTTTCCGCCTTAGATCAATCCTGAAGCTAGTTGATTAAGAAACTGATTGGTTTTGTATATTCTGTTGTAATCGTGACGCTGGCCAGACCCTCGCTTGCATTGGGAACAGCAATTCTGACCTCTATATTCCAGTCCGACAAACTCAGGGCATTTTTGACATAATCACTTTCCAGGCTCGCCTCAACTTCCGCTCTGGATAAGGGAATGCTGCCAACTTCTGTTACCTGGTATTCGCTGCCATTGATGACTGCCCGGTCGCCTGCAGAGATATGACCAGCTTCTTCCTGAGCAAGATAACAGATGGCCAGTTCATCCTGGATGAATGCCTCGGCTTTTAAGGTCGTGGGAAGTTCTCCTAAAATCCCCCAGACCAGAAAGGAAATAAGAAGAATGGCCGCTGCAGCCAGAACCAGCCAGACACTGAGCCTGGATACACGCAGATAGTCACTAAGCTGCTCGGGTGATGAAATACGCTCTATCGAGGAGGTGCGGAAAATTGAACGGTTCATCTGCTGCTCCTTCCACAGGCATTGTATAGTTTGCATCCTGTCAGTTATTCAATTTTTAATCCTGGTAGGCAGCACTCAAGACACTGAAGGTCCAAGATGTTGTCCTGCAATTGTATTAGCCTGTGCTATTAGTGGGAAGTCACTTTATTTGCTGAGCTTCCATAAAGCTTATTTACCTGGCCGTCAATTGGCGGACCATTTTTGCCAATTTGTCGAAAGAAACTTCTAATTCGCTTAAACTATCATTATTTTTTTATATTATATATGCATTAATTCTGAGATGCAATTGATTTGGCTATACTCTTTTGCCGGTCACTTATTCCCAGTCTTTGCTGACATCAATCCAGTCTTTTGCCCGGGAGTGTGTTTCTAATTCATCTATGGAAAGCTCAATCACGCTGTTGCCGCTTCCGGCAGCGGGAAAGACAGTGTCAAACCTCTGGAGCGAGATATCCAGGTATACAACGACATCTTCATGTATCCCGAAGGGGCATACGCCACCGACATCATGACCAATAAGCTTCTCTACCTGATCAGGGGGAATCATCTTAGCCTTGGTCTTAAATTGTTCTTTGAATTTGGGATTAGAAATTCTTGCATCACCTGATGTCACAACAAGAATTGCCTGATCATTTAGAAGAAAAGACATCGACTTGGCAATTTGTTTGGCCTCACAGCCAATGGCCTGAGCTGCCAGCTCCACTGTCTCGCTGGAGACATCAAATTCCAAAATTCTATCTGCCAGCCCATATTGGCTGAAATATTCTCTCACTTTTTCACTAGCCATGTGTTTTCCTTTTCTTTTTGATTTATCTTCCAAAAATCCTATCTGAATAAATACTAATAAATGCATTCAGTTGAATAACATTGCTCATAAGTGTATCAAGATACACTTGTTTTGCCAAATCAGCTGACCTTCTTTAACACAATCTGCTAAGTACATGCAAAAAGGCTTACTTTATGAATATTCTTACAGTTACTCCCATATGTGACATCGTTCACTAGGCGATTTAATCAAGAGATCATCTTTAACTTTCCTTAAAATTGTGCAGTATATTTACTTGAATTATGTTATAAATATGCAGTGGGAAAAACGCATCCCCAAATTGCCTTTAAAATTCAAAAGATAAGCGCTGACTAAAGGAGAAAAAGTGAAAAAACAAAAGATAATTATCATCGGTGCAGCGGGAAGAGACTTCCACAATTTCAACACTTATTACCGGGATAACGAATCCTATGATGTTGTTGCCTTTACCGCTACACAGATACCCGACATCAGCGGGCGGAAATATCCTGCAGAGCTGGCCGGCAAACTCTATCCCGACGGCATCGACATTTTCACCCAGGAAGAACTTCCGGATCTGATCCGTCGTTTCGATGCAGACGAATGTGTATTTTCGTACAGCGATATGAAGTATAGCTATGTGATGGCGCTGGCCGCTGTGGTTAACACTGCCGGGGCAGATTTCCGTCTGTTAAGCCCAAAACATACTGCTCTGAAGAGTACAAAGCCGGTTATATCCGTTTGCTCAACACGAACAGGAGCAGGAAAGAGCCAGACATCCCGAAGAATTATTGAACTTCTCATGGCAAGAGGATTAAAAGTTGTTTCTATCCGGCATCCCATGCCCTATGGAGACTTAGCTGCCCAAAAAGTACAGCGCTTTGCTACAGTCCAGGATATGGAAAAACATCACTGCACGATTGAGGAGATGGAGGAGTATGAACCTCATGTGGAGCGTGGCAATATCATCTATGCAGGTGTAGATTTCGAAGCGATTTTACGTGCGGCTGAAAATGACCCTGACGGTTGCGACGTCATCCTCTGGGATGGCGGCAACAACGACTTCTCCTTCTACGAGGCAGATCTGTCTATCCTGGTAGCAGATCCGCACCGGGCCGGTGATGAATTAAGCTACTACCCCAGTGAGATCGCTCTGCGTATGGCAGATCTGGTCATTATCAACAAGATGGATAGCTCATCCGCAGAAAATATCGCCCTGCTCAAGGACAATATTAAAAAGGCAAACCCCGCTGCTAAGCTTATCTATGCGAATTCACGGATTAGTGTAGATCAGCCCGAACTGATCAGGGGAAAAAAAGTTCTTGTCGTAGAGGACGGGCCTACCATGACTCATGGCTCCATGAAGTTCGGTGCCGGCACAGTTGCTGCCCAGAGGCTGGGCGCAAGTGAAATCGTTGACCCCCGCCCTTATACGGTAGGGAAACTGAGCGAGACCTTCGAAATTTACCCGGATATAGGTTGCTTATTGCCTGCTATGGGCTACAGTGGCCAGCAGGTAAAAGATTTGGAGGCAACAATTCGCAAGACAGACTGTGACACCGTCATTATCGGCACACCCATGGATTTATCCAGAGTCATTCAGATCGATAAGCCCTATACCCGTGTGCATTATGAATTAGAGGAGCTGGAAGGACTGAACTTGGACAAGGCAATGGATGACTTTGTCCGCAAAATGAACCTGGACAACAGGCTATCTTGCCAGAAGAGGTGTTATTGTGACAATCAAGGAAGAAGCCAGACTGCTTAAAGCTGACGCTCCCTATTTGGCCAATTCTACACATGAAGAACGTAATCAGGCTTTGGACAATATGGCCAAAAAGCTGAGAGAGCATAAGGCTGCTATTTTTGCCGCCAACGAAAAGGATCTGGCCAGAGCACGGGAGAATGAACTTCCTCCGGCCCTGATAAAAAGGCTTATCTTTGATGAGACAAAATTTACCGAAACCCTGGCCGGTTTAACTAGTTTGCAAAATATGCCTGACCCCCTCGGCAAAGAACTGCTGCGCCGGCAACTGGATGATGGTTTGATCTTAATACAGGAAAGCTGCCCCATAGGTGTACTTGGAGTTATTTTTGAGGCGAGGCCTGATGCTCTCATCCAGATTACAGCCCTGTGTATCAAAAGTGGCAATGCAGTTATTCTCAAGGGAGGGAGTGAAGCAGCAGAAAGCAATCGCATCATCTTCCACTTGCTGTATCAGGCTGCCCTTGATGCTGCTTTGCCGGAACACTGTATGGCCCTGGCGGAAACGCACTCGGAAATAAAAGAACTGCTTTCCTGTCACGAAGAAGTGGACTTGCTGGTACCACGCGGGTCAAATGCCTTTGTACAATACATTATGGAGAATACCCGTATTCCGGTTCTGGGACATGCCGATGGAATTTGCCATATTTATGTTGATTGCAGCGCAGACCTTGAGCAAAGCATTGGGATCATTGTTGACGCAAAGACACAATATCCGGCTGCCTGTAACGCTGTCGAAACGGTGCTGGTACACGAAGACTTAGCGGAAACCCTTCTGCCTCTTCTCTCACTTGCACTTAAAGAATCCGGAGTCCGGATCCGTGGCACAGAAGCAGTACAGGAGTATATTGACTGCGAACTGGCAAATGAAGCTGATTTCAGTACCGAATATTCCGACTTAATCCTGACACTTGCCCTGATTAGAGATTGCAATCAGGCAATTAAGCATATCAATCACTATGGTTCTCATCACACTGATGCAATTCTGGCTGAGGATCAGACCACTATTAACAGTTTTCTGCACTTAGTTGATTCAGCCAGTGTCTATGTTAACTGCTCTACTCGTTTTGCTGATGGCTACCGTTATGGCTTTGGAGCAGAATTGGGGATCAGCACGGGAAAATTACACGTGCGCGGGCCGGCTGGGCTAGAGGCACTGCTCACTTATAAGTACAAACTCAGCGGTCAGGGACACACCGTTGCTGACTATGCCGAGGGCCGTAAACAATTTCATTTTGAGGATTTAAATTTATGAAAAAAGCGGGACAATTAATACAGGAGGCGCATAAGATCGTAATAAAAATCGGCAGCAGCTCCCTGACCAATCGCCATGGCCTGGCTGACCGCCAGATGATGCGGTCTCTTGTCGAACAAATCATCCATTTAATTGAAGCAAACAAACAAATTATTATTGTGTCTTCCGGAGCTGCCAGCAGCGGAGTAGCAACGATCAATAAATGGCACCGGAAAGATGATGTTCATTACAAACAGGCTCTGTGTGCAATCGGACAAGTAGAGCTGATGAGCGCTTACAGGGATATATTTTGGGATTCCTCCATTCATGTGGCTCAGCTTCTGATTACCAGAGACGACCTCCTGACACCAAAGCGGCGGCTTTATATCCGCAACACCTTGTTCACCCTCTTAGATGAAGGCGTCGTTCCTATCGTTAATGAAAATGACAGTGTCAGCGTCGAAGAAATAGAAATAGGCGATAACGATAACTTAAGTGCCATGACTGCAGACCTCTGGAGTGCAGATTTGTTAATTTTATTAAGTGATGTTGACGGACTTTATACCAAAGACCCACACCAGAATCCTGAAGCAGAACTGATTACTTGCGTACAGGATATTAAAGCTTGCCGTGATAAGGCAGACATCTGGAGCAAAGGCGAATTAGGCACCGGCGGCATGGAAACAAAGTTGGAGGCAGCTGAACTGGCTAATGAAAATGGCATCCCGGTGATTTTAACAAATAGTAATACGGAAAATGTCTTTTCGAAACTAATAAATGACGAGCTGCAGGCAACGGTTTTTCTGCCTCAGGACAAATTGATCAGGAGTAATATATGAAATGGGCTTTGATTGGTGTCGGGCATATCGGCACAGCTATTCTGGAAGGCTGGATCAGAACAGGACATCAGGCAAAAGATGTCTATATCAGCGAGCACACGCGGGACAAAGAGGATAGTCTGCAGGAAAAATACGGGGTCTCTATCTTGCTTGAAGCAAGCCAGCTGGCAGACTGCGAATTAGTTTTATTTGCGGTTAAGCCTCAGGATCTGCCCCAGATAGCAGCAAATTTTGCACCGGACATACCAAGCACAACACTGATTGTTTCAATAGCGGCCGGAATAGATCTTGCCTCGCTCAGTCAGATGCTGGCAAAGTCTGCGCTTTCTGCGGATGAATACCCTATTTTGCGTGTATTACCCAACTTGCCATCCAAGGTAGGAGCCGGTGTAAGTGTCATGGTAGCTAATGAGCATGTCAGTCCGGATCAATTAGAACAGGCTAAGAGCATCTTTCAGAATCTGGGTCTGGTTATGGAACTTCCCGAAGAGAACTTTGCTGCAGTAACAGCCCTTTCCGGCAGCGGCCCTGCTTTTGTCGCCGTCTTTATTGAAGCCTTGGCTGACGCTGCTGTTTATGCGGGTCTGCACAGCCAGGCTGCCAATATACTCGCTGCACAAACCCTTCTGGGTACGGCAAAATTGCTTCTGGAAAGCATGACCCCGCCTGCCATTTTAAAGAATCAGGTTTGCACAGCTGCAGGAACAAGTATTTACGGGATACGGGCTTTAGAGAAGAGTGGTTTCAGAGCCAGTGTCTTTGATGCTGTTATTGCCGCAAGCGAACGGACGGAAGCCTTAGCACTTGAGGCCGCAGATAAAATAAAGCAGACGGGCGGATAATTTCATCTTACGCAGACAGATTGTTGTTTTACTTTTAAGTCATACTTATCTATAATTGAAAAGTTGATTTAAAGGCAGGTAAGATGACGCACAAAGTGGACAATGCAATTATTATGGCAGCCGGACTTTCCAGCCGCTTTACTGCACAATCCGGCGGTCTGCCCAAGGGTCTGGTGAAAGCAAAAGGTGAAGTCCTGCTGGAACGTCAGATCCGACAGTTGCTGGAGGCCGGAATAGCTGAGATATATCTGGTGCTGGGTCATAAAGCAGAAAGCTACCAATATCTGAAAGATATCTTCCCGGTCAAATTTATCTACAATAGGGATTATCTGGAACGCAATAATAACGGCAGCATTTATGCGGCACGTGAGGTATTGCGAAACAGTTACATTTGTTCTGCCGATAATTATTTCCCGGAGAATCTTTTCGAGAAAGAGCTGAAAGGAAGTTATTATGCAGCTGTCTATGCCGATGGCGAAACAGAGGAATGGTGTCTGCGTCTGGATGAGGATGACTACATTACAGGAGTCAGCATCGGTGGCAGTAATAGCTGGTACATGATGGGACACGTTTTTTGGGACGAAGACTTCAGCCGGCGCTTTCTGACTATTTTGGAAGAGGAATATCATCTGGAAGAAACCCGCCCCCTGCTCTGGGAAGCTATTTATATGAAGCATCTGGATACACTAAAGATGAAGGCCCGGAAGTATCCCGCCGGCAAGATCTATGAATTTGACACAGTGGACGATCTCTGCGCTTTTGACCCGGATTACTGCAAGCAGGAATAATCGTCTGTTAAATGAATTTCTTTTAAAGATGGAAGTACACATATGTCTGAAATTGTTGAAGCAGATTTAAGTCTTATCAATAAATTAGCAGAAGATGTTCTCGATCTGACTGTAGATGCCGGCACGATCAGGAGTATCCGGCGTTTAGGCGGTCTCACCAATCGCTCTTATCATCTTGTCTTCGCTGACGGCAAAGAACTGGTTGTTCGTATACCGGGTGAGGGCACCGCAGCTATGATCGATCGCAAGAACGAGAAAATCAGCACAGAACTTGCCTGTGAACTAGGTATTGATGCTGAGTTGATTTATTTCGGAGAAGACGGCTGTAAAATCAGCAACTATATCCAAGATGCCGTAACCATGAAGGCGGAAGACCTGCGTCAGCCCGAAACCATCAGACAGATTGCTGAAGTCTTAGCAAAAATCCATAATTGCGGCAAAGATACGGCTGTTCCTTTTAAAGTTTTCGCCATGGCTGACCAGTATGAGAACATTATTGCAGACCTTAATGTGCCTCTTTTTGAAGATTACGAGCAGGCAAAAGAATCTGTTTCAAAGATTAAAGACTGGTTGGATCAGACAATTAAAACTTCACTGCAGCCCTGCCACAACGATCCTTTGTGCGAAAACTGGGTCATGGGAAAGGATAAACTCTACCTGGTTGACTGGGAGTATGCCGGCATGAATGATGGCATGTGGGATCTGGCTGCTGTATCTATCGAAGCAGAATATGACGCTGAATGTGACCGCCAGCTCCTGGCTGCTTATCTGGGAGAAGACAATCAGCTGGAAGCGATGCACTTTCTGGCATCAAAAATCTTCGTCGATTATCTATGGACTTTGTGGGCAAAAGCCCGGGTGCCATATGGCGGTCAGGCTATGGAGGACTGGGCTCAGGAGCGCTATAGCAGATTAAAGAAATTCTTAGCAGAATTTGCTGACAAGGCCAGTGACTTTGGCTTGGTGCTATGAACATTAACAATATCAGCAGATGCGTCCTTTATATAGACCCCGGCACAGGCAGCATGCTCTTTGCAATTCTAATGGCTCTGCTGGGAACGGCCTTCTATTCGCTGCGTCTGTTTTTTTCCAAGCTGCGTTTCCATTTGACCAGCGGCAAGGTTGAACAGCAGAATTTTGAACCGGATTTAGTAATTTTCTCGGATGACAAACGCTACTGGAACATCTTTGAACCTATCTGTGCAGAATTGAACCGGCGGGGTCAGGCTGTAACATACTTAACAGCTTCCAAAGATGATCCGGCACTGACTGCAAATTATGAGCATATGGAAGCTGAATTTCTCGGTCAGGGAAATCAGGTCTATGCCAGATTAAATCTGCTGAAGGCAAAAGTGCTGCTGGCAACCACACCGGGCTTAGATGTTTACCAATGGAAACGTTCACTGGGAGTGAAATCCTATGTACACATTCTGCATGCTGCCAGCGAGGTCACTCTTTATCGCATGTTTGGCCTGGATTATTACGACGCTGTTATGCTCTCGGGACTATTTCAAGTGCAGGATATCCGTGCTCTTGAAGAATTACGCAATTTACCGGCTAAGGATCTGCCTGTGGTTGGCATTCCCTACATGGACGCAATGAAAAAAAGGCTGCAGGAGGCAGCTGCTTTGCCAGCTCAGCCCCGAACTATCCTGCTGGCGCCCTCCTGGGGCAAAAATGCTATTTTCAGTGTATATGGCGGCCGGATTATTGAAGCTTTGCTGGCAACAAGCTGGAAGATTATTGTGCGCCCGCATCCTCACTCTTTCCGGAATGAGAAGGAGATGCTGGATGACTTGATGAGCAAGTACCCGGCCTCGGAACAGCTGGAATGGAACCGGGATGTCGACAACTTTGAAGTTCTGCGGCGGGCTGATCTCTTAATTTCTGATTTTTCAGGTGTGATTTTTGATTTTGCCCTAGTCTACGATAAGCCGGTGCTGTATACGGAGCCGGATTTTGATCTGTCTGTTTATGATGCCTGGTGGCTCAAAACACCCTTATGGACAAATTCTGCTCTTCCCCGGCTGGGAATAGCCCTGACTGAGGACAAGCTGGACCGGCTTGAAGAAGTGATCGAAGATCTGCTGGGACAGGCACGCTTTGAGGCCGGTCGTGATGAAGTAAGGCAGGAATGCTGGCTTTACCCCGGTGAAGCTGCCGCTCGCAGTGTTGATTTTCTGCTGGAAGAGCTTGAGAAAGTCAGGCAGGCAGAAGAAAAGGAAGCGGTCGCTAAGAAAGACAAGCCGGTCAGGCTCAGCATTGTCGGCAGGAAGGAGAAAAAGACCTCCGCCGGCAAATAATAATCTGTTGCGGAAAAAGGAAGATGGCAAGCATCACTATAGGAAAAATTCTGGATACTGCTTTACTCGCTCCCCTAAGGCTCTTGTTTGAGCTGGTTTTCGGCTTTGTTTACCAAACTCTGGGAGAAGCTGGCTGGGCAATTATCCTGCTCAGTATAGTAATGAATCTGATCTTGCTGCCTTTTTACAGGCAGAGCGACAAAATCCAACAAGCAACTGCCGACAAGGAGCGCAGCCTGCAAAAAGGTGTCCGCCATATCAGGAAGACTTTTTCCGGTGAAGAACGCATGATGATGCTTCAGACCTACTACCGTCAAAATGACTATAAGCAGACGGATGCACTGCGCGGTTCAATCGCTTTGCTGCTGGAAATACCTTTTTTTATCGCTGCCTATCAATTTCTTTCGGGCCTGACCCTGCTGGAAGGTGCGGGCTTTGGCCCGATCAGCGATCTGGCTGTTTCCGACGGTCTGCTGCAAATCGGCTCCTGGCAGCTGAACGCCCTGCCGCTGTTAATGACTCTGTTCAATATTTTTTCAACCATTATATATACCCGGCAATCCGGCCTTCGCACCAAAATTCAGCTCTATGTCATGGCAGGTTTTTTCCTTATTTTCCTTTACAACTCGCCGGCTGCGCTTTTGCTCTATTGGACTCTGAATAATCTGTTTTCTCTGATTAAAAATCTCCTGACAGATAATCCCTGGAGCGAAAAACTCAAAGTCAGGCTAAGTGAGAGAAGGAAAAGCCGGACAGATGAGCTCAAAACTATCAGCAGGGAAAGCCTGACTCTGTCACGCCGGCTTTTTCTGGCTGCCGGCCTTTTCCTGACAGTACTCTGCGGTCTGCTGATACCTTCTGCCTACATTACATCTTCACCACTGGAGTTTGTCGATATTTATCACTTTGAACATCCGGGTCTTTTTGTCCTGACGACTTTTCTCTTTGCTGTCGGTGTCTTTCTGGTCTGGCTGCCTATCTTCTATCGGCTCTCAGCGGCTAAGATCAAGCCTTTACTGAGTGTAGCAGCCTTGATTTTCTCCGGCCTTGCCCTGTTTAACTATATGTTTTTTGGCAGGGATCTTGGCGTCATCAGCCCTGCCCTCCAGTATGAGGAAGAAATGATTTTCCTGCCAAGGGAACAGCTGGTCAACTGGCTGATAATTTTACTTCTGGCTGCTTTACTTGTCCTGCTGCTAGCCCTATTCGGCAAGAAACTGGTCTCGATTCTCCTGGTTGGCAGCCTTGCCCTGACTGCCATGTCAGTCAGCAATCTGAACAGTATCAATAAAGCCGTCCGGGAATTTGATCTGACCGCCTCTAACGGAATCTCATCCAGCCTGCAGTCTCAGCCTCATTTTTATTTAAGTAACAAGGCCAAAAATGTTGTCGTGCTGATGTTTGACCGCGCCATGGGAACCATGCTGCCCTATATTTTCAATGAAAAACCTGAACTGGAGCAGCAATTTGCAGGTTTTACATATTATCCCAATACGATTTCTTATGGCGGACACACTAACTTTGCTGCCCCGCCGCTTCTGGGCGGTTATGAGTATACACCGGTGGAAATGAATAAGCGCTGGAGTGAAGCGCTCGTGGACAAGCATAACGAGGCGCTGAAGGTAATGCCGGTTATTTTTTCAGATAATGGATATAAAGTTACTGTCTGTGATCCGCCATATGCCAATTATCGCTGGTTCTCAGATTTAAGCATTTATGATGATTATCCCGCTATTGATAGTTATATCACGAGGGGAAAATTCAGCCAGCAGGAGAGCCAGACAGATCTGGGACGAAATCATCGCAATTTCTTTCTCTTCAGCCTGATGAAAACTTTGCCCTTGAGCCTGCAGCCCCTGCTTTATGATCAGGGTAATTATCGCTATCTGCCCGACCAGGAAGGAGAACTTCCTTCCAGTTCACAAACAATACAGTCCTTATCAAAAGCCTCCGGCTTTCGAAAGGCTTTCATACAGTCCTATGATGTCCTGCAGAATTTCCCGGCGATGACAAAAATCTCGGATGAGGAGCAAAACACCTTTTTGTTTTTATCAAATGACAGCACTCATGAGCCGATGCTCTTGCAAACGCCTGATTACCTGCCTGCAATCCAGGTTGATAACAGGGACTATGATGCTGCCTTCAGCAGCCGCTTCCAAAATAAAGAAAATGGCCGCCAGCTGAAAATGGAGACTACGAATCAAATGGCTCATTATCACATCAATATGGCTATGATGCTGCGGCTGGGACAGTGGTTCGATGACTTGCGCGAACAGGGTGTCTATGACAATACACGAATTATTATTGTTTCAGATCACGGCAGTGACCTGAGGCAGATTGAGGAGCTCATACTTGACGATCCCTATGGCAGAAAGCTTGGCCTTGAGTTTTACTATCCGCTCCTTCTGGTAAAAGACTTCAATGCTGATCAATTCAGTGTTTCCGAAGAATTCATGACCAACGCTGATGTGCCGACATTAGCGTTTGAAGGCCTGATCAGCAAGCCTGTTAATCCTTTCACTGGCAAAGAAATAAACAATGACGAAAAATTCAGTCATGAGCAGTTTATAACTCTGTCCCATGTCTACCAGACAGACATTAATGATGGAAACACTTTCCTGCCCTCGGCCTGGGCCAGTGTCAAAGATAACATCTGGCAAGCATCAAACTGGACTTTCTATCCCGAAGAGCAGGTATTGTCTGAGTACCCCTAAAGCCTGCTAGAGTCTTTGTATCGCAAATCCACCCATAGACTCAGCTACTTCCGCAACCCTCTCATGGCAGGAAAACAGCAGGATCTGACGTGATTCTCCCATAGTGTCCTGAGCAGATTTGTCCCTGCTCAGTTCAGACAGCAGCTTCAGAGCGGCTTCCATGCGTTTTTCATCAAACTGAACTAAGACATCATCGAGAATCAAGGGCGGAGTCTGTTCTCCCGTAATCAGCTCGGACAAGGCAAGACGCAGGGCCAGATAAACCTGATCGTAGGTGCCGCCGCTCATGTACTCAGCTTCTCTGAACTGTGTTTCTCCGGCTATGTGCAATTGCAGCTTCATTTCTCTGTCGATAAGAACATCATCATAGCGGCCCAAGGTCAATCTATTCAGATAGCCTGCTGTCAGCTTTCTCAATTCAGGACTGAAATTACGACGCATTTCGTCGTCCGCCTCCGTCAGATACTTTAGGGCCAGTTCCAGCTGTCTGGCACGTGACTCTGCTTTTTCAATCCTCTCGTCCAGCTCCCTGAGGCGAATTTCGATGTTCTCAGACCGCTCTGAGTAGCGGTAGGCCAGAGCCATGTGCGCCTGCTTTTTACTATGTTCGCTTAAGGCCTGACTATATCTGCTGCGGCTTAACTGCACTTCCTGCTTTCTGGCGGCAAGGGATTTATTCAGGTCCTCGGGATGATCTTCTGCTTCAAGCGCTATAGCGATGTCTCTCTCGGTCACAGGAAAGTTCTCTGCCGCAGCCATTTCCAGTAGTTGCTGTCTCCTTTCAGCGGGCAGAAGTCTCTCGCTGCCCTGACCTGAACTCAGCACTCTCAGATGCTCATCGAACTGGTGCCCGTTTTGCTTCAGATCCTGAACATATTTATTCAGTTCAAAGTAACTGTCTGCAAAACGTTTAAACAAGCTGATTGCCTCGCTGTATCGACGTTTGCCGGCATCAGCTTCCTCTTCAAAGAGCTGAGCAGGATAGGCCAGAATCTGGCTGCGTGTTGAATACTCCAGATCCTTGAGCTTTGGCAGGTCCTGCGAAGATTTTATCTTGTCGACGATGGCATCTGTATTGAGATAGGGATATCTTGCCAGCAGACTGTCAATTGCATCACAAAACTTTGTCCGGCGTTCCAGATGACCGACCAGATTGCTGTTATAGCTCTCTTCTCTCACTTTTGCTTTCTGCTGCCGTTGCCTGATCTCTGCTTCTTCGTCCTCCAGTATGTTCTCTGCTTCCTCCAGCAAGGCAAGCTCTTCTTCCAGCTCCTCAACTTCAGCAGCCACTTCAGCCAGCTCCGCCTTTGCATTTGTCAGGCCGGTCTCCAGCTCTCTACGTTTTTGCCCGGTCTCACGACGAGCTGAAGAATATTTCCTTGACTTGCTAAAAAAGTAATAAGCCGGAACGGCGATTAGGGCCAGGCTGTAGGCAGCAGGATGCCATACAAGGCCTAAAAGCAGAGCTGCAGCGAAAGCGAGACAAGCCAGCCCAAGGCCCAGAACCCTGAACTTCTTCTCCTGGCTCTCTGTGGTGGGAACGACAGTCGCAGCAAGTTCCTCCTCTATACGTGAGCGGTTCGCTTCTTTCTGTTGCTGGCGGGCATAGGCAGCGCGTAATTCCTTGTCACAAGCTTGCCCCTGACGGCGCAGTTCCTGGCGTCTTTCGTGGAAACTCAGCTCCTCACCTGTATCCGGGTCAACTGTTTTGAAGGTGCTGAAGGCCTGATTCAGCTCATGCTGCAAGGCTCCCCCTTCCATTTCCAGGCTCCTGCTGCTGTTGTCTAAAGCCGAGCTCTCAACTTGCAATTGTCTGATCTCTTTTTCCAGGGTAAAAAAGTCTTCATCATAGACAGAAGGCTGCAAACTCTCCAGCTCTTTCAATTGTTTCCGGAACCGGTCTTGCTGATTATTGATTGCATGTTCTTCGCGCAAGCTTTCTTCTAGATTTTGCAGCTGAATCAGGTACTCTGTTTTCTGCAATTTACGCTCACTGGTCCTGACCCTGTCTGTCAAAAGCTCAACTTCAGCATTCAATGCGTGCAGTTCCAGCAGCTCCTCCGCTTCGCGTGCCTCGCGTGTATGCGCTTCAGAAAGCAATTCCTGCAGTTGAAAGCGCTCGTTTTCCAGCTGGGGGATTACAGAGTTTTGACGCTTGCTGCTGCTAAGTGAAAGCAGAGCTTCTTTCAGCGTTTTACTCACTGCTGTAGACGAAATATCAGAAGTTCCCGCTGTACCCAAGCTGGCCAGCTGGTGCAGCAATTCACCTTTTTTATCATCTTTGACATTCAAAGCTAAAGACATCTGCTGCACATAGACAGATTGATTAAAGGCATGCTCACCTAGTCCGAATATATGCTTTCCCAGAGACTCCCCGGTAATTTCCTCGCTGGAAGCCAGACTTTCATCTGTCAGAAGAATGCGGTCCATACGCTTTTGCGTGCCAAATTCACAGCCGGCGCGATAGGCAAGACCATCGGTCTCATAAAACAGGGCACCGCTCATACTATCCTGTTCCCAGGGCATGTTACGCGAACGGTTGCTGCTGCGCAGGTCTGCCTTATTGTGATCCATGCCGTAGAAAACTGCAAAAATAAAATCAATCAAGGTGCTCTTGCCCCATTCATTCGGAGCAACAATCAGATTTGCCGCAGGCTTGAAATCAAGGGCGACATTCTTCAGATTGCCAAATTGTCCGATTTCAATTCGTTTAATAAACATCATCCAATGTCTCCCCTCTGAAAGCTGACAGGCCAAGTCTCAGTGCTTGCTGCAAATCATCCCGCTCTGTTTCATTTCTAACTGCTGTCAGGTCCTGCAGTATTTTTCTAACGAAAAGGCCACGCAGAGTTTGCTCTTCTCCCAGTTCTTCGACACTTTCTGCGGGATGCAATTCATCAAGCAGACTCACGTAGCCGATCTGCTCACGCAGGCCGGCAGCCAGACGTGGGACATTCAAGGCCGTCGGAGCCTGACCCCTAAGACGAATTTTGTATGTATGGCGTTTATAATTTTCCCGGTCAAGAGCTTGTGCTTGTGCCACGATCTGCTCAATGATCTCCCGGTCTGATTGCCAACTGTCCAGTTGGCTGTTTATTTCAATAAACATACGCGAGGCTGAGGGCAGGGCAGACACACTTTTGATCTCAGAATTATCAAGCTCAACTATCAGTGCATGCCTGCTTCCGCTTTCGTTAAAAGAAAGACCCTGCGGGCTGCCCGGATACATGGCCAGAGTACTGCGCCGGTCAATCCGGTCATCAGCCGGTAAGGGGCTGGCCTTATGGATGTGTCCCATGGCCAGATAATCCAGTTTACTATTTTTGATCTCTTGTGAGGGCAGGGGGTTGTACATCCCCTCAGCCTTTGAACCGGCCAGGAGTTCGCCATGCACTAAGGCTATCTTATTGGTCAATGCTGAATCAGGATCAAGCTCTTTTTCCACAAAATTAATGCCGTCATAGACCAGGATGGCCTCCTCGCTGCCGACATCCGGCAAGAGTGTCGTTTCCTGGTAGAGCGATGAAAAACTTATCCCCCAGACAGATGTATCCAGGTCCGGAAAATCCAGGCGGACTATTTTTTCAGCAGGAAAAGCATAGACCCCCGGAATCTCGGGAAAGACTGTCGCATAAGGAGAAGCCGGAGAATAATAGTCGTGGTTGCCTGCCGCCAGCAAAATTAGGAAGGAACGTTCACGTGCAAGCAGGTCGTAGATACGTTCAAGTTCACGATCTTCAATTTCCGTCATCTCCAGAAAATCACCGGCAATCAGAAATAGATCAACTTCCAGTGCAGCCGCCTCCAGCAATAAGTTATCGAAACTTTGAATCAATGCTTCCTGAAAGTCAGGAGCAGCCGGCCCCAGCGAGCGCATGCGACTACCCAAATGCAAGTCTGCCGTATGTAAAAATTTAATAGCCATAAAATTCCTCCTTGCTATCATATTATCTTACTTTTATGCCCATTGGATGTTAACTTCATGCTAGACTGAGGACATGTCCAGAAGAAGTAATCAGCAAAAATTCAGCTCTGAAAAATACAGAGATAAACATCGTAATTTCGGGCTCAAATATGAGAGGTCCTGTGGGGCTATCGTCTTCCGTGAAATAAATGAAGAGCTGCGTGTTCTTCTGGTTCAGCATAGTGCCAGCCACTGGTCTTTCCCCAAAGGACATGTGGAGAAGGGTGAAAGCGACTATGAAACAGCCATCCGGGAGGTCAGAGAAGAAACCGGTATTGATATTGAAATCACATCTGACTTCTCGCGCGCTTCGACCTATTCACCTTATCCGGGCGCCCGGAAAACTGTCGTATTTTTTATCGGTGATTACCTGGGCGGCAGCTTGCGTCCTCAGCTTGAAGAGGTACAGCGTGTGGCCTGGCTTAAACCTGAAGACAGCATGAAATACCTGGTTTTCGACCGGGACCGTGAGATTTTCAATGATGCTTTGCAAGAGATCGGCTACGAAGTTAATGCTGATTAATCCTGCCTTGCCTGTCAGCAGGCAGTTCTATAGAAAAACCCGATAAGTTTACAAGTCAGCTTTCTGCCAACGAAAAAAGACGCCTTGCGTTTTTGCTTGTCTGCTCTGCTATTTCTGCCGGAGACAGACCTTTAATCTCTGCAGCCTTTTCACCGATATAAGTCAGATATGAAGATTCATTGCGCTTGCCGCGAAAGGGATGCGGTGTCAGATAGGGGGCATCAGTCTCCAGCAGGAGTCTGTCCAGAGGAGTTTTAGCCAGAGCCTGCCGGGCTTGCTCACCCTTCTTGAAAGTAATCGGTCCGTCAAAACCGATCATGAATCCCATAGCAATAAAGTCAGGCAGCTCAGCCGGGCTTTCTGAGTAACAGTGCATGACACCTATCTCAGCATCAGCCGATCTCCTGTGCAGCAATCCCTGCTCTTGTGCAGTACGCAGAATTTCCAGAGTATCCTCAGTCGCTTCCCGCATATGGATAATTACCGGCAGATCGTGTTCAGCTGCAATTTCCAGTTGTCGTCTGAAAACCTCACGCTGTATCTTTGCCGGTGATTGCATGTAATGATAATCCAGACCGATTTCGCCGATCGCTACGATGACAGCTTCAGATCCCGCTTCCTGACGCAAGCGGTCAGCGGCAATCATCTTCGCAATTTCAGCCGCCGAAGAACTATTCCAGCTGCTGGCTTCATGCGGATGATAACCTACAGAAGTGTAAAGGCGGGGCAACTTATCCTGACCCTGTGACAGGGCTAAAGCATATGCATCCCTGCTGTCAGCCAGATCAGATGTGGCCAGGAGTATGCTGTTGACAGCAACGGCTGCTGCCCGCTCCAGAAGCTCATGTCTGTCAAGATCAAAGGCACTGTCCTGCAGATGTGAGTGAGTATCAAACCACATTATTTCTTGTCCAGTTTTTCTATGGCCTTCAACTCTGCCTCAAGATCTATGCGCGGGAAAATGGGCTGTCCCTTTTGCACAATAAAATCATCCCGGTAGAGACCGGATTGAGCAGCTGATTCCCAGCTGCTGAGCTCCGCTTCAACTCGGGGGCCGGCTGCGCTAATGCCCAGTTGTTCACGCATTTTTGCCGGTGTATACACCATGAAGGGGGAAAGCCAGACCGCCACGCGGCGCAGAACATCAAGCAAAGTGTAAAGAACAGCTGCCAGACGGGCCCGGGAGTTTTCTTCTTTTGCTAAAATCCAGGGACTGGTCAAATCGATATACTTGTTGCTCTGGCTGACCAGGCGCCAGATCGATTCCAAAACCAGCGAGAACTCCATATTTTCAAAATGCCGGTCAACTTTAATAACTGTCTCATCAGCTAAGGCAGTAAGTTCCGCATCTATCTCGGCAAAGTCTTTTTCTGCCGGTAAACCCTGAGGAAAAGATTGCCTGGTCATGGCTACAACGCGGCTTAAAAGGTTGCCCAGGTCATTGGACAAATCGCTGTTGCTTCTCTTAATCAAAGCTTCTGTTGAATAGTTGCCATCAGAGCCGAAGGGAAATTCACGCAGCAGGAAATAACGCAGAGCATCCAGACCATAGCGTTCAACTAAAATTGCGGGATCAACCACATTGCCTTTGGACTTGGACATTTTCCCACCCTCGAACAGGAGCCAGCCGTGGCCGAAAACTTTCTTCGGCAGCGGCAGATCCAGAGCCATTAAAATTGCAGGCCAGATTAGGGAGTGGAAACGCATGATTTCTTTGCCCACAAAATGGACATCTGCAGGCCAGTAACGGTCAAAGAGTTCTGTATCATTGGGATAACCCAAGGCTGTTATATAGTTGCAGAGGGCATCAACCCAGACATAGGCGATACTGTCCTGGTCAAAAGGCAGAGGCACTCCCCAGGAGAAGTTCGAGCGTGAAACAGCCAGATCTTCCAAGCCGGCTTCAAGAAAATTGTTGACCATTTCATGGGCACGCGAGACAGGCTCGACAAAGTCGGAATGCTCGCTGAACAGCTCTTTCAGACGGTCCTGATACTTGGACAGGCGGAAAAAATAGCTTTTTTCACGGGTCTTTTCAACCGGGCGTCCACAGTCAGGACACATCCCCTCCAGCAATTGCGATTCTGTCCAGAAAGATTCACAGGGTGTGCAATACCAGCCTTCGTAAACTCCTTCATATATATCACCCTTTTCATGAAGTTTGGTGAAAATATCCTGTACTGCCTTGACATGTTCGGGATCGGTGGTGCGAATGAAGCCATCGTAATCTACATGCATCAGGCTCCACAAGTCCTTTATTTTAACAAGCATCTGGTCGACAAATTCCTGGGGTTCCAGCCCACGTGCCCGGGCGACCTCCTCTATTTTCTGACCATGCTCGTCCGTGCCGGTGAGGAAGAAAACGTCATAGCCGCGCAGACGCTTATATTTCGCCATCGTATCGGCGGCAATCGAACAATAGGCATGACCGATGTGCAGATCATCGCTGGGATAATAAATGGGTGTTGTAATGTAAAATGTTTCGCGTGACATACTGGCTCCTTAGTAAGCACCAAGCCTTGTGTGCTTCATTTTGCTGGTGGTTGATTAAGTCATTTTACAATCTACTTGTCAATTCCGACACTGGCAACAACTTAATGAACCGGCACCATCTAGATAGTCTAGCAAATTAAAGTACTTATCGTCTAATAAGATTAATTGCTAATCTAAGTCGATTCCAACCTCTTCAATTTCCAGAGCTAAATCATAAAGATGTCGCTGCTCAATGCCGCTGGCCTGAGATAGTATTCTGGCAGCCTGCTTGGTCCGCACTCCCTCAGCCAGGAGCTGATGCAGCAAATCTTTCATCGTCTCATCCGAGACTTCTTCCAGCTTGGTGTCCGTGCGTCTTTCAAAAGCGTTAATTCCTTCCAGAACCAGCGTAAACTCCCCTCTGGGCTCAACAGTCTCGTAGTAGCGCAGGGCAGACATGACATCCAGATAGAGAAACTCTTCATATTCCTTGGTCAGTTCACGGGCGATCGTCAGCCGGCGCTCACCTAAGCCCAGCTTTTCCAGGTCGGTCAAAGTCCTGCTGAGACGATGCGGAGATTCAAAGAAAACCACTGTGAGTTTTTCCTGTGCCATTCCTGTCATAAAATCGTCCCGTTTGCGGCCTTTAGGAGGAATAAAACCAAGAAAAACAAAACGGGAAGGATCCAGGCCGGATGCTGACAAGGCAGTCAATATGGCTGAAGGACCGGGCAGTGAAACTACCTTTATATTGCGTTCGATCGCTTTTTGCACCAGGCCGGCTCCGGGATCGGAGATGCAAGGAGTACCGGCATCGGAAATCACTGCCACTGATTTGGCATTCCAGAGCAAATCGCCCAAAATCTGTTCATCCTTCTCTTCTGCATTCTGTTCGTAATAGCTGATCAGCTCGTTGCCGATACCGGCTGCAGAGAGAAGACGTGCTGCCCGCCGTGTATCTTCCGCTGCTATATAATCCACGCTTTCCAGAATAGAACGTGCGCGCGGACTCAAATCATCGTGATTGCCCAGGGGGGTAGGAACCAGATAAAGGGTCCCGCATTTAACAATGTTGCCGCCAAAACTCTCATGTGCACATCTGTCAGTCACTGTGTTTCGCCTTTCTAAAAACTTCCGGGAGCAGGAAGTCCAACTTCAAGTAATCATCCTTTGGTATTCTAATTCACAGGGAAAAACTATGTGGTGTCAAAATGAACAGCCACAAAAAAACGGCGGGTGATCCCGCCGCAGAAAAGTTTTTTCAGGTTTTCAGATCCTTATGCCAGTGAAATGCAGTCTACAGG
>LFSM01000040.1 GCA_001512745.1 Clostridiales bacterium DTU032
AATCTAAAGGCACAGATTGTCAGCTAAGTTCTTTCGTCGCCTCCAAAAACGTTACGCCAAGTCCTGACGGGAGCCAGCAACTTACGGAAACATTTTGCTCTTCTTTAAAGCAGCCATATTGTACTATAATCTACTTAGACGCGGAGTCTTTTTTATCAAAAGACAGCGAAAAAGTTAACGATGGAGCACAAGATGAAAGTGTTAGAAAATATACCTGAAGCAGATAAGGAAGAGGAGAAATTCTATCAGCTGACCGGGCTGAATAAACCCGATTATAAGAACATTGCCTCCTTCATTTCTGAGAGCAATAAGATATTCTTTGTCGGCATTGGCGGCATCAGCATGTGCGGACTGGCTGAGATGTCGGCCCGGCTGGGTGCCCAATGCTTCGGCTCCGATCAGAATCCCAACCAGCGTACTGCTTATCTTGAAAAAGAGCTGGGTATAAAAGTCTGGAAGGAACATCGGGCGGAGAGTATCGATGAAGTACGGCCGGATCTGGTTGTTTTTTCGCGGGCGGTCTTTGATGACAATCCCGAGAGACTGCGCGCTGCTGAATTAGGCATTCCCTGCATTGAGCGGGCTATCTTCCTGGGCTCTCTTCTGCGCCTTTATGATCAGGTGATCAACATCAGCGGTACTAACGGCAAGTCGACAGTTGCGGCCATGAGCGCTCTCATGCTGATCGAGGCAGGCTTGGACCCGTCGGTCCATCTTGGTGCCGAACTGATTGATTTCAAAACTACCGTACGTGAAGGGCACGGCAAGAAACTGATTTTGTCCGAAGCCTGCGAATTCCGCCGCGGTTTTTTCCATTATTCAGGAAACATCAATATAATTCTGAACATGGTTCACGATCATATCGACAGCTATCACACACCCGGTGATATGATCGACGCCTTTGCCCGCTTCGCTGCACTGCAGGATCCCGGCTCAACCTTGATTTTGCCGACCTACGAAGCTAAGCTGGACAGTTTTTTGAGAAAAGTGGAAGAGCTGCAGCCTGGACATCTGGCCAGCCTGAATATTCTCTACTTCGGACGCGAAGATCAAGTCACACCGGACGGCAGAAAACCAGACTACAGTTACTCTGACCTCCAATATGATGATTTAGGAAATCCTTCTTTCCACGTGCGGTGTGCTGATGAAGACTGGGGCAAGCTGGCACTTAGGATCCCGGGAGAATTTAATGTACAAAACGCTTTGGCCGCGATTACAGTCTCTCATCTGGCGGGAGCGGACCGCGACTCTGTTGCCACAGCTCTCCTTCAATTCAAAGGAGCTGAGGGCCGTTTCACCCGCACTGGCTATTACAACGGAGCACAGGTAATCATCGATTACGCTCACCATCCCTCCGCCATCGAAGTAACCATTGATGCAGCAAAACATTTGCCGGCCCGCAGACTGTGGATTTGTTTCCAGCCTCTGACTCACAGCAGAGTTCGCGGTTTTTTTGACTCTTTTGTTGAAGCCCTGCGGCACGAGGATCTGATCATGATGTCGGAAATATATGATGACAGAGAACGGGACAGCTCCATTAGTTCCAGGGATATAGTTGAGCGTATCAACGAACTTGGTGGCAATGCAGAGTATTATCCCAGCAATGCAGAGCTGGAAGCTAAGCTGAGAACCCTTCTTAAACCGGGTGACGTACTTTTGATTATGGGAGTAGATCTGCGTAATGTCGGCGATAACCTGACAGGTCGTCATGATCACATGAAAGAAGTTAAAGATTTTTAAGTTTATCCAGTTTTTTGTCGATTCTTTTGTTAAACTAAGTTGAATAACGTGTATTAAGATTAATAGTTTTGATACCGTAAATTGGAGAAGCTTAAATGACCGATTACAAGTATCCGTTACATCCCTACCATAAAATTACGGATTTGAAAGACATGCTGGATCAGGCAGCTGAGAGCTATCCTGATAATGTCGCCTTTCTGACCAAGCCAGTGAAGGGCCAGCCATACTTCCCTGTCAGCTATAAACAATATCATGCCGATGTTGAAGCTGTGGGCACAATGCTGCTAGAGCTTGGTTTTGGACCGGACAGCCGTCTGGCCATTGTCGCAGAGAGTCGTTATGAATGGTATGTCTCCTATCTGGCCGGTATGAACGGCCAGGCCACCATGGTTCCGATTGACAAGGAGCTTCACGCCGAGGAGCTGCTGAGTCTGTTTAACCGTTCTTACTGTGACGGCATCATCTATTCCCCCCAGTTTGCCGAAACTGTCGAAAGCGTGGCCTCTCAGGTCCCTACCCTAAAGCACCTGATACTGATGAGTGACCCGTCTTTTGCCACGGGGAAAACAGAAGAAGACGACCCTGCAGTTGCACACGATGGCCCTTCGGAAATAGAACTGACTGATGGCAAAACTGTCCCGGTCTCTTTGTTTAATGATCTCCTGCGTAAAGGCCGTGATCTAATCGCCGGAGGCGACCAGCGCTTCCGCCAGCTTGAGATTGACGCCGAGAAGGTCAGAGTTCTGCTCTTTACCTCCGGTACTACTGATAAATCAAAATGCGTAATGCACAGCCATAAAACAGTTTGCGCCAACATTATGGAAATGGGTCAGCTGCTTTTTATCGGCCTCAATCATGACGATGTTGTTCTGTCAGTCCTGCCTCTGAACCACACCTATGAGTGCACCTGCGGTTTCCTCTATCAGCTTTATAAAGGTGATACTATCGCTCAGGTGGAAGGTTTGCGCTATATCACAGACAATATGAAGGAATCCAAAGTCACTACCATCCTGGCAGTTCCCCTGCTGCTGGAATCAGTACACCGTCAGGTGTGGAAAAACATCCGCAGGCAGGGAAAAGAAAAACTTGTTCGCCGCATGATGTCGCTTTCACGCGGATTGATGAAAATCGGCATTGATATTCGCAGAAAAGTCTTTGCTTCAGTTCATGAAGCTTTTGGCGGCAGAATGACAACCTTCATCTCCGGAGGTGCAGCTATTGATCCGCAGATTTTGCAGGACTTCTATGACTGGGGCTTTGTCGCAGTACAGGGTTACGGTCTGACTGAGTTTGCACCGATCCTCGCACTTAACCGTGAAAAGTATTTCCGCCATGATTCTGCCGGGCTTCCTTTAGCCGGGCAGGAAATCAGCATTATTGACCCGGATGAAAACGGTATTGGTGAAATTATCGGGCGCGGACCTAATATGATGTTGGGTTACTATGAGGCACCGGAACTGACAGCAGAAGCAATCGTTGACGGCTGGTATCATACAGGCGACATGGGTTATATCACCGATGAAGGTTTCTTGATCATCACCGGCCGCAAGAAAAATACTATTATTACCAAAAATGGTAAAAATATTTTCCCTGAAGAGCTGGAAGCAGTTCTCAACCGCAACCCCGAGATTGCTGAAAGCATCGTGTCCGCAGAACCAAAAATAAGTGGCGATCATCTGATCGTAGTAGAGATTTTCCCCGACAGAGAAGGTATCGAAGAGCGACTGGGCAAGGATGCATCAAAAGAGCAGATTATGGAATTGATGAAAGACCTGGTCAAGCAACTCAATGCAACAATTCCTACCTACCAGGGCATCCGCGAAGTGCGAATCAGGGACACGGAATTCCCTAAAAACACATCACGCAAGATTATGCGCGACTACAGTAAAAAAGAAGCTATCTAAAAACTTAAATACTTCCAGCAAAAAACCGGACCTTCCTTGCCGGGAGGGTCCGGTTTTCTTTTTTTTAAATAACCTGTTGGAAACTATATCACTATATCCTACTGACACCATTAATTTTGGAATTCACCAAGGATTAGTGAGCCATCTTCTCCACTCGCTGCAAGATAAAAATATCTTGTCCTATCGTTTTCATCTACAAACGATATGCCCCTATGCGGAATGGCACCGATATCCATCCAACTGACAAGGAGGGGCTTGTCAGGTGAAAAGTCTTCAATTGAGTATAATTCTTCCTTCTCAAAAAAAGCAAATTCCCCATTTTTTTCTTCATAAACAACTTCTATAAAGCTGAATTTTTTCACTCTTACATTGCTGGTAAAAATAATCCTCTGAGAAATTTCTTCAAATTCAATGAACTCAAAGAAGGAATCATAGCTGTTCAAAATTTCATCTGTCGCATAATCGGCAGTTATCTGCACCTGCTCCGGCACAGGCCTTGTTGTCTCAGGAACCTCAGTAACATCCTCACTTGTGCCGGCAGTAGACACGGGAGCTTCCGTCGTTTTTGAAGCTTCCTTCGTCTCGGAAGCGGAAGGGGTGTGCGGCTGGCTGGGATCATCAGCCGGTGTGGGTAAGTTTGCGCAAGCGGTCAATAAGATTGCTGAAGCCAGAACAAGAAACAAGAGCAGTTTGGCCCTTCTCATACGATCATCCTTTCCACTGGGGGGGGAATCCCGCTGTGCAAGACACCCCCTTCAAGTGCATGTATTATATTATTTTATATTTCTCAGGAGCTGAAAAACCATCCGGGGAAGCTAATGGTGGCTTCACCGCTTTCACTGCCCTGGTCCACATTGCTATCGGCTTGAGTCTGAACAGCCTGCATTTCCTCAGGGCTGAAACTATGTTCCTGTTCTACCTCTTCATCGCCCGGAGCCGGTTTAAAGTCTACTGCATAAGTTCTGTAGATCTCTTCGAACTCTTCAGCGTTGACTTTTTCTTTTTCCAGAAGCGCTTCAGTTAACTTGTCCAGAAGCAGGCGGTTTTTTTCTAAAATGGCCGTGGTCTCATTGTAAGACTCTTCCAGTATGCGGGCGACTTCTTCATCTATAACCGATTGCAGACTCTCACTGTGGCTCTGAGTATGACCAAAATCACGACCCAGGAATACTTCATCACTATCACTTACGATAACGTTACCGAGACGTTTGCTCATGCCATATTTGGTAACCATCTGGCGTGCAATAGCGTTACACTGCTTCAGGTCCTGCCCTGCTCCTGTACTCATCTCATCGTAAATAATCATTTCAGCTGCCCGTCCGCCTAAAGCTGTCATGATCTCACCCATGAGCTGACGACGTGTTTTGAAATATATATCCTCATTGGGACGCCAGGCGGTGTAACCGCCGGCAGCTCCGGCCGGTATAATCGAAACCCGCTCCACCCGGTCAGTTTCTGAAACCGCACGCAGAACAATAGCATGACCCGCTTCGTGGTAGGCAGTACTTTTACGTTCCCGCTCACTGACAACACGACTCTTTTTCTCCGGTCCGACCATGACCTTGAAGACAGCCTCACTTAAATTTGCGTAAGTTATTTCTGTCTGCTTATGGCGGGCTGCTAGCAAAGCTCCTTCGTTGAGGAGGTTAGCCAGATCAGCTCCGGTGAAACCTGAGGTAATGCGGGCGATCTCGCCCAAATCAATATCATCTGCTAAGGGTTTATCGCGTGCATGAACTTGCAGTATCGCTTCACGTCCCTTGATGTCTGGACGCATAATCATAATTTGCCGGTCAAAACGTCCAGGGCGCAACAAAGCAGAGTCCAAAATGTCAGGGCGGTTGGTTGCGGCCAGAACAATTACACCTTCGTTAGGACCGAAACCATCCATCTCAACCAGAAGCTGGTTGAGAGTCTGTTCGCGCTCATCGTGCCCGCCACCCAGGCCGGCACCGCGTTGACGGCCCACGGCATCGATTTCATCAATAAAAACAATGCAGGGTGACTGCTTTTTGGCATTATTAAAAAGGTCGCGTACTCTTGATGCACCTACACCAACAAACATTTCGACAAAGTCTGAACCACTGATGGAGAAGAAGGGTACTTGAGCTTCTCCGGCCACAGCTTTAGCCAGCAAAGTCTTTCCTGTTCCGGGTGCCCCTACCAGAAGAATACCCTTGGGAATTTTCGCACCCAGATCTGAATATTTCTTCGGGTTACGCAGGAAATCAACCACTTCCTGCAGTTCGGCCTTTTCTTCTTCAGCACCGGCAACATCATTAAAGGTCACCTTGTTCTTGCCCGGGTCGTTCAGTTTAGCCCGGCTTCTGCCGAAAGACATAGCTGACTTGCCGTCCCCTGACTGTCGCGAATAGGAAACGTAAATAAAAGCGCCGATAGACACCATCAGCAGTACCAGAAATACCAGATTAATAATGCCGCTGACATCTTTCGGCTGCTTATAGTCAAAGCTCTCTATTTTCCCTTCCCGGGACGCATCAAGAAATTTTTCCAGATACATATCCATAGCTGTAGCCGGTATGGACTTTTGTATCTTTGCAGGTTTACCTGCCGCAATAGCTGTGTCTGTCAGAGTAAGCTGCAGGGAAGTGCCGTCGAGCAGGATACTCTTAACGTCGCCATTCTCTATATAGCTTTCAACCTCATCGAGGGTGACCGCTGGTTCACGTGTTTGATTTGACATGTATACTGTCAGAAGTAAAATTCCAATTATCAAAATCAAATAAAACGACGTACCCTTTGATCTTCTTTTCATGTTTATCCTTTGCTTATACCTTTTAACAGGCTTTCTTACATTTTATTTATCTTGAACAATTACTTTTCCTGTTTTTAATTTTCAACATCATCATCTCTTAATACTACAACTTCGGACAAATTTCGGTAACGTCCATCCAAATCCAGTCCATAGCCAACAATAAATTCATCAGGAATCTCTTTACCGATATAGTCGATATGAATAGGCGTAAGACGCCGTGAAGGTTTGTCAAAAGCTGTGCAAATACGAATGCTAGCAGGATTTCGTGTCGTCAACATGTTTTTCAGGTGACTTAAAGTGAGCCCAGTATCAACAATATCTTCAACAATTATGACATTTTTACCTGAAATGTCATAATCCAGGTCTTTGTGGATTTTCACTACCCCTGTGCTTTTTTCACCTTTATAACTCGAGACTGCCATAAAATCAATCATGCAGGGAAGATCAATATGGCGTGCCAGGTCTGCCAAAAACATGAAGGATCCTTTCAGCACACAGATCAAGTAAATCTCATGTCCCGCATAGTCAGCAGTTATCTGCTTACCGATGCGCTCACAGAACTCTTCAATTTCTTCCTTTGATACCAGTAAATGATCAACAACTTTACCCATTATGAACCTCCTGATGTTTTATTTTTTCACTGAGAAATCATGCCTAGAATAACGATAGTTTACCTGAGGTATTCTAGCACAGCCTCTCATTTTTGAGTAGTAAAATGCGGCTTTCTGAAATCTCTGCCACAACTGCCTGTGGCAGATGATGGCGCCGCTGTCTCTTATCTCCATACACAGCTTCCCTTAAGGATGCACAAACTGCAGTCAGATGTGCCTTGCTTATATCTGCCTGATCTGTATTGAGTTCATCTTTGTAGTATTTTTCCAGATAAAAGAGCAGGCTGCGTTTTTGGATGGCTGGATCCAGGTCAGCCATAACAACAGCAGAAAGGCTGCCGTCAGGTAACCACGCAGCTTTAAGAGCCTTCTTTGCCTCTTTGTCCAGATAATCTTCATCTTCACGGACTGTTCCTATATAGCGCAGCAAAACCGGACTTACATCGTAATCTACGAGCTCAGACCACAAAGGCAGCAGCTGATGACGAATTCGGTTGCGCAGAAATTCATCCGACAAATTTGTTTCGTCCTCCCGCCAGGCGATACCCTCAGCCAGAGCGATTTTTTTTAAGTCCGCTTGGCGGGTCTCCAGCAGGGGGCGAATAATATATCCATCCGCTATACGCATAGAGCTGACACCCCTGCTGCCGGAACCGCGTCCCAGATTCAGGAGAAATGTCTCTACTGCATCGTCTGCGTGATGCGCCAGAGCAACGCGGCAGGATCCTCTTACAGACGGTGAATATTTCTTGATCAAATCACGGAAAAATTCATGTCTGGCTATGCGACCGGCAGCTTCCAGACTCAGCCTTTCTTCTTCTGCCAGAGCAGGAACATCTCTATGCCTGACATCCAGCCCGATCTCTGCCTGCAGGCAAAGCTCCCGGACAAAATCTTCGTCCTCATCCGCTGTCAGCCTGCGAATACCATGGTGTAAGTGGCAGGCTGTCAGTTTAAAATCAAGTTTTTCTCTATAGTAGTGTAAAAAGTAAAAGAGCATAACCGAATCAAGACCACCCGAAAGAGCACAGATAATATGATCAGATGAAGAAATCAATGCTTCTCTCTCAACTGTTTCCCGCAAGGAGTTAAAAAAATTGTAGCTAGGTCTTGAATATGATTTCATGCTTTGTTTTAGAAAGGTGCCTCCAGCATTGTGTCTTCAGCTTCAAAGAAAGTCATTAGTGAGGGATTGAATTTCAATATAGTCTTGCGTGTCTGTCCTTGTCGGTTTTTTTCAACAATGAACTCAACATCTGTTTCCTGATCTGAAAAATCGTCTTCATTATCCTGCGACTTGTGCAAAAACATGACGACATCAGCATCTTGTTCAATCGAGCCAGATTCACGCAAGTCGGCCAGTCTGGGCTGACGTCCGCTTTTATCGATTTCACGATTAAGCTGAGACAGAGCTATGACCGGCACGTCTAATTCTCTTGCCATTACTTTCAGGGTTCGAGATATTTCAGCAATTTGCTGCTGGCGGTTTTCAGCCAGAGAACGGCGGCTGGCGCTTCCCATCAGCTGGAGATAGTCAACGATTACCAGATCCAGGGAATGCTGCAGCTGAAGCTGGCGGCAGCGGGCATGAATTTCAACTGCTGTGATAGCAGATCTGTCATCGATAAAAATCTTCTTGCTATAAAGATCGCCCAGAGCCTCCCCGATTTCCTGCCAACTCGCCTCATCCTTCATCCGCAGTGTTTCCAGTTTTTTCAATGGCATTTTTGAACGTGAAATCAAAATACGGGTAGCTACTTCAGCTTTACTCATTTCCAAACTGAAAATAGCCACCGTGGCATTTTCAAAATTGGCGACATTTTGTCCGATATTAAGAGCCAGAGCTGATTTACCGACACCAGGCCGGGAAGCCAGGATATAAAGGCCGCCTTTGCGCAAACCACCTATAATCGAGTCAATGCTGGGCAAATGTGTGCTCAGCTGACGCGGTAGCTTGCCGCTGGCGCGCTCTTCCAGTTCACGGACGCGTTCTCTGAGGACAAGTCCAAGTCGTTCAAAGCCTGCATTATCGCTGCTTTCACGAATCTGGTAAATCTTCTGCGCAGCAAGCTGGATCAAGGTTGAAGAATCTTCATTGGAGGAATAACAAAGGCCGATAATCTCGTCCAGGGCGAAAATCAGCTTACGCTTCTCAGAATGATTGAGCACAACTTCAATATACTGCGGATAATTAGCCAGGATCGGCGTCTTATCCGGCAAGGAAGCTATGTATTCATATCCACCGGCATTTCCGATCTGGTTATTCGATTCCAGATAATCTGTAACCGTCAAAATATCACATACTTCATTGCGGTCAGTCAGAGCTAAGATCGCATCATAAATCAAGCGATGTTTTGGATCGTAAAAATCCTCTACTGCCAGTTCGCTCACAGCTGCTGCCAGCTGCTCACTGCCATAAAGAGCACTCCCCAGCACTGATTGCTCGGTTTGTACGGAGTGCGGTAGTGTCAGACCCTGCAAACGGGTGGAAAGCTTGGCCGGTTTCTTTTCCAAGTTTCTTCCTCCTCTAAGATTTTCAGCTATTCTTCTGATTTAACGTCAATATTAAGCTTGGTGCTAATACTGGGATGCAGACGAATTGTGACTTCGTAAATACCCACGGTTTTTACACTTTCAGCCAGTGTGATATCTCGTTTGTCTACACTGTAGCCATCTTTTTGCAGTAAATCAGCTATATTCTGCGCTGTAATGGTGCCATAGAGACGTCCACCGGAACCGGTTTTAACTCTCATTTCGATATGTTTCCCGGATAACTCATCAGAAATCCTTTGAGCTTCTGCCAGCTGTTTAGCCTCATTATCAGCTTTCGCCTTTGCTTTGGCCTGGACTTCGTTCATATGAACAGCAGTAGCAGGTACTGCTAGCCCCTTCTTAAACAGGAAATTCTCTGCATAGCCTCGTTTGACTTCGACCACATCACCTGCTTGTCCTAATTTCTTAACGCCCTCAGTCAGGATTACTTTCATAATGTGTCTGGAGAATACTCAATAGATCCAGGTCTCTTTAGCTGAATATATTGCACTCTCTTGCCCCCTTACTATAATTCTTTATTTCTGAATCTTTATTCTAGCATGGATAAATCTTTTTATAATAAAAACTTGGCTGCAATCAAGTTCTGATCAGCAGCCAAGTTATTTACAGCTGTCATAAAAGACAACAGATCTTCTTTTGAGAATGTCCTCTGTTTAGCGGAGGACTATTCTTCTGTATATGGCAGTAAGGCAACGTGACGTGAACGTCGAATGGCATTGGTCAATCCGCGCTGGTGTTTGGCACAGACACCTGTCATTCGGCGAGGCATAATCTTTTTGCTTTCTGAGATATATTTTTCCAGAGTGCTGATGTCTTTATAATCAATGGCATCGACATGCTCTGCACAGAAAGCGCAATACTTCTTACGCCCACGACTACCACCACCACCACCATAACTGCGGCGTCTTCTGTTACTCATATTAACTCCTTAATTCAACTTATTTATCAAGTCATGTCAAAGGGCAAGGCTGTCTCATCTTCATCCGGATCCGGCAGGAAGCCGCCTCCGCCACTGGATTTCGACGGTTCACTCGGAAAACTGTTTGAGTAATTGTCGTAATCGTAGTTTTGACTTTGGCCATGCCCGTCATCAGAGCGTTTCGACTCACAGAAATAAACTTGATCAACAACTATTTCTGTGATGTAGCGGCGTTGTCCTTCCTGATCTTCCCAGGAACGGGGTTGAATCGTACCTTCTACCAGCATGCGATCACCCTTGCGGAAATAACGATGGGCAAAGTCTGCGGTTTGGCGCCAGGCGACGCAAGGAATGAAATCGGTTTGGCGCGAGCCATCTGCTGACTTGTAGGTTCTGTCACACGCAAGTGTGAAATTTGCCACTGATATGTTGCTCTGCGTTGTTCTAATCTCGGGATCTTTAGTAAGCCGTCCCATTAAAATAGCCTTGTTCATTCAGCAGTCCTTTCTTCAGATGTCTGCTCAGCGTCTACAACGGCGTCTGAAACAGTCTCAACTGCCTCAACTTCTTCTGAAGCTTGTTCAACGCTTTCTTCGACACTTTCAGCAGGCTCTTCTTCGCTGACTTCTTGGTCTCCCTGAGCACTCTCAATGATCATTTGCTCAACCAGCTCTTCCGGATCTTCAACCGAAAGCTCGTCGATCTCTTTCTCGCTCAGCTGTTTAACTGAGGGCATGTAATCATTTTCCGACACTGTAATCAAATAACGCAATACAAAGTCGGTAATTCTCAGCAGACGTTCGATGTTTTGTGGTTGATCGGGTTCAGCATGGAAATGGATGATAACGTAATAACCATCACGTAGATCCTGAATCTCATACGCCAGTTTGCGACGGCCCCAGATAAAGACTTCTTCGATTTCCGCTACGGCTTCAACAACAGCCTGGACGCGGGTCATTTGCTCATTCAGCGCTTCATCTGTCAATGTCCCGTTAAGAACATAAAGCAATTCGTACTTCTTTTTCATTAGTTCACCTCCTCTCGGTCAAATGGCTCTGCAGATAGCAGAGCGAGGATGTTTAAAATCCATCCGTTAATCTAGCACGAATCAAAGCATTTCGTCAATACCATAAAAGATTTGCCGAACTAGATTAATCATAACAAGGAAATTTTCTTTAAGTTTTGATTAAATCAAAATCTCTCCCGCAATTAATCCCCGGGCTGTGAATTGATTTGTTGCCATAAAGACTCGATCAGGGCCTGCAGATGATTCCTCGTTTCGCGATAGACAGCTTCCGGCTGAGCATAAGGATCAGGAACATCCCCTGCGGATTCCCTGCCCCTCTCATCTGCCCATTCTGACAGAGTTTTAATCTTGCTTTCCAGTGCCGGCAGGAAGCCCCGCAAGATATCGCGCTGACTGCGGGTCATGGTAGCGACAATATCCGCCTCCGCCAATAGTTCCTCCGTCAACTGTACTGAACTGTGCCCGCTGATGTCGATACCTGACTCGCACAAAACGGAAACAGCAGATTGGGAAGCGGCAAGTCCATCCATGGTATGCAGTCCGGCTGACAGCGCCTTCCACTTGATTTTTGAAGCTTGCTGTTTTTCTTCAGCATAGCTATTGAATAAAGCTGCTGCCATTGGACTGCGGCAAGTATTCCCTGTACAAACAAAGAGAATCTTCTTCACTTCCTCTTTCTCCATGTTCTCAGAAGCGCAGGCTTTGTCCAGACGGTTCATGTAGGCCTCTGCCCCCGGAATAGCTTCGGCTAAAATAACATCAACACCGGCCGCATCCAGCGCCCGTAAGGCAGCATACAGTTCATGCGCTGCAGCTTCATCCGGATTCTCTGCGGCAAAAAGATACTTAATAATTTCTCTTTCAGCGATAACAGTCTGCAGGCGGAGTTTATCCCAGCTTTTTTCATTAATAAAAAGACCGGCCTTCTGATCTGAAAGCTGATCCAGTTCGCTCAAAACAGCTGCTTCCAAACTTTTGCCATCCTTGCTGCAGACCTGTATCACCCTGGCATCAGGAGCGTAATGACGATATTTCAGGCCCGGAGAAGCAGGGCGTTTCAGATCCCCCTCCTCTAAGCCATCTTTATATGAAAGGACTTCAATACCGCTGACTGCTCTTATTTCGTCAGCAGTTATGACGCCGGGCCGCAAAATGCGCGGCATGGAACCGGTCAGGTCAATTACAGTTGATTCAACGCCAAGTTCCGTAGCACCATCGTCAATAATGAAAGGAATCCTATCTTTAAAATCATCCAGAACATGGGAAGCACGCGTCGCACTTGGTCTGCCGGAGATATTGGCGGAAGGCGCTACTACAGGAACATCCGCCAGCCGCAGGAGCAGCTGACAAATCTTCTGATCGGGAAAACGTACTGCGACTGTATTCAGGCCGGCTGAAACCTGATCCGGAATCAGATCCGTTTTTTCCAGAACAAAGGTTAAGGGTCCGGGACAAAAGTCTTCATAGAGCCGATAAAACTCAGGGGGAATGTTTTTGACCAGCTGATCAAGTTTCTCCTTATCTGCCAGATGGACTATAAGAGGATTGTCTTGTGGTCGCCCCTTCAAGGCAAAAATCTGCTGTACAGCTGTTTCTATCAGAGCATTGGCGCCAAGTCCGTAGACAGTTTCTGTAGGAAAAGCAACTATTTCACCGTGACGCAGAGCTGAAGCAGGAGCCTGCAAAAGCACCGTCGCATTTCCTCTCCCTGCTCTGACAACTTCAGTCTTCATTTTTCCCAAAATTACGCTTTCAGCATTGCTGCATCATGTTCAGCCGCGACCAGGGCTTCGATAATTTCATCTAAGTCGCCCAGAAGTATGGCTTCCAGCTGGTATAGGGTAAGACCTATCCTGTGGTCAGTAACTCTGCCCTGAGGGTAGTTGTATGTGCGGATACGCTCACTGCGGTCACCCGTGCCCACCTGACTGCGACGCTCACTGGCGATGGCATTTGCTTGCTCACTCTGCTTGCGATCCAGAAGAATCGAGCGTAAGTGCCGCATCGCCTTATCCTTGTTTTTGTACTGGGAACGCTGGTCCTGGCAAGTTACCACAACTCCGGTAGGAAGGTGTGTTATGCGGATGGCTGAGCTTGTTTTATTGACGTGCTGACCACCGGCTCCGGATGCCCGATAGGTGTCTATCTGCAAATCTGAAGGATCAATATCGATATCTACATCTTCAGCTTCCGGCAAAACTGCAACAGTAACGGTGGAAGTGTGAATGCGTCCGCCTGATTCCGTTACCGGCACCCGCTGCACACGATGGACCCCACTCTCATACTTGAGTCGGCTGAAGGCACCCCGGCCCTCAATCATAAACACGATTTCCTTAAAACCGCCAATGCCTGTTTCGTTGCTATCAATAATTTCAGTGGTCCAGTTTCTGTTTTCAGCATAGGCGGTATACATGCGGAAAAGCTCAGCAGCAAACAGACCTGCCTCATCTCCTCCGGCTCCGGCCCGGATCTCAAGGATGACGTCTTTCTCATCATTCGGATCTTTTGGCTGGATCGCCAGCAGAATATCCCGGTCCAGCTGATTTTTTTCGGCTTCAAGTTCAGAAATCTCTTCACGGACCAGTTCCCGAAAATCAGATTCTTCTGATTCGTATAAAAGCTGTGTGTTTTCCTTCAGCCCAGCTTCAACTTCACGTAAGCGACGCAAGTTGTTGACCAGCGGCATCAAATTAGAGTGTTCCTGCGTATACTTTCTATAAAGTTCCTGATCACGCATGACCTCAGGGTCCATAATCAGGCTGTTCAATTCTTCATAGCGCTGTTCACTGGCTGTGATATTATTATTTTCAAGATCTAATTCCATATATTCTCTCTTTATAAACAAATTGCTGCCTGCATAGATTGGTGCCAGGCACCATTCTATGCATATTACGAAACCATGCATTACTTATTCTACTCTATGACGCAGGATGGGCAAGCCTTTTCCCTGAAATGAATCTATTGGGTCATTTCAAATATAAGAACGCGCGCATTACCGCCATAATCATTGAGTTCCTTTAGCAACTTCAAGGGTGAAGCTGCAAATATTTCTTTTATCGCTTCTCTCTGATCGTAAGCATGCTCCACAGCCAGTATACCGCCTGGAGACAAATGACCAGCTGCTTCCTCCGCCAATCTGAAGTAATAATCCAGACCCTTTCTGCCGCCGTATAGCGCCAACTGCGGTTCGTAGCCAGCCACTTCCGGCATCAGTTCTGTCATATCTTTTTCGTTGATGTAAGGAGGATTGCACGTTATTACATCATATACCGTGCCTGCATCCGGCCATAAATCACAGCAGAAAAAAGATGCTTGTTTAGCGGTCAAAGCATACCTTTCCGCGTTGCGCCGGGCTATTTCCAAAGCCCCGGCAGAAGTATCGGCAAGGTCCATTTTGTCGATGGCCACCGTTTCCCTGCACTCAAGCAGGATGCTAATCCCGATGCAAGCGCTTCCCGTACAAGTGTCCAGTAGCCTTATCCCCTTTTTCGACTCCCTATATCGCTCTTTCAATTCGCTTGCAACTGCTTCCACCAGGATTTCGGTATCGGAGCGGGGAGTCAAAACATCTGCATTAACATAAAAAAGACGTCCATAGAAGCAGGTCTCTCCCAGTATCTGTGCCAGCGGTTTATGCCAGCAGCGCTCCTGCACAGCAGCTTCTATCTCTTTAATCTGCAGGCCGGTCAGGTGGCGCTGTGGACGCCGCAATTGCTCCAGCCGGTCAAATCCACTAAAGGCCTCCACAAGTAAAGAAGCCTCCAGCCAGGCATCTTCAATTCCACAAGAATTTAGCTCCTGCTCTATTTTGTTGAGAATTCCTTTAATAGAACTGTTATCAGGCATTAGTCTTTACCGGTTTTATTTTAAAAATTGGGCTGCAGGTGAAAGCTGATTACTGCCGGTCTACCATTCATCGTCGCCGGCATTATCCGGGATTACAGCATTCATAGCCGCTATTGACACTTCCAGCATTTCATCATCAGGCTCTGCAGTTGTCAGATTTTGTAATGCCAGGCCCGGTTTAGAGAGGGCACACGACAGCTTGCTGTCACTGCGACCGGCAAAGCGGGTAATTTCATAAGTAATACCTGCGACCAAAGGCAAGAGAGCTAAGCGTAGCAGTACATTAAGCCAGACCGCATAACGACCGATCAGAGCGAAGATCAGAATACTGACGAACATAAAGATAAACAAAAAAGATGTGCCGCAGCGTGGATGCTGCCGGGGCTGCTTACTGCAGTTTTCTACTGTTAGAGGCAAACCGGCCTCATAACAAGCTATTGTTTTATGCTCTGCTCCATGATACTGCCAGACCCGCTTGATTTCCTTCATCTTCGAAGTCGACCACACATATAGCAGGAATATAGCTATTCTTGTAAGGCCCTCGATCAGAGACAGGAGAAATACTCCACCGAAATTGCCGTTTCGCCCCAGACCTGTAAGTGTACGTATCAGGTCTGTAAATAAACTTGGGATCAGCACAAAAACTGCCACCGAAATCAGGAGCGACACAAACACAGTCAAAGACATGGCGAAGCCTTGATGACGTTCGAGAAACTGATCAATTTTACTTGACTCCACTTCCTCCTCTTCTGCTTCACCAACACTTAAATCAGCAGAACGCATTAAGGCACTGACACCCGCCTTTAACTGGCTTACCAGTCGTACCGACCCACGTAAAAAAGGCACATTAAATTTGCCGGCACCCTTAGTTCGCGGCTTAACCTCCAGATCAATCTCACCTGATGGAAGTCGCACAGCAATTGCCTGTTTTTCAGGTCCCAGCATCATTAAACCTTCAATTAAAGCCTGACCGCCAATACTGGTTTTTTTGGCAACACACTGTTCCTGATAAGTCTCAATTTTTGGATTTACATTAGTATCTTCTGTCAACTTATACACCTAATAAAAGGAGGAGCAGCAAGCCCCTCCTCAAAAACTTATTGGCCTTCGCCGCGCTGCATGCGCTTTCTGAATTTGTCCACACGTCCACCGGTATCTACAAGTTTCTGACGACCTGAATAGAAAGGATGGCATTTGGAACAAATGTCAATTCTCATTTCATCTACTACTGCCCGGGTTTCAAAAGTTTCACCACATGCGCAGCGTACTGTACATACTTTATATTCGGGATGAATATTTTCTTTCATGGTTCTCACCTCTCATGGTAATCGCGCGAAAGCAACTTGGCCTCGTATGCGATTCCAGAATTTGCTATTTTAAGCCGAATTAGATTGTATACTCCTCTTAAATGGCTGTCAAGCTTCAGGCCAGGTCCGACGGCGTTCCAAAATTGGAGGCGAAAAAACAACAGCTCCCATTCTGTGCTAAATTTGGAT
>LFSM01000106.1 GCA_001512745.1 Clostridiales bacterium DTU032
ATCTACTTCCGCTTCGAGCTGATCATAACCCAGGAAGTCTGTCCTGCCCAAGGCTTTGACTTTATCAGGCAGTTGCAGTGCCCCCCAGGCTGTAGATACCTTTTCCTGTGTAGCACGGCGGGCTCTTTCCTTCTGTCTGTCCATCAAACGTTTAAAACGCTCACGATCTACCTTAATAGAACGCTCACTTGCAATTTCATCAGTCAAATCTAAGGGAAAGCCAAAAGTGTCATGTAGCTGGAATGCTATATCACCAGGCAGAATATCCTTCATTTCACTGCGCGCCTTGTCGATTTCTTCATTTAGAATCTGCATGCCTTGCTGTAAAGTACGGCCAAAACGCTCCTCTTCTTTTGACAGAACCCGGAGAATACGGTCCCCATCCTTCAGCTCAGGATAATAATCGACCGACTGGGCAATGGCGACCTCTGTCAATTCACTGAGGAAGGGATCTTTAATTTCCAGCAATCTGCCATAGCGGACAGCACGTCTGATCAGTCGTCTCAGGACATAACCCCTGCCCTCATTACCCGGCAAAACACCGTCAGCGACCATCATCATTGCCGATCGCACGTGATCAGTGATAACACGTATGGCAATGTCATCTTTCTTATCTTGGCCATATTCTTTGCCGCTTATTTCACAGACTTTATCCAGGATCGCACGTACCGTATCAACTTCAAAAAGGTTTTTGACTCCTTGCATGATGACGGCAATTCGTTCAAGCCCGGCGCCGGTATCAATATTCTTCTGTTTCAGGGGAGTATAGGAGCCATCCTCTTCACGGTTAAATTCAGTAAAAACAAGATTCCAGAATTCAACATAACGGTCACAGTCGCAGCCGACGTCACAGTTGGGGTCATCACAGGCAAATTCAGGGCCGCGATCATAGAATATTTCAGAACATGGTCCGCAGGGACCGGTTCCGTGCTCCCAGAAGTTATCTTTGTCGAAGCGACGCATGCGTTCAGCCGGCATCCCGATGTCGTCATGCCAGATATTGTATGCTTCATCATCATCACAGTGTACTGTTACCAGCAGCCTTTCTACAGGCATTTCCAGCCACTCTGTGATAAATTCCCAGGCCCAGGCGATAGCTTCACGCTTAAAATAGTCACCAAAAGAGAAGTTACCCAGCATCTCAAAATAGGTTCCATGTCTGTCTGAAATTCCGACATTTTCAATATCTGGTGTACGGATACATTTTTGACTGGTGGCAATACGTTTAGACGGTGGTGTAGCCGCTCCTGTAAACCAATTCTTCATTGGGGTCATACCCGCATTAATCAGGAGAATAGAGGGATCATTTTTAGGTATCAGAGAAAAGCTGGGCAGTATTAGATGATCTTTTTCCTGAAAAAATTCCAGAAACATTGATCTGATAGTATTTAAGCTAAGAGGCTTCATAGATTGGACTCCTTATAGTGTTATTCTGCTTATTCTATAATATAAAGGCGGCTGACGCTGTGTCCTGCAGAACACGCGCCGCCGCCCTTAATTCTATATCTTTTATGCTCGTCTTACAAAAGACAGTGACAAATCCGATGCAAAGTTTTAATCTCCGATCATGGCATCCAAAACTGCTTGCGCAGGAACCCGGAGTTCTTCACCGGTAAAGATATTGTCACCTACTGCTTTACCGTTATATTTCATAAAGGCTTCATATAGTTCATCAGAGTAAGTTCCGTATGATTCCATCATTATGGCCCAGGGCGAGTCACCTGCCTGAACAACGTATATCGAATCCGCCGGCTCCACAGGCTCTTCAGTTGGTCCATCTGTCGGATCTGTTTGTGTATCTGTAGGATCAGGATCAACCGGCGGTACTATCACGGGGGGCGTTTCAGTTACTTCTATAGGGGCTGTCGGAGCTGATTCAGTAGTTTTCGGATCATCCTTGCCGCCACCCAGGAGTTTGATTAAGGCGAAAATACTCAAAGCGATTATTGCTATCAGAACAACATAGAAAATGATCTGTTTGTTGCGGGAAGAACGATCGTATTTGGCTCGCTGATCAAGCTCGTCATAGTAAGTATCGTTATCATCGTCCAGATAGCTGTCATCCCAGACCTGGCCTTTATAGGCACTGCCGGTGTATGCATCATCGTGATCTGCAAAATCATCGTAGATTTCACTTTGTCCGAAGCGTCTGCGCTGATCTTCCGGAGAAGTGTAAGCAAAACCCGGGACTGCTGACCGGCCATCATCCTTTATCTGATCAAAAGATGCTGTTTCAGTATCAGAATCAGAATATTCCGGTCTGAAGGCGACATCCTCATCATCAGGCTCTGCCCAGCTATCAGAAAGCTCAGCTTCCGCCTCCGGTTCACTTAAGAAATCCACCATATCCTGACGCTGATAACGCTGTGTTGCCTGCTCATCAGGATCAGAAGGGACAGGAGCGTCAAAGGGTGTTCCCATCACTGCCTGAGTATTGAAACGTCCCAGATTAAGCTGAGAAGATTTATGGCTGTCTTCCATCACTGACTCCACCATGCCCAGCATCAGCTGTAAAGGAGTTCCCGGCACCTGGGCGGATGCTGACGTGAGAAGAAGACCGGCAGCATCGTACTGATCTTCAGCACTATTCAGAATACGCATAATGTCTCTTTGTCCCAGCGCCTGATACAGCTCCTGGTTACAAATAAGAAGATTATCTCCCTGCTCTATCTGAGCAATATTAGAGTAACGCAAAGTGCCCGCTTCACCGGCAATAAAATCATTAATACCGCCAACGGGCTGCCCGTCAGCGTCAACTGCGTTAAATTCCATTGTCTCATCAGTTAAAGGATAAAGAACACCACGACGGTAGAGCAAAGCTACTCCATCACCTAAAGTCACGGCTGCTACTTCACCATCGCGCAGCACAAAGCCCGAAAAATATGGTTCACGAGCCCCCTCTTCCGCAAGAGTTATACGGCCCGTTACATCCATAGCAACATCAGCTAAATCATTTAGTCCGCTGTCGATATCGCTGGAAGGATCATTTATTTTTTCTGTCAGACGCTCAAGAGGCTCCCGCCAAGCTGTATCGTCTTCCTGCCTATTATACGGATAGCCGAAAATTGAAAACAGAAAGCCCCTGTCTTCACGGTCCAGCGTCGAATCAACAGACCTTTGCTCTCGTCTTCCCGGAAAGCGGCCATCCAGACAGTAAGAATCAACAATTCCCTCTGTAGGATAGTATCGGGCTGCCACGGTAAGAGCCAATCGCGTAAAAACAGTAGAAGATGACTTGGCCATACATGCCTCCTAAACAATAATTGAATTAAACATTTTGATTAATTCTAACATAAAAGAACAATCCGCTAATAGCATTAAAATAGCTAATCCGGCATTTATCTTTATTCTATATAAAATGCTGGCGGCCGTAAATAAGACCTTTTATTTATTCAGACTATACATTAAAATATCCTGCCTTGTAGAGCAGGTGGGCCAGCTCTAAATCGTCAGGGCTGGTAAGTTTCAGATTACGGCTGTCTCCGCTGACTGTGCGAACCGGGTAACCAATGCGCAAAAGGAGGGCAATATCATCCGTCGCCTGTATCCTTTCTTCTCTTGCCAATTTAAAGGCATGCAGAAGAATATCCAGGTCAGCAGCCTGTGGGGTCTGCATTTGCAACAGCTCATCACGTGGCATCTCTAGTTCCTTCAGTGCAAATTGTCCAACTTGTCTGATCGTGTCCGTCACGGGCAAAGTCGCAACCACAGCACAGCGTTCAGCTTTCAAGGCTGACAAAACACGTCCGACCACAGCAGACGGGATAAAACAACGGGCTCCGTCATGAATCAGAACCAGAACCCGGCCTTTAAAGCCTGCAGCATGCTTTTCAACTGCCTGTAAAGCATTAAAAACTGAATCCTGGCGCGTCTTGCCTCCGGCAATAAAACCCTCCAGCCCCCGGTAGTCTGCGCTCAAAGCAATATTCTGCTCTGTTTCTTCCGGGGAAGGCATATCTTCCGCTGCCATGACTGTAAAAATGTGATCAATAGCCTCGTTCTTACTGAAACGTTCCAGACACTGGTCAAGCAGGCTGCGACCAGCTATTTTAAGCAGCATCTTGTTTTGATCTGCCTGCATGCGTTCTCCGCGTCCGGCAGCCAGGATAATCGCATAGGTCCGAAATTCGCTCATTAGTTTTCCTATTTTTCCCCGGAAAAGAGAAGATCAAAAGCTTCCTGCACATTGCTGACATAGAAAAGCTTCACATCACTCTTTTGTGTGTTTTCATATAGTTTCATCTGTTCCCGACCGGCAGCAGGCAAAACAAAACTCTGCCAGCCGACACGGCTGCCTGCTTCTATCCGCTTTGCCATCTGGCTTACAGGACGAACTTCACCCGTCAGGCCAACTTCTCCCAATACAATAGCATCCAGATGTAAAGGTTCTTCCCGGAAAGTTGAGAGTATAGCTGACATAATAGCCAGGTCGGCCGCAGTCTCAGCGATACGGATCCCTCCGGTCACATTTACATAGGTGTCAAACTGTGACAGATCAACGCGGATACTTTTAGCCATGACAGCCAGCAGCAGTGACAGCCGCGACCGATCAATTCCCTGGGTCATTCTGATTGGAGTACCATAGGGAGATGCAACAGTTAAAGCCTGTATTTCCAGGAGCAAAGGGCGGCTGCCTTCTATTGTTGAGGTCACGACTGAACCGGCAGTATGTCTGGGACGGCCACTGGATAGTAAAGCCGAAGTTTCACTGACTGAAATTAGTCCCTTGTCAGTCATCTCAAATACACCCAACTCATCTGTAGCGCCAAAGCGGTTCTTTACCGCACGTAAAAGACGCACGCTTGTATCCTTTTCCCCCTCAAAATAAAGGACAACATCCACCATATGCTCTAAAACTCGCGGGCCTGCAACAGTGCCTTCCTTTGTCACATGTCCGGTCAGAATCAAAGTTATCGCCAGTTCTTTTGCGATCCGCAGCAAGCCCATAGTAACTTCCCTGATCTGGCTCAGCGATCCTGGTGCTGCCGAAAGTTCAGCTGAATAAACTGTTTGAATGGAATCTATCACTGCTATCTGCGGTCTAAGCGATCTCAGGCTTTCTTCAATAGCAGCAAAGTCAGTTACAGTAAGCAGTCGGATAGCTTTACCTGCCAATCCCAGACGTTCCGCCCTCAGACGAATTTGCTCAGCTGATTCTTCACCACTGATGTAAAGTGTCTCATCCTCCGCAAAACTGCCCAAAGCCTGGAGTGCCAGGGTGGATTTACCTATGCCCGGATCACCGCCCAAGAGGACCAGAGATCCTCTCACAAAGCCCTGACCCAGGACCTGATCCAACTCATCGATACCGGTAAGAAGTCTGTCTTGCAAATCCGCTTCGAGCTCATTCAGCTTTAGCGGCTTTGTGCTTTGTCCGCTGTCATCAAACGGAAGCCAGCTGCCTTTTGCTGCTTGCTTCTTCTTGTTCTCTTTGCTGTCCGGCACTTCAGCAATTGTATCCCAGGCACCGCAATTAGTGCAGCGGCCAAACCAGCCAATATAATCCTGTCCACATTCAGTGCACATATAAAGAGACTTTTTCGCCATAAATCAACTCCTTTTGCCAGTATAGGACATTCGATCGATAAATGGTATAATTTTTTGCAGTATTTCTCTTAGTGACCAGTGCCTGTTGAAGCTTCTGACTCTGTCTTTTCATTCATTTTGCATTGATCTTTTTATTGAGAATTCTGAAAGGAATTATTGTGACTGAAGACATTAGAGCAATTGAAAATTCCTATGAATCCGCTTTTGCTAATGAATTTGAGATCCCTTCGCTCACCCTGAACGAATCTCTGACAGCTATGGCTCAGGAACGTCCTGCAGAAAAAGCGCTTTCCTATTACGGCAGGGATTTATCCTACTCTGAATTGCAGGCAAGAATAGATATCTGTACACGTGCCCTGATTGCCAGCGGGGTCAGAGAAGGTGATGTTCTGGCTCTTTGTCTGCCAAACCTTCCGGCTGCCGTCATTGTTTTTTATGCTGCCAACAAACTGGGCTGTATCTGCAATATGATTCACCCCCTCTCACCTCCCCGTCTGGTCAGCAGGCATCTGGAAGAAACAAAGAGCACTTTTCTTTTTATAGCTGATATCGCAGTTAATAAATTGCGGCCTTTGCTGGAAGAATTGAAGGAAACAAATAAGATTAAAGATATTATCATCTGCGGCATGGCCGACTATGCACCCGTCTGGAAGCGGCCTTTCTTTAAACTCCAGCTGCGCAAAAACATAGCAGAAAAGGATCTGTTAACCGCTAGCAGCTCCTGGGATGAATTTTTGAAAAGAGCTGATGCTGTCAGGGATATTCCCGTACGCAGCAAAGACCATAAAAGTGTTTGTGCATACTTACACAGTGGCGGCACCACTTCGGAACCGAAAACGATCATGCTCAGCGACTATAACTTCAACGCTATTGCTTATCAGGCCAATCAGCTGCTGGGTTATCCCCAGTCTGAACCGGTTCCTTCCGGCAAAAGTATGATTACAGTCTTGCCCCTCTTTCATGGCTTTGGTCTTTGTATCGGCATGCATACCTGCCTCATTAATGACATCAAAGTTTATCTCCTGCCCCGCTTCTCTGCCAAAGCCGTGGCAAAGTTGTTTAAACATAAAAAAGCCAACTATATCTGTGGCGTCCCTACTTTATATGAAGCTTTATCAAAAGCCGATGAAATGAAAAACACTGATCTTTCCTGTCTGGAAGCTGCTTTCTGTGGTGGTGATTCACTGACTCCTGAGTTGAAAGACCGCTTTGACAAGTTTCTGGAAGACCATGGTTCAAAGTCGAAACTGCGTGAAGGCTACGGGCTGACTGAGACTGTTACCGTCTGTTCAGTTATGCCGGAGAATTACGCGGACAGAAACGGAATCGGCCTGCCGCTTTCCAATATCAAAATGAAGATAATCGATTCTGAAAGCCGCAAGACTCTGACTGCAAATGAAATCGGAGAAATCTGCGTCAGCGGGCCCACTAACATGCTGGGTTATCTAAATGATGAAGAAGCCACTGCTCATGCAATTGTCAGACATGAAGACGGGCTGGACTGGGTAGAAACCGGAGATATCGGTTATCAGGATGATGACTCTTTTTTCCACTTTAAAGGCCGGCTTAAACGCACACTTAAAGTTTCCGGCATTCCTGTTTTTCCTAAAGAAATCGAGGAGCTGATCTCCGGTCTGGGGCAAGTGCGTTATGCAGCCGCCATCGGCATCCCGCATCCCTATAAAATGACTGTAGTCAAGGTCTTTGTTGTCGCTCATGAGGGAGCTGATCTGACGGAACTGGAAAAAGATATTATCCGCCTTTGTAAGTCTTCCCTGATTGCTCACGCAGTACCTCAGGAAATTGAATTCCGTGATAGCCTGCCGCAGACACTGGTCGGCAAAATTGATGTCAAGATACTGGAAGCAGAAGAAGCTGAAAGACGTGCACAAGCTGAGAAGCAGTCAGCATTGTCAGGCAAATAATCCGGCCGGTAAGTTGACTCACTCTAAATATGTGATAGAATATCGAAGCGATTAAGTCGCTGCCTGATTACATCCCGGGCGATTAGCTCAGTTGGGAGAGCGCTGCGTTCGCAACGCAGAGGCCGAGAGTTCGAATCTCTTATCGTCCACCAAAAAGCCCTGATTCCCAGAACCAGGGCTTTTTATTATCCGTACATTTTAGATACAAACCATCTGGTCAGTCTTATGGGAAATATCTTATAGGCCGCCAGCAAAAGGCGGTATGAAAGTCCGACTCCATATAGTGCTTTAGGATGCCTCTTACCGGCATAATGGAAAAGCTGTCCGGCAACGTACTCAGCTGCATAACCACTGCGCTCATCTTTTTCCATCTTGCTGATCGACCGCTCTTCGCTTTTTTCATAACAGGCCCAGGTCTCGCTATTCTTTTCACGATTATCGGTAAAAGCGGTCCGGCAGTCACCCGGCATAACAGCTATCGTCTTAATCTTATCTGCAGCAAGCTCGGTGTTCAATGCCAGAGCCAGCATATTGAGCGAAGCTTTGCTGGCTGAATAAAAGGCCTGGTATGGTATAGAGATCTCTCCGGCCACTGAGCTTGTAATCACAATACGGGGATCTTTAGCCTGGCGCAGCAGGGGCAGACAGCTCTGGATCACAGAAACTGCAGAAAAGAAGTTTACATCAAACTGCTTAATCATTTGGCTCTTTTGGGTGGCCACAACAGTTCCCGAAATTCCGAAACCGGCATTTGAAAAAAGAAGATCACAGTAGTCCCACTTTTCTGATATTTTTTCAAAGGCTGCCGCCAACTGCTCTTCATTTGTAATATCACAGGAAATCTGCCAAAGATTCCCTGCTTTCTCCTGGGCGGAAAAATCGGTTTCTGTCCTTGAAAGAGAGATCACTTCCACTCCGGCTTTCAGCAGGACTTTGACCAGGCCGGCACCAATGCCCGAGCTTCCTCCTGTAACAATTGCGCGAGTAAATAACACCATGCCATCTCCATTCATATAAGTTCAGCTGCATTAAAACCAGTCTAGCAGAAACTGTCAGCGGTGCGATTATTTCATTAGGTAAAATCTGCTAAACTAGTTCTATCTATCTTAAAAACAGTGAGGAAAAACATCAATGAAAAATATCATATACCGACTGGCAACTAGAGATGATCTGGATCAGGTACACCGGTTGCAAAAGCGTTACCATGTCAGCACAATTTCTGACGAAGACCGCCCGGATGGCTTCGTGACCACCCTATTTACTACAGAGCAGTTTGAGCGGCTGATCGACGACGAAGCCGGTCTATCTATTGCTGTTGACGGTGACAAGGTTATCGCTTACGCCATGGCTGCTTCCTGGGAATATTGGTCAGAATGGCCGTTATTCGCACATATGATTAATGAATTACCTGATACCGAATATCTGGGCAGAACCATGTCAATGAAAAATTCCTATCAGTATGGCCCCATCTGTGTCGACAAAGAATATCGCGGCACGGGAGTATTTGCACATTTGTTTGACTTCTCACGTGAAAGCATGCGCGACCGCTATCCGGTTCTGCTTACTTTTGTAAATCAGATAAACCCACGCTCCATAGCTGCACACCGCAAACTGGGACTTGATCTGGTAAAAGAATTCCAATTCAATAACAACGATTACTATGAGTTGGGCCTTGATACCGGTAAATCAGTCCTTGACAGATAATTAGAGTAATGCTCCTTTATTTGATAGCCCCACTCCTGCTCCTGGCAGCAATATTTCTTTATTACGGTTTTACAATTGCTCCCTGGCGTTTGCGTGTTAAAAACTATAAGCTCAAGCTGAGCAAGACCCTAGGCAGTTTTGCCGGCAAACGCATTGTGTTTTTCAGTGATATTCATCTGGGACCAAACTTCAATATTCAACACTTGCAGCAATTTTGCCGGCTTATCCTCTCACAGAAACCTCAGCTGATACTCTTCGGCGGTGATCTTCTGGAAGAGAAAACAGACCTGTCCAGCCAAAGCTTTAAGGCCGGTATCATCAAAGAACTTTCTCTGCTCAGTGATTTTTGCCCCTGCTACGCAGTTTTTGGTAACCACGACGTTGAAAGTCTGAAAAATCGCCAATACACTACTGAGGTCATTGAAGCATCCGGCTTTATAATCCTGCAGAACAGCTGGGCTGAAATTGATGATCTGCCTCTTTATGGCTTCGAAAACGCCAGTCACGACCAGCCTGAATTTGTTGATAATGCTGATTTAAATGAGGACAGCTTTCGTCTGTTGCTTTGTCACGAGCCGGATTTTGTCGGTAAAGTTAAACCGGTTCAGGGAAACAGCCTCTATCTTTCCGGACATTCACATGGTGGCCAGGTAACCCTCTTCGGTTTGCCGCTCATTCTCCCCGACCTGGGCAGACGCTATGTACGAGGCTGCCATCAGCTAAATGATAAGAGCCAGCTCCTGATCAGTAACGGAGTCGGCACCGTCCATATCCATGCACGCTTCTGTGCCAGACCGGACATAATTGTTCTGGATTTTCCGGAAAAGATTTAAACAGAGATCTCAAATACTATACTTTACCGAAAGCAACTTCCCTGAGCAGTTTTTATCAGGTCATTTCTTATGCAATCATGTATAATGAAGCTCGAGCTTTTCCGTATGCTCCAGGAGGAATTAAATGAATAAAGAAGTAATACGTGCATTAACTATTGCAGGTACAGATGCCAGTGGCGGTGCCGGAATGGCGGCAGACCTGACTACTTTTGAAGAGTATGGTTTATATGGCCAGGTCGCTCTGACTACTGTGGTAACCATGGACAAAGAAAGCTGGGGACATCATGTCAGCAGTCTGTCTACCCCACTAATTGAGGCTCAGTTTGAGACAATAGCTGCCAGCACGGTGCCGATTACAGCTGTGAAAACCGGGATGCTCGGCACTGTTGAAATCGTTGAGCTGGTCGCCTATTTTTTGAAGGATAACAAATTTAAATATATCGTGATTGATCCTGTTCTGGCTTGCAAAGGTACCGATGAAGTACTTAACCCGGAAACTGCGGACAGCATCCGTGACCTGCTGCTGCCGATTGCAACCGTTGCAACTCCTAATCTGTTTGAAGCAGGTGTTATGTCCGGTTTAGGCACCCCGACAAGTCTTGAGGAAATGAAAAAAACTGCAAAAGCCATTCATGAACTAGGCACCAAGTATGTTGTGGTCAAGGGGGGCAAAGCGATTAAAGCTGAGACAGCCATAGACATTCTCTTTGACGGTGAGGATTTCACAGTTCTCTCCAATCAAATGCTGGAACCGGCTCACACTCACGGTGCCGGCTGCACTTTTTCTGCTGCTATCACAGCCGGACTTGCTCTGGATATGGATATTCATGATGCTGTACGTACGGCCAAAGACTATGTCACAGCTGCCATCGAGAACGGCTTCCAGTACAACAGTTTTGTCGGACCCCTTTTCCGCCCGGCATACCGTCTGCAAAAGCAGGGTCGCTTTTAAACAGCAGTAACAAGGGTCTCTGAATTAAAAGCGGTCTCTTGCAGGCCGCTTTTTGTTATTATGTTTATCAAATCCCTTAGGCCGCATATGAGGACTGGCAATGCTTCAAGTCAAAAATCTGACAATCACACAATCCAGAGATTTACGAACACTTGTTGATAATCTCAGTTTCCATTTAAAGGCAGATGATAAAATGGCTGTCATCGGGGCTGAAGGTAATGGTAAATCCAGCCTCTTGCGTTTAATCCACGATCCCGGGCTGACAGCAAGCCACATATCATGGAGCGGCGAGATTAATAAAGGAAGCAAACGCAGTGCTCTGCTCGACCAGGAAACAGCCCCTGAACTCTCAAGACAAAAACCCCTGTCACTCTTTGCTGATTATACTGCTGATCCGGAACTCTACAGGCTTGCATCAGAATTATCTCTCCAAGTGGATTATCTCTTTTCTGACCGCGAACTTGGCACATTTTCAGGTGGTGAGCTGTTAAAATTACGCCTCCTTCATCTTTTGATGAAAAAGCCTGATATTCTGCTCCTGGATGAACCGGGCAATGACCTCGATTTGCCCTCGCTGCAGTGGCTGGAAGAATTTATACAAACAAGTGACAGAGCTCTTTTATATATTTCCCATGATGAGAAGCTTTTGTCTAATACTGCGAATTCACTTATCCATCTGGAACAGGTCTGGCGGCGGACAGAAGCACGCAGCACAGTCAGCAGACTCGGTTTTGATGCTTACCGTGTTCAACTATACGCTGCTGTGGAAAAGCAGAATCAGATGGCGGCCAAGGAAGAGCAGGATCACGAAAACAAGATGAAGCGCTATCAGCAGATACGCAATCGTGTCGACCATGAACTGAACACAATTTCCCGTGGAGACCCTGCAGGAGCAAGATTGCTCAAGAAAAAGATGCAATCTGTGAAATCAACAGGAAAGCGTTTTGAACGAGACTATGACAAACGCACCAGACCAACCGATTTAGAGCAGGAGATTGATTTTTTCGTCTCAGATCTGTCAGATCTGCCTTCCAATAAAGAAATCTTAGTCTTCCGGCGCCCGCAACTTCATATCGCAGACCGGCTGCTGGCAGAAAATTTGGAGCTGATCGTTAAAGGTCCTGAACACATTGGCATTACCGGCCCCAACGGCTGTGGCAAAAGTACAATGCTGCTGTCTATCCTTGATCAGCTTAAAAGCAGAACTGACATCAGAGTCTACTATATGCCCCAGGACTATACTGCCATTAATTTCCCGTCAGGCACAGCTATTGACTTTCTCGCTCCTTCGGGAAAAAAGGAAGATATGCAAGCTGCTGCAGACCTGCTGGGAAGCATGCATTTTACCCGCGAGGAGATGCTCCGCCACCCGCATGAGCTATCCGGCGGTCAAAAGACTAAGCTGCTTTATGCTAAACTGCGCCTGGACCAGCCAAATGTCCTGCTTCTGGATGAGCCTACCCGCCATCTTTCGCCACTTAGTGGACCGGCCAGCCGCCAAGCTTTGCGTGCTTTTGGCGGTGCCATCATCAGCGTCTCACATGACAGGCTTTATCTGCAAGAGGTCTGCGACCGGGTATTGCGTCTCACGCCACTGGGTTTAGTCGAAGAGGATCCGGATTTATATCAATAAATACTTGCTAAAAACCACTTTTGCGCTCAAACCAAAGTACAAGTCTGTGTGGCAGAATTCTGGATAGCAGACGTAGTGATTTAGCCGGTAAATTGCAGACCGACATATCTTTACCTTTATCGGATCGCTTCAGTGCTTTAGCCGCAACCTTTTCAACGTCCTCGAATCCCATCTTTTTGATGGGATTAGCATCGAATTCAATCCCATTAACTTCAAAAAACTCTGTTTTCATCGGATTGGGGCATACGGCCGTAACTGTAATATCCCGCTCTTTCAGTTCCTGATGTAAGGCACGTGAAAAGCTGATTACATAAGCTTTGCTGGCTGCATATACTGCTGCTTTATACTGCGGCATGAAACCGGCCACTGATGCCAAGTTGATTATGCGTCCGCCCCGCTTCATATAAGGCAGGCAAATAGAAGTCAGAGCGGTCAGGGCAAGGCAGTTCACTTCCACCATGTCTTCATTGCAATCCAGATCGCAAAAGGCATCAAACTTGCCGAAACCTGCAGAATTGATCAGGGTATGAATTTGAGATCCACTGTCTTTAATTTTAAAGAGCAATTGATCTCGCCAGTTCTTATCAGTAATATCCCCAGCCAATACGCGGGTCGGCTTAGTCAGTGATTCAGCAAGTTCATTTAAACGTTCTTCACGTCTGGCACACAACCAGATTTCATCCAAACGGGTGTCAGCATCCAAATTAATGGCAAATTGGCGCCCGATTCCTGATGAAGCACCGCTTATTATTGCAATCGTAGCATTTCTCCCGGAAGATATCTCACTCGTCACTGCTTAACCTCGCAACTTTTGCTTTTAAATATTCTAAATAGCATTGTAGCAAATTAGCCGCGCTTTTATTTCATCAGGATTTTCTACAATAAAAAACAAACACAGTGTGTTTGTTTTCGTCTTATCTGAAGATTAATCTGAATTAATAGAATTGTTTAGTTCTGTATTTAATTAAAGCAAATCTGCAAAAGTTAAACTTTGCATGCAATTGTCAAAATGTTCCTGCATTTTTTCGTAAGCTGCATGAACTTTGCAATTCTCGCTTGCGTCGCGGCTGCAATAAGCATCTGCTTCCAAACATCTGTTCAGGCGAGTTGTAGTTTCCATTGCATTTACAACTTCGAACAAACTTATTTCACTTGCAGGTCTTGCCAGGCAGGAACCACCTTTGGCTCCTCGTTTTACAGAGACAATACCGGCTTCCCTTAATTTTTGTATTATAGAAGGCAAATAGTTGCCCGGAATATTCATTTCCTCTGCAATCTTAGTTGTCGATAATATTCCATCAGATTTTGCCAGTTGGAGCACAGCCCGAATTGCATAATCAGTTGTAAGATTTATCTGCATTAAGCAACCTCCCAGTAATAATAAGTTAATAATATATTTTCCATGTTAAGGCTATAATTTAGAGTTATATCACCTATTTATAGAAGATATTGAATACGTAATTAACCAACGAATTCAGCATAAATTAAGGTATTTAAATTGTCAAATTGCTGACAGATTAGAAAATCTGTTCGCTCAGGGCAAGAGAATGGCGTGAATTCCCCTATGTTTTAACTTCTGAAAAGGATAAGAATTCACGCCACTTGTTTGTTTATATTTCTGCCCTTAGCATCTGATCTTTCTATACTTCCAGATTTTTCGGACCGAAACCGTGAAGCAATAAGGTCGACAGATCATTCTTTTCATAGTCAGTTATAGAACGTGCAACATAGACTTTCATGTGGCCAGCGGAAAACTCGTTAAGAAATTGGCGGCAGATGCCGCAAGGATAAGCTAATCCCCGGTCCTGCTCTGCCCTGCCATCTTTCCAGCCGGCAACTGCTATTGCAGAAAATTCTTGTGCACCCTCAGCCACCGCCTGCATAGCGGCGCCGCGTTCAGCGCAGATTCCGGCTCCATAGGCTGCGTTTTCCACATTGCAGCCGGAGAAAACTCTCCCATCTGAACACAGCAAGGCTGCTCCGACTTTAAACTCTGAATATGGCGCATAGGCCTTATCACGTGCTGCTATAGCTGCAGCTATAAGTGTCTGCACTTCAAGTTCACTCAGTTCATTGTTTCTGACCTGAAACTCTGACATTCTTGACTCCTTTTAGTAGCGGAAACGAGCTGCTATTCTCGTTTCCATTTCCTTGACGGAAACCGGAACCATTACCACGTTGCCACCCATCTGAAAACAGTCGCGAACGAGCTGATCAAACTCCTCGCTCTCTTCATCACGGTAATCGCAGCGAATGAATAATGTTTCAATTTTACATTCTTCTGCTGCTTTTTTTATGTCACTCATGCGAGTAGATGCCTTGTCGTCAGCCAAGCCTTTGACCAGACTTTCCATCCCTCTTTTTATTTTATCATTTTGTATATTGTCAAAAATACCAAGGATGGCTGCTTTCAGGCTTTGTGAGTCAAAGTCACGTAGTGGCTTACCCAGATCTTCTTGAAGATATAATTCGTTTGATGCCACCGACCGCCAGTCAGCCATGTTTTCGCGAACACCTGACAAGATGACAGGTGATTGTTTTTCAACAAAATATGGTGTCAGATTCTCTTCCAGATATCGATAATACTTTATCTTATCAATTTCCTTCATTTCCGCGGCCGAGCGATGACCATGAAATGCCGTGCCGCCTTTGCCGCCATAGCTGCCGAAGTTTACATCCGAGCCGGCATCAATATCCGGGAATAATTCCGAGAAACTCAGGATTCCATGATCCTCAACTGCTTTCAGCTTTGATCCGTCCCCCTGATGAAGGCTAAAGCGGTCTCTGCCTATATCAAGGATATAGTGTGTGGATATATGTTGTTCAGCTGACAGCAATGGCAGCAAATGCAGAATACTCTGCACAACTACCAAATCATCTACGGCTTCGGATAAGTTGTATATCAGCATGTTCCCGTCTCTTAAGAAAAGAGCAAAGGCCTCACTTCTGTCATTCCAGAAAACTGTATCGCTCTGAAGGTCATAAAGAAGCTCCATCTCTTCCTTCAAAGCTTTTCGATCAAAATATTTTGCCAGTTTCTCCTCTGCTTCCTTTATCAGATTTTTGAAACGAATAGCATTAGAACCCGGATCGGATCCTTCATGCGGAGTGGATTGATAGAGTGATAAAACTGTAGCAGCTTCATC
>LFSM01000075.1:0-69917 GCA_001512745.1 Clostridiales bacterium DTU032
ATCTAAAGGCACAGATTGTCAGCTAAGTTCTTTCGTCGCCTCCAAAAACGTTACGCCAAGCTTGTTAACTCCAAACCTTTAACTAGCTGTTATCAGTTGATTTTATCCTTTTTAGTAACGGTTCAGTTGAGTTCGAAAAAGTCGCGTTTTTTTAAGATTATTGACTCTATGCGTTCAATATACCCTTGCAGATCTTTGGGATTATAAAAGCGTTTAGCTTTTCCATCTTTTATCAGTTTGGAGGTCGCTCCGCTGCCTAGCCCTAGCACAGGAACCGCATCACTCATCATAGCGACATTATAGAGCGATCCCCGATTTCTGGAAAATCCGATATTTTCCAGACCGGAACGGGCTGTCTTTTGTTTGTATAAATAGTAGGGTTTGTAACCGGTGGACCGCAGCCGCTGCTGCCCTTCTTCCAGCTGACGGATCAAGCTCAACTGAGGGAGGAAGGGATCGCCTGCCTTACCATCTTCGTCCAGGAATGCCCCTCGTTTCACTGAAAGTGTATGCAGGGTGATAGATTCCGGCTTAAGTTCCATGACCCGGTCCAGAGAGTAAAGGAAGCCGCCTTTTTGATCTCCGGGCAAACCGGCAATCAAGTCCATGTTGATGTCATTGAAACCAGCTTCCCGTGCCAGTTCTACTGCTTTTACAGTATCAGCAACACTGTGCCTGCGGCTTACAGCTGCCAGCGTTTCATCAAGCATCGACTGAGGGTTTATACAAATTTTCTTAAAACCTGCTTCTCTGGCAATCTTCAACTTGCCGGAAGTAATCGTGTCCGGACGTCCGGCTTCCATGGTATATTCGCCGTCACTTCCCGCCGGTATTGCTTGCAGGACACCGCTAAGATAGCGGGCGAATAAATCCTCATCCAGACTGGTGGGCGTGCCACCACCAAAATAGACAGCACTGGGCGGATGCTTAATTTTCTTAAACACACCCTTGGTTTCTGCAATAACAGCTTCCACATAATCATTCAGTAAGCGGGCTTGGGATACGGCAGATTCAGTAATAAAACTACAATAATCACAGCGCGAAGGGCAAAATGGCAGGCCGACATAGACTATATAATCACCGGCAGACAAATCAATCCTATTCAAAAGTTTTTGCTCCGCCTCTGCTGTTTCCAAAGCAAGGGCTGCCTTAGACTGGCTTAGTTTCCAGTACTCTTCCAGCTCTCTAAAGGCTGCCGCCTTCTCTTCGCTTGAGTAGCCGTAAGCCCTCCCTGCTGCCGGACTTGTCCTGAGTCGTTTTTCTTCCAAAAGCTCCAGCGCCAGCTGAGTGGGTCTGACACCAGTTAAAGTTCCCCAGGGAAACTTATGACCCGTTTGCTCTGACAGAGCTATATGAAGCAGACGGCGCAGGCCCCGGCGCAAGTCTGCCGGCCTGGACTGCTCTCGCCAGATACGCTGTCCGGACTTATTTTGCAAACGGACATTAAGCTCAAACAATTCAGGTAAAAGACTTTGCTCTGCAGCTGTCAGCTCATTGCGCATCAGCCGCCGAATCAAATCCGGTGGTAATTCTTCTGAACTGCTGGTGTGAATTGTAAAAGGCTCATCCGAAGGAAGGTAGAAAATCAGGCCATCAGGCTGTATATTGCCGAAAAACTGACGCACAACATCTGCTACTACTGCTATTTCCTGATGATTGATGAGTAATATTTGTGCTTGCTGTTTTTCTTGCATCTTCATGTGATTCATCGGCCTATTCTACACCAGAAAACTGATCTTGGCTGTATTAAAAACCAGGTAAAAACCCGACTTGTGCTAACAGCCAGAGGATAGCGAGAATAATCGGCTGATGCAGGAGGTAGACCCAGAGCGCGTTCCGCCCTAAAAAAGCAAAAGGCGCCAGCACTTTGCCCAGCCTTGGCCCAGGTTCCGGAAACAAACTCTTGCGTTCGCGGTAAAAATACATCCCAAAGGCGGCACCAATAAGAAAGAAGCCAAGCCAGGGGAACAAGGCCATGTTGTCCAGAAGCCTCATGCCGGCAGGATACTTTGCAAAAAATATAATATTTAATACTGTCGATTTCAATCCAAACTTTTGCTGCAAAATCCCGGGGAGAAAAATCAGTGCTGTCCCGAGGATGATCAAGAACAAGAAAAACTTAAAGCTGTAAGTTTCCGTAGTTTTTCTGCCCTGAAAAAGCTTCTCCAGCAGAGCGTAAATAATGATTGATATAGCTAGAACATGGAAAACATTGAAGACGATAACACCCATGTCAAGATGACTAAGAGAGCGAACCAGAAGACTGCCGCCGGTCAAAATCAGCGAGGCGATAAGAAGACGCAGCCCCCGTCTCAGATTGTTACGCGAAAAGCTGCTGCTGATGCCCGAGACCACAATAAATACCGCAATTACCGGTGGCCGCATATATTCCTGAAAGCACACTGTCTCCTGGAAAGCGAAAATATCCAGACCCACTATATAGCGCAAATCAAAAATGAAATGATGCAGGATCATCAGAAAGACTGCTGCACCACGCAGAAGATCAATCTCAACTATTCTCTTCTTTTTCTCTTTCAGTAAATTTTCCATCGCCTTATGATACTAGTATTTGCTCAAAATAAATAGTTCCCCCATAGCTGATGCATGGAGGAACTATCTTCATTTCTTGCGGACTTATCTTATTATTTATTGCGCGGATAACGCAGGGCTGCCTGTGCGGCTGCCAGACGAGCAATCGGTACACGGTATGGTGAACAGGAAACATAGTCCAGTTTCAACATCTGGCAGAATTCGACAGAATAGGGATCACCACCATGCTCACCACAGATACCCAGTTCAAGATCAGGACGTGCTCTGCGGCCATCTTCACAGGCAATGCGCATCAATCTGCCAATACCTGCACGGTCGATATGAGCTGTCGGGTCTGCTTCGAAGATACCCTTTTCATAGTAGATATCAAGGATGGGGCCCGCGTCATCGCGTGACAGACCATAACCCATCTGAGTCAGGTCATTAGTACCGAAGCTGAAGAAATCAGCTTCCAGAGCAATTTCATCTGAGGTCATAGCAGCACGCGGAATTTCCAGCATGGTTCCGACCATATAGACTAATTGTACTCCGCTTTCAGCAATCATTTTGTCTGCAACAGGCTTAATAACGCCGTTCAGATACTCTAATTCTTTGACATCAGAAACCAGAGGTACCATGATTTCGGGAATAACATGCACACCTTCCTTAGTGGCTTCAATAGCTGCCCCAATAATTGCTCTTGTTTGCATCTCGGCAATTTCCGGATAGCTGATTGCCAGGCGGCAGCCACGGTGTCCCAACATCGGATTGAGTTCACTCAGGCCGGAAATGATGCTCTTAAGCTCGTCGTATTCTATATTAAGGTTTTTGGCCAGTTCACGCACTTCTGCTTCTTCCTGAGGCAGGAACTCATGCAAGGGCGGATCTAAGAGGCGGATTACAACAGGGTTTCCATCCATTACTCGGAAAATTTCAAGGAAATCCTGCTGCTGGTCAGGCAAAATGGCATCAAGGGCTTTACGGCGTGTTTCTTCATCTTTGGCCACGATCATCTTCCGGAAGCTAAAAATCCTTGCCGGATCGAAGAACATGTGCTCTGTGCGAGTCAGACCGATTCCCTTTGCTCCCAGATTTAGTGCTACTTGCGCATCGTGACCTGAGTCAGCATTAGCACGGACATCCATCTCGCGGAATTCGTCAGCCCACTCCATTACGGTTATAAAGTCTTCACTCTGCTCAGCTTCTTTCGTGGCAATCTGTCCGGCATAAACAGTTCCTGTGGAACCATTCAGGGAAATCCAGTCTCCGGCGCTAAAGGTTCTGCCATCAGTTTTCATGGTGCCTTTGGCGTAATCAATGCTGATATCGGAGCTTCCGGCAACACAGCACTTACCCATGCCACGCGCGACTACAGCAGCGTGACTGGTCATGCCGCCACGGGCGGTCAGAATGCCTTCAGCGGCACTCATGCCGTGAATATCCTCAGCGGATGTCTCATCACGCACGAGAATTACCTTTTCACCTTCTTTAGCTAATTCAAATGCCTGGTCGGCAGAAAAAACGATTTTGCCGCTGGCTGCTCCAGGTGATGCCGGCAGACCCTTAGCAATTTGAACGGCAGCTGCCAGTGCCTTGTCTTCAAACATCGGATGCATCAGAGCATCGAGCTGGCTGGGATCAATATGCAGAATCGCTTCTTCGCGTGAGAGAATACCTTCGGCAACCATATCTACTGCAACTTTCAGAGCAGCAGAGGCTGTGCGCTTGCCGCTTCTGGTCTGCAGGATAAATAGTTTGCCATTTTCGATGGTGAACTCAAGGTCCTGCATGTCGCCATAATGGACTTCCAGCTCATCACCGTATTTTTTGAATTCATCAAAGATTTCAGGGAACTGTTCCTCAAGATGAGCAATGGGGAAAGGTGTACGAACGCCTGCAACAACGTCTTCGCCCTGGGCATTCATCAGATACTCACCGTAGAGTATATTCTCACCGGTAGCAGGGTCACGGGTAAAGGCCACGCCTGTACCTGAAGTTTCACCCATATTGCCGTAAACCATTTCCTGAACATTAACAGCTGTACCCCAGGCAGAAGGAATGTTATTCATTTGACGATAGAAAAGTGCACGGGGATTATTCCAGGAACGGAATACTGCCTCAATTGCTTCCATGAGCTGAATCATAGGATCCTGTGGAAAGGCTTCGCCCTTTTCACGTTCATAAATAGCTTTGAAGTTTGTCGCGACCGTCTTCATGTCTTCAGCTGAGAGGTCAAGATCATCCACGACACCCTTTTCAGCTTTAATGCGGTCTAGCTCTTCTTCAAACAAATCTTTGTGGACTTCCATAACAACATCGCCAAACATCATGATGAATCTGCGATAACTGTCATAAGCAAAACGCTCATTATCTGTAAGTTTGGCCAGACCTTGTACTACTTCGTCATTAAGACCAAGATTCAGGACCGTGTCCATCATTCCCGGCATGGAGGCCCGGGAACCTGAGCGAACTGAAACCAGCAATGGTTTTTCCGGATCACCGAAAACTTTGCCTGTACGTTCTTCCTCTTCTCTCAGAGCATCAACAATTTCTTGTTTGATCTCTTCAGAAATTTTTCCGCCCTCATCGTAATAGCGATTGCAGGCTTCGGTAGTGATGGTAAACCCCTGAGGGACGGGCAGACCCATTCCGGTCATTTCTGCCAGGTTGGCACCCTTGCCACCGAGCAATTCACGCATGTTAGCGTTGCCCTCTGAAAACATGTAGACGTATTTTGTCATTTATTCCTCCTAAATATTTTTCTTACGGTAGATCAAACTTGCCGGCAAAATAGTCAACAAGTTCATTTATGGGTAAACGCAGCTGATCCATCGAGTCACGTTCACGTATTGTTACTTGATTGTCTTCGAGCGAATCAAAGTCAAAAGTTACACAGTAAGGAGTTCCGATCTCATCTTGTCGGCGATAGCGCTTGCCTATGCTCTGGCGCTCGTCAAACTCACAGCGGAAGTGTGGCAGCAGCATCTGATAGACCTTTTCAGCTTCTTCCTGCAATTTATTTGATAAGGGCAAAACCGCTACATTAACGGGAGCCAATGCCGGTTCAAAGCGTAGCACTGTACGCTCTTCGCCATTTTCCAGCCTTTCGACGTCATAAGCGTCACATAAGATAGCCAGAAAAAGACGATCTACCCCCAGCGAAGGTTCTATTACATAGGGAATATATTTTTCATTGGTGTAAGGATCGAAGTAGCGCAGATCTTCTTTGGCAAATTCCATATGTCGCGACAGATCGTAATCTGTACGGTTGGCCACACCCCAGAGCTCTCCCCAGCCGAAAGGATAGATATATTCCACATCACTGGTCGCCTTGGAGTAAAAGGACAATTCTTCAGCACTGTGATCACGCCAACGCAAATTTTCCTTGGTCAGGCCCAGATCAAGCAACCATTGGAAAGAAAAATCCCGCCAATAATCGAACCAGTTGTCATCGGTTCCCGGCTCACAGAAAAACTCCAGTTCCATCTGTTCAAATTCACGCGTACGGAAAATAAAGTTTCCGGGTGTGATCTCGTTGCGGAAAGCTTTACCTATCTGACCAATACCAAAAGGAAGCTTGCGCCGCGACGTGCGCTGAACATTCTTAAAATTCACAAAAATACCCTGGGCCGTTTCCGGACGCAGGTAAATATCAGACTGACTGTCCTCGGTGACACCTTGTTGAGTTTTAAACATCAGGTTGAAATGGCGAATGTCGGTGAAGTCCTGAGCTCCGCATACCGGGCAAGTAATGCCCTTTTCAGTAATATAATTTTGCAGTTCCTCGTTGCTCCAGCCTTCAACTGAGCCCTCGACCTCATTGGCTTCATTCCAGTCATCAATAATCTGATCAGCCCGGTGACGCGAGTGGCAGGCACGGCAATCTATCAAGGGGTCAGAAAATCCTTCTACGTGGCCTGATGCAATCCAGACTTGCGGATTCATCAGAATGGCTGCGTCCAGCCCGACATTATGGGGTGAAGTTTCGATAAAACGTCTCCACCAGGCGGCCTTCACATTACGTTTTAATACTACTCCATAGGGACCATAATCCCATGAGTTGGCAAGCCCCCCATATAATTCGGAACCCGGATAAATAAAACCACGATTAGATGCCAAAGCGACGATTGTCGCCATAGATTTATCAGTAGGCAGCATATTAATCCTCGTCCTCTTCTTTCCCTTCGTAATCCGCTCTGTCTTGCGCACTCAAGCTCTCGGTAAAAGAAGTAAAATCTATTTGAGAAGATGTCTGACCCTCCACCTGAGATTCCTGTTCAGTCACAAACTGTACCAACTGCTCTGCAATCAATGAAGCTTCCTGGGCACTGATTCCCTCTTTTTCAAAAGTAGACGCTTCTCTTGCCTGACGTCTGGCTGATGGACGACGCTGTTCTTCCAGCATGTCCTCTGCACGCTTAGCTTCTGCCTCACGGCGGCTCGCTTCACGCTGTGCAATGATTTCGGGACGTTCCGGAATTGTAACTTCGTGTTTGCCCTGACGGTAAACTACTGCTCCGCTGCCGATTTCTTCACATGCCAGAGAAACCTGGTTTGGGGTTTTGGATTCAACCAAAGGTCTGGCACCATCTGTCAGCTGACGCGCTCTGCGGGCCGCAAACATGGCCAGGACGTATCTGTTCTCGGCTCTTGGAAGTAGTTGCTCCAGAGGAGGTTTTGTTAGCATTTTTTGCTCCTTGTCATCTTAAAATCTATATAAATAAACAACGTTTTTAAATTTTTACATACCTTTAGGATTATATCTTTTTCACTGCATTCCGTCAATGAAGAGCCTTGACGCACGGTGCTTTTCGGCCCAATAGATAGCTTCAATGTCTCGTACTGCCTGTAGCAGGTCATCATTCACAACCAGATAATCAAATTCAAAAGCTGAATTCATTTCCTCCCAGGATTCAGTCAGACGGGTCTGGATGATCTCCTGGCTTTCAGTAGCCCGATTTAAGAGTCGTTCTCTGAGCGCTGCTTCGGACGGAGGAATGAGAAACACGAGAACCGCATCAGGATAACTTTCTTTTAGGGAAAGAGCACCTTTGACGGTCAGATCCAAGAGGACATTAATGCCCTCTCGGCGCATACGCTCCAGAGGTGACCTGGGGGTACCATAATACTCATTGCAGTAGATGTCATGCTCCAGAATCTCACCTTCCGCAATCATTGCCTCAAACTCTGCCTTGGCCCGGAAATAATAGTGCACACCGTCTATTTCAGATTCTCTCGGAGCTCTGGTTGTTACTGATACGGAATGGCGGATGTCATTATAACGTTCACGCAAGGCATTAATGACAGAATCCTTGCCCACACCAGACGGTCCCGATACAACGAGAGCAATACCTTCTTTTTGAACAATAGTCATGCGATCAGTCATTTTGCAGCTCCTCTTCTTGATAAGTCTCATCGGGTACCTGAGAATCAGCCCGCAGCACCTGTAAAGATGCCGGGGACAATGAAGAAAGTACTATGTGGTCGCTATCCATGATCAATACTGATTGTGTCTTACGTCCGGCTGTTGCATCGATTAAGCTTCTGCGATCGCGGGCATCCTGAATCAGCCGCTTGATCGGAGCTGAATCCGGAGAGACAATGGCTATCAGTCTGGCTTCTGAAACAAGGTGGCCATGCCCTATGGGCAACATTCTATATTCCAAATCCGACTCCTCCTCTATATCTCAAATGAAAAAACAAGCTATCAACTTATTCTAAATTCTGAACTTGTTCACGAATTTGTTCCAAAACGCTCTTCATCGTCACAACAGACTGTGAAATCTCAAAATCATTGGCTTTCGAACCTATGGTATTTATCTCACGATTCAGTTCCTGAATCAGGAAATCCAGTTGACGGCCACTTGGTCCTTCACCCTGCAAAATTTCCCGCAAAGAAAGCAGATGGCTTTTCAAACGTGTCATCTCCTCATCGATGGCTGCCTTATCAGCAAAAATCGCTGTTTCCGCAAAGAGCCGCTGATTATCGTACCATTCCTGTCGTTCTTCAGCTAAAAGTTCCTCTGCACGCGCTAGAAGCCGCTCACGATACTGGTCAACAACACGGGGAGAAAGCTCTTCAAGCTTTTTCCTTTCGTCTTCAAGAATTTCCGTCTTTTCTAAAAGATTGCTGGTTAACCGGCTGCCTTCCACCTGCCGCGCTTCTTCCAATTCAGTCAATGCAGCAGCCATGGCCTTGCTTAAAATATCGCTGATACTTTCTTCATCCAGGGGATCGTCAACGTCGATGAAAAGATCATTGAATCTGCTCATAATGCTAACCGGTTCAAAAGTTTCAGAGTTAGTCAGTACAGCCAGTTCTGATAGTGCTTCATAGTATGACTTAGCCAGACCACGATCAAGTTTGACTTTCCGGCCGCTGGATTCAAGCTGTTCCAGACTGACAAAAACATCGATTTTTCCTCGTTTGATCCGTTCCTGCACCTGTACACGCAAAGAGTTTTCAAAACGCAGGAAACTGCGCGGCATGCGCACGGAAACATCCAGAAAACGATGATTAACAGATTTGACTTCAATTGTTACGGAGAGATTATTATTTTCGGCTGAACCGGATCCATAACCGGTCATACTTTTTAGCATTATATGTCCTTCCCTGCTTCTGATTTACCAGCAGTTAAATTATCAAAATCGCGGAGTTTTCCATTTTCTCCTAATAATACAGGAATAAAGCTTAGCTGATCTGCAGAAGTTAAAACGTAACGCACTTCAGCCAGCAGCGGTGAACTTAAATAAAAAGGCAGTTCATGATGTATGTGTCCAAAAATGCAGAGCGGTATTTTTGCTTCAGACAGCAGTTCCGACATTTTGCTGCTGGCGCCATTAGCAGAAACAGGAGGATAATGCATTGCAAATACCTGCGTCAGTCCGCCGTCTCTTTTTTTATTTTCTTTTTTCATATCATCAAGAGAAAGCTGCATACGGATCAACTCTCTTTCAAATATTTTCTGATCCTGTGCAGTAAACTCATCGTCATCAGGCAGTAACCAGCCTCGTGTCCCTCCGATAAGAAAAGAGCCGAAGCGCAAGGCGTTGTTGCGCAAAAAGTGAAGAGTCTTCAAATTCTCCTGTTCACAGAGCTGATTCATCTTGCTCAGACTGGTCCACCAATAATCGTGATTGCCACGCAGCATAATTTTTTGCCCCGGTAATTCGTCGACAAAACGCAAATCAGCCAAGGCCTCATCCAGACTCTTGCCCCAGGAAATATCTCCGCCCAGAATCACAACATCTTCGTCAGTCACAGTTTTTTGCCATGATTGTCTTATCAATTGTGTGTGGTTTTTCCACTTATCTCCAAAAATCGTCATGGGTTTATCCACAGTATGGGCTAAGTGAAGGTCAGATAAGGCAAATAATTTCACTTCAGATTTCCTCACGATGATAATGCAAATAAACTGCTTCTGCCACTTCTTCCGGTAAGCCCTTAACGGCTTTAAGCTCTTCCAGACCTGCTTCAGACAAATTTTTGATGGAACCGAATTCCTTTAGCAAAAGCTTGCGGCGGGCCGGACCGACTCCGGGAATGCTTTCAATCTGGTACTGCATCCGGCGCTTCTTTTCCTGTTGATTGCGCAAACGGTTGGCGAAACGGTGTGCTTCATCCTGCAAGGCTGTAAGCAGACGCAAAACCCCCAGACGTATGGCTCTTTCATCAGCATCTTCCTCGCCGGCAGGCTGAGATAGCTCAAGAGTATCGCCATTACTGAGAACCAGACCACGTGTCCGGTGCCTATTGTCTTTCACTATTCCCGCAACAGCAATACCGGCATCATCCAGCAAGTCTTTAACCGCATTCACATGTCCCAGACCGCCATCAACAAATATTATATCAGGTCTGCTGTCAACATTCTCATCCTGAAGATGACGCAGCCTGCGTTCTGTCAGCTCCCGCATGGCCCGGTAGTCATCAATACCGGCAAAGCTTTTTATGGTGAAATGCCGATATGACTTGTGTTCAGGCCTGCCATCACGAAAAACTACCATGGCACCGGTTCTTTCCTCAGAACCGGAAGAAGAGATATCGTAAGCTTCAATCCGTTGAGGGTAACCTTGACAGCCGGTATATTCTGCTAAAGTCCTGAGTGTATACTCCAGATCCTTTGCAGATTTACCTCCCATCAGGGTATGTCGCATCAAGGACCAGGCAGCGTTCTTGCTTGCCAGATCAACAGTTGCTTTCTTTGCTCCTCTTTGTGGGACATGCAAGCTGACTTTAGTGCCACGCAGTTCAGAAAGATATTCAGCTACCAGCTCCTGATTACTGATTGCTGTGCTGAGCAAAATCAGAGGAGGAATGCTGTCACTCTGGTCATAAAGTGACCGCAGAAATACTTCCAGATAAATTCCGTCAGCTTCACCGGTATCCTCGGCAAAACGATAGACGCGGCCAGTCACACGACCTTCGCGAACTTCCAGTTTCTGCAGAGAAATGTCACTGCCATTGCGTTCCATAGCCAGAGCATCATAGTCGCCGCCCTGCGGGTCTACTATGTGCTGTTTCTCTTCCAGCCGGCGCAAGGCCTTCCACTTTTCACGAATAACTGCAGCACGTTCGAAATCAAGCGCATCACTGGCAGCTTCCATTTCTGCTTTGAGACTTTTGGTCAGTTCACTGTAGCGGCCTTCGAGAAAGCGGATAACGTCAGTAAGCATGGCTCTATATTCTTCCTCTGACAGCTCGCCGGTACAGGGTCCCAAACATCTGCCGATATAATAATTGAGACAGGGACGTTTTTTCCCGATATCGCGAGGCAAGTCGCGCTTGCAGGTGCGCAGCGGATATATGCTTTGGAGCGCATCGAGGGCACGACTGATATCGCCGCTTAACCAGGGGCCAAAATACCGTGCACCTTCCTTGACATCATCTTCAACATGGAAAGATTTTTCAACTTTAGGAAAAGCTTCCTGCAGGCTGACGCGGATATAGGGATATTCCTTGTCATCTCGCAAGAGGATGTTATAACGTGGCTTATGCTCCTTAATCAGATTCGCTTCAAGAATCAGAGCCTCAAGTTCAGTAGAACAGACAATGATCTCAAAGTCAGCTATGCGTTTAATCATAGCCTGAACTTTAGCATTGCCATCAGGTTTCGCGGTGAAATAGGAGCTGAGGCGACTGCGCAAGGAAAGTGCTTTTCCGACATAAATAACAGAACCCGTATTGTCTTTCATTAAATAGACACCGGGTTCTTCAGGGACTAAATTCAGTCTGAATGCAAATGAAGGCTGCTGCTCTGAGCTGTGCTGCACCACTTGACTCCTCTATACATATGAATCGGCCGGTAATAAGAGGACTGCAGTAATGATGCAGTCCTCAATAGTACGGAAAAATGTTCTTTTCAAAATTACTTGCTATGAATCAGGCAGAAACAAGATTCATATTCGCACGTCATTTACAGCTCTTTATTGGTATCTGCCATGTAATCAACAATAAGTTCGACTGCTTCTTCTTCATCTTCACCTTCAGCAACGACCATTAGGCGGTCACCACTATCAATGCCAAGCGACATCACCCCGAGTAAGCTTTTTGCGTTAGCACGACGATCATCTTTCTCGATGTAGATACTCGAATCAAAGTTCGAGGCTTTTTGTATCAACAATGCGATAGATTTCATGTGCGTATCTTCGTCGCACGCAAAACAGACTTCCTTTGAAATCATAAATTTTCCTCCGTCAGCCTCATGCGCTGAAACTCAACATTTTCTTTCTGGCAACAGATTACTAACCTCACATAAGTATAGTCAGCAAGTGGAATAGCTGTCAATGAATACATTTCACATGCTTATGCCGGTATTTTACGTTTTTATCGCTAAATTACTAAAAGGGAGAGATTTTTCCGGTCATAAGCAGGGCATTTTCACCATTATCGTTATAATATCCCTTGCGTATGCCTACAATCTCCAGACCATTTGCAAGATAAATCGCTAAGGCCGGAGCATTGCTTTCTCTGACCTCCAGGCGCACAGACGGAATACCGGACTTTGATGCCTCCTGCAAAGCGTGTTGAAAAAGTCTGCTTCCTATACCCTGCCCCTGCGAAGATGGTGCTACTGCAAAATTGAGAATCTCCAGGAAGTCATCTCCGCTAATAGCAATAAGAAAGGCAAGCGGTCTTGAATCATCGCCAGCCACAACGAGAAAACAGGCATCTTCATCCTTCTGAATATCAGCGAAGACTGATTCAAGCCAGGGACTTTTCTGTACAGCTGTCTCTATAGCGAAAATATCCTTCAGGTCAGTCTCACGCGCACGTCTTATCTCCTGGGTCATATTACTGGCCACCCTTACTTTCCAGATTGCGTTTGGCAGCAGATTCAATACCGTAAGTGGCTTTGACTTCATGCGCGGCTAAGAACTCTTCTCCGCTCTCGAAAGCAGCATGAGCCAGAAGGGCAACCCGGCCAGCACTGATGTCATTTTTTTCTGCGGGGGCGAAGGCAGCTTTCTCTTTAAATGAGACCAGAGAATCGTCCGGTCCGAGTGCAGACAAATAGTCAGCGATCAAAAGGCTGCCATCACCTACAAATATTATTTCTTCAGTCGTTAAGTATTCTTCAGCCAGACCTTCCAGAAATCCTGCAATATCCCGTGGTTTTTCTACTGTCAGACTGATTCCCTGCCGATAAATTCCGGAATAAACTCTGCCTCCGCGGGCATCCAGAACCGGTGCTATGACTTTGTCTTTTGACGAAATAGCTGCTGCCAGGGCTGCCAGTGAAGATACACTGTAGACTTTTTTTCCTGTACCGTAAGCCAGCCCCATAACAGCGCTGAGACCTATGCGGATACCAGTGAACGAGCCTGGACCGGTTGTTGTTGCAAAGAGATCTATATCTTGCAGGCTGAGCTTGTTGCGGTCCAGTAAACTATTGATGGCAGGCAAGAGACTGCTGGCATGCTGCATCTTAGTTTTTTCTAAAATTTCATCCCGGATTATGCCGGATTCAGCCAGGGCGACTGAAATAGATTTGCCGGATGTATCAGATGCAAGAATAATCATTAGTCAGCCTCATTTACTTTTTCATCAGCTTCTCTTGTGCCGGGATAGTGCAAATCAATCTGTCTTGCCTTACCTTGCTCAATAAAGGTGAGATGGATCTCGATCACATTATGCGGAAGGGCCGGCAGAACATTCTCCGGCCACTCAATTACGGAAACAGCATCTGTATACATAAGCTCGTCAAAACCTTCAGCATACCAATCATCCTCATTACGCAAGCGGTATGCATCGAAGTGATTGAGAGCCAGGCCGGAGGGCCCGGCGGCATATTGCTGCATTATGGTGAAGGTCGGGCTTGAGACATCGTCAATAACCCCAAGGCCTTTTGCGATGCCGCGCGTCAATGTAGTCTTCCCGGCAGCTAAATCTCCAAACAATAAGAGGATATCCCCGGGCAAAAGTTGTTTTGCCAGGGATATCCCCAGATTCTCAGTTTCTTCACTTGATCGACTAATATAGCGTTCCGGCATTTTTGCTCCCTGTCTGAAAAGCAGAAGCGTAGTGCAAGAGTCTCCTTAACGTTTGGAGAATTGGGACGCTTTTCTTGCCTTTTTGAGGCCATACTTTTTTCTTTCCTTGGCACGTGAGTCACGTGTCAGGAAACCGGCCTTTTTCAAAGCAGCTTTGTACTGATCTGAGTCAGCATCAACTAATGCGCGGGCAATACCGTGCCTGACAGAACCGGACTGTCCTGAAATTCCACCGCCTTTGACATTCACTTTAATGTCATACAGATCTGCGCAATTACATAGATTGAGTGGCTGCTTTACGATATAACGCAAAGTTTCCATGGGGAAATAATCCTCAAAGTTTTTGCCGTTTACTTCAATATTGCCCTTACCATGATACAGACGGACTCTGGCCACTGCCTTTTTCCTTCTGCCTGTTCCGTAAAAGAAATTCTTCTCTGCCATCTTTCATTTTCCCCTTAAACTTCTATCTGCACAGGCTCTTGCGCTGCGTGTGGATGATCAGGACCGGAATATACCTTGAGCTTGCGGTACATCTGTCTGCCCAGACTGTTCTTAGGAAGCATACCACGAACCGCACTCTCTAAAATACGTTCGGGATGCTTTGCCTTCATATCCTGATAAGAAACTTCCTTCATGCCACCGGGATAGCCGGAGTGACGGCGATAAACTTTCTGTGCTTCCTTATTACCGGTCACAACAATTTTATCTGCGTTGACGACAATAACATAATCGCCTGTATCAACATGAGGTGTGTATTCAGCTTTATGCTTGCCGCGCAAAATGCTGGCAATCTGTGTAGCCAAGCGACCAAGTGTCTGACCCTCGGCATCGATTAGAAGCCAGCGACGATCAGCAGTTTCCGCTTTTGCCATAAATGTCTTCATTTCAATAACCCCCTAAATTTGTGTGTCTGCCAGTACTAAATAAGGCCCAGGACTGAGGACACAGCGCCTATCATAACAAGTGGAACTTAGCTTGTCAACTGTTTTCCAAAATAGCTCATCAGAGCTTTACTTTTGTCCCATTTGCTCATTATTTCATCATTTTTCGTCAGGGTCTTTTCTGCCTTTACGGTTGCTGATGATGTTCACGATTAAAATGCCTATAACACAAACAACTATCAGTGCGCTTAGAGCTATAACCATCCATTCACGTCTTGTTATACCGCTAGTCGCTGCCGGCCCCTCACTGCCCTGCGGGTTTTCAGTCTTTGTTTGCTGATTACTCATAGGGTTAGCAGTGCTGGTAGGCTCTGAAGTTTGATCCGGAATATTTTCGGTCGAAATATCACTCTCGGCAGGCAGGGTTTCCGTCGGCTCAGTCAGATCCGGATTAGGTATCGGCGGAAATACAGGCAGAGCTGCCTCTTGATATGGCTTGCTGTCTGATCCCGAAATATAGGCGCCGTATTCCAGTAATGTCCGCACCGGAAGCGCCAGGTTAACGTAAGAGTTATCCTCTGAACGATAAACAGAACCGTCCAAGATAACAGCTATGATCTGTTGGCCGTGATGCGTAATGCCAGCCCCGATCAAACAATTGCCCGCCAGGGGAGTCGTGCCTGTCTTAACACCATTATAGCGGGCTATATATTGAGACTGGAAGAAGTTCGTGCCATATACGACCAGGCTGTTCGTATTGCTTGTCATGGACCATGCTCCGTAGGGGTGCATATTGGTAGGCTCCGGCATATAGTGAGCCATAACAGCAAAGTCCGCCAAGACATCGTTTTCCAGAAGAGCCTTGGACATCATGGTCAGGTCATAGGCTGTAGTGTGATGATTCTCACCGTCCCAGCCACAGGGATTATCAAAATTAGTATTCTTAGTTCCAAGGCTTTTTGCAACACGATTCATCTCAGCAACAAAGGCCTGACGTGAATTAACAGCCGCATCGGCAGAAAAATTCCCCCACTGGTCCGGAGACAAATCAGATGTGTAGCCATAAAGCCCACCATAATTCTCCGCCAGAACATAGGCACAATCATTGGCTGACATGACCATCAGTCCGCCCAGAACATCACGGGTAGAAATCAACTCACCTGCTTTGAGATTAAGTTTTGCAGATGCCGGATCGCCGAAATATGTAGCTGCTTCTGAAACCAGCAATTTTGCATCCAGATCAAACTTTTCGTGCCGGACAGCTGTTAAAGCTGTCAGAACTTTTGTCGTGCTCGCATTCCACAAAGGCTGATGCACATTATGTTCCAGTATAAATTCATCTGTTGTCGCATTGTAGACCGAATAAGCTGAGGCTCTGATATCTTCTATTGCAGGCCAGCCGGGAACATCTTCGAAATTATCTGCAAAAACCGCAGCCGCTGAGATTATTTGCAGCAAGAAAAAAACAGTCAGCAGCAGGATCAGATATTTACTTAGATTTCTAATAATTATGCTCATTGAATCAAAATTCCTCTTTGACATGATACAACAAAAACTGCCGGTTTAACTTACCGGTTTTCCCTTCAGTTCAAGTCCGTAAAATTTTCTTTATACCAGAGCATAAAGGCCAGAACAATATATAGCTCCATGTGACGGGCCCTCTTTTGCTTAAGGTGCTCGTCCAGATAGCGGTCGATAGTTTCACGCCTGAAAAATCGCTCAGTAAGGGGATCACTCAAAATATCGTATAAGGGTTGGGCAATTGTCTTATCTTGCAGGTAATAGCGAAAGGGCACGGGAAATCCCAGTTTTCTGTGGTGAATCCAATTCTGGTCGAGAACCTCAGCTGCTGCCTGTCTGAAGGGAATTTTGCTTTCTCTTTCAGACACACGCATATGCGAAGGAACTGTGCTCGCAGTCTCAAATACTGATTTATTTAACAGTGGGGTTCTCAGCTGCAAGTTGTGAGCGTTAGCCATCCTTTCCTGCTTTACACACATGTCTCCGGGCAAGATATAATTTATATCCAGAAGCATCTTTTGTGTCAGTTCATCCTCTGCAGCATGTTCATTGTAAAAGGATGCAAAGAATTCTTCCAGACTTTTTTCCGGCATGAATTCATCAATTAGCAAGTGATTAACTATGGCTGGATTAACAATCTGATTAGTTCCAAAAAAGTACTGAGATGCCTTCATCCCACAATGTTTAATTGAGGAAGCCCGGGAGTAGTAAGGAATATCTGATTTAATACGTGAGGAAATAAAGGAACGTAAACTTTCCGGCATTATCTTTTTATAAAGCTGCTTTTTTCCGGATAATCCCAAATAAGAGTCATAACCACCAAAGAATTCATCCGCGCCATCGCCAGTTAAGATAACAGAGACTCTTTGATCAACCAGCTTACCTAGCAGGCAGAGAGCAACTGTAGATAAATTTCCATTAGGTTCATTAAGTTTTTGCTGAGTGTGCAAAAGTGCGTCCAGATAGTCTCTGCCACTGACGCTGGCACTATGAAAATTCATTCCATGTCTGTCAGCCAGACTCTGTGCTTGCTCAGCTTCGTTAAATATGCCAGTATATCCTTCGTATCCGATCGAAAATATATCTTCCGGCTGAGCCAGAATAGTAACAAAGGCTGAATCCACCCCTCCGGACAGATAGGCACCCGCTTTGTCATCCTTCATATAAGACTCGACTGACTTTCTCACGGTTTGGCGGATCTCTTCTGCATGCTCGGCTAAAGAACGCTCATCAGGAGTGAAGGCTGCCTTGAAGTAAGCTTCTTCCCTCAGCCCATCTTCACTGATCAATGCCCAGTGGCCAGGCCGCAGGCTATACACCTTGCGCCAGAAACTCTCTCGCATGGGATTGTACTCAAGGCTAAGATAATAGGCCAGAGCTCGGGGATTAAATTCTTTTTCAAAATCAGGGTGTTCCGCCATAGCCGGAATATTACTGCCAAAAAAGCGCACTCCCCTACGCATTGGCTCCGAATAATATAGTGGACAGCTGCCAAAATGATCTTTAGCCAGATAAACACTGCCGTTGACACTGTCAGCTATGATGAGAGAGAAATTGCCTCGCAGGTAGTCAACAAAGTCCGGTGTAGAGACCTTATAAGCCTGCAAGATTAAAGCCATCAGATCCTTTTCCGGTTTAACTCCTGATTTGCGCAGTTCTGCTTCCAGCAAATCAAACGAAGCTATATAACCATACAGAATGACTGTGTAGCGGTTAAGAGGATCTGAGTAAAAAGTGATTAAATCCTGTTTGCCGTGATTAACAGCGCATAAATAAATGCTTTTGCTCTGATGAAGCTGAATTGCCGGTTCGCCTGAACCCAGAGTTTTTGCGACTATTTTGCTCAGTTCTCTTTCACCTGTCTGAGAATAACTCCCGACAAGTCCAATAAAATCTGACATATACTCACTCGGAAAAGGTCCTTTGGTAATCGTCAAGTATTACTTGGAAGGCTTGGTCTGTTTCCGCTCCCTCTATTAGTTTTTCTTCCAGCCACTTCAGACGGCTGTTACGGTCATTGGCCCTTGTTATTGCCGGAGCAATAAGAAAATAGATCAAAAAAAACAAAAGTGCGGCAATAATGATAACAGCGCTGATTATCTGTACCGTCTTGTTGCGGGAACCATAAGGCGAAGAAGCTACCGAACCTTTGTTGCTTTGGCTGATTTGTCGCATAAGATCATCACGCTCTTTGGCACTAGCCATACGCACTTCATCGCCGTTAGGGGAAGCTGCCGCCCGCTCCAGAATACCAGCTTGTGCCAAACTCGCTCTTACCGGCAGAAGTTTTTTCTCATTCCTGCGACGTGAACGTTCCTCTTCTTCGGCCCTGTCTTTGCAAAAACAGGCCTGTGCCTGCAAATGTGTCAGAACTTCTACGTCTGCAGGATCAGGATCAGCCAGCAAGGCTTTCTTAAACTGGAGTTCTGCCTCTTTATATTTGCGATCAGCTCCAAGACATAAACCATAGAGCACAGCTGCATCCGTAAAGAGAGGATAAGTTGCAACAAGTTTTTCCAAAGCAATTCTGGCTATGTCCTCATTGTCGGAATGAATATGTTCTAAAGCACGATTATATATGGATAAAGCACGTTCAGCTTCTCTTTGTGATGTGAATACTCCCGTCGGAGCTTCTTCGATTTTCTCTATCTTTGACAGTACAGCCTGCCATTTAAAATTGGAATTCAGCTTTTTTTCCTGTGGCTGTGCCATTTTTACCTCCGGGAATACTTAATCGCCGATAATCATATATCCAGCCCTGTATCTTAAGCTATTTTTGTAGCTCACGCATGCGTTTCCGGATTGCTCCTGCCAAATACAAGGAACCAAAAATACAAAGAAGTGCTCCTTTTTCTTCTGCCAGGGCCAGAGCTTTATCTAAAGCTTCACTATAGTCACCTACTGAGCACATTTGAATCTGAGCTGCCGTTTCCGGATCCAGCACTTCTTTTGCTGTTGCCAGCATTTCTTCTGCTGAAGCTGTACGTTCATCAGGTGCAGCTGTGAAAACAATTGCTGCACTTTCGTACTGTTTGCTGTTCAGTACAATACTGAGCATTTCCCTGTAATTCTTATCCTGCATTATAGCGCAAAGAAAAACCAAAGGAGTATTCTCATTTAATTGGGCCAAAGACTCAACCAAAGCATGGCAACCTTGAATATTATGCGCTCCGTCTAAAAGCACAAAGGGCGAATGAGAGAGTATTTCCAAACGAGCCGGCCAAACCGTTGCAGCGATTCCCTGCCTGATATCTTCAGCACTGACACAGTTTGCAAGTGCTGAAGCTGCCAGCAAGGCATTGATAGGCTGAAATACTCCCAGAAGCTTTGTTGTATAAATTTCTTCTGTATCCAATTTTCGGAAACTCTGACCTTGGCGGCTATAGGACAGCATTTCAAATTGATCCCGCCCGATCCAGTGCAAAGGAACATCAAGTTCCAGACAACGCTCTTCCAGTGTCTTTCTTGCAATAACTGCATCTTCTTCAGAAATCATGGCGTCAAAAGGATCGTAGGCAAATACCGGCGTTCCCGGCTTAATGATGCCGGCTTTTTCATACATGATATTTCTCATGCTATTTCCCAGCCGGTCCATATGGTCGTAGCCGGGAGCAGCAATGATGCTGGCAAGCGGGTTTTCAATTACATTTGTTGAATCCAGTCTGCCGCCAAGTCCACTTTCCAGAACCACATAGTCACAGTTTTTTTCTTTGAAATAGATGAAAGCCATCATCGTGATTAAATCAAACTCAGAAGGCAGATCCATGATCCCATCCTCCTGCATTGAATCTGCTGCTCGTGACACCCGGGCCATAATACGGTCGATAGATTCATTATCGATTTCACCCGCTTCATTATCATGATCATATTGTTCCAGGCCTTCAGCTGCTTGAATAACCCGAATTCGTTCATTAAAGCGTTCCAGATAAGGAGATGTATACCAACCGACTCTGTGTCCTGCTGAAGAGAGAATATGTGTCAGATAACTGCTAATTGACCCCTTGCCGTTAGTCCCGGCTATATGAAATATGTTTAGTCCCCGCCACGGATCACCCAGCCTGCGGCTCAATTCGCGGACACGACCTAAGCTTCTATCTGAACTGAATTTTCCAGCCTCGCTTATATATTGCAGTGTTGCATTGTGATTCATTAATTGTTTGGATCCTCTCCAAAATTTTCTGTTTATTCATCGTCTTCACCGCCTCTTGTCTCTGCATCCTTGCTCCAAGATTCAGTAAAAACAAAATACTTGCCCAGAAGATAATTGCCGACAATCACAAACAAAAGAGAGATCGCTTTTGCCCAGGGCAGATTGGAAATTATCTCAGTTTTAAATCCTATCACGTCATAAATCAAATAAAAACCTGCGTATTGAAAAACCAGCGAAACCACTAAACGTCCGGCAGAAAATCGAAATATTTCGCTCAATACGGGCTGTTTGGATTTGAAGACCCAGACACGATTGATTACATATGCAGTTAATATTGATAAAACAATGGACGGCAGCAGTGAAAAATACCACTTGTCAAGACCAAGCAAATTACTCAGCAAATAAAAAACACCCATATCTACCAGAGTGACTATCACGCCTGAGATGGTATAACGCAGGAACTGCATATTAAAAAAGAGCTCTCGCAAGCGAGCCCAGATTTTTTTGACCACTAAAACTAAATCTCCTCCTGATCTTCCAGATCAGATCTTTCTGAATAAGTACTGAAAATCCCTTTGCCTTTATTTTTTGTCTGATATTCTGTGTTGAAGCTCTGTCCTGCTGTGGCGCTGATATCAGAAACATCTCTGACCTCAGGCAAGTCATCCAGATAATTGTAGGAGACCGGCGGGGTGGTCTCAACATCTAAGTCATCACTTGCTTCAAAACTATCTTCTTCAGACCTATACATACTATCATCAGAAAGGAAGTCATCTGCAAAGGGATACTCCGCTCTTTTCCTGTCAGAATTCAATTTGACGATAATAATAATCAGGATAACCAATATAAGCAAAACACCGGCGCTGGCAGCTATAATATGCCAGAGTTTAAAGTCATTGCCAAAAAGACTGATAGTTCTGTTACGCAGACCTTGCCTTCCTTCATTCAGATCACTGTCGGCAGTTTCTGCAGGCAAAGTGTCAGCTTCAGTCTGCTGTTCAGCTTCCTTGAGATCTTCTTTTGCCAGATCTTCGAAGTTTTCATCCAGAAAAGTACCAAAAGCTGGTACCAACAGGAAATCATAATGCATGAGCTGATCCAGACTCTGACTATAAACAAATCTTTCGATTTCCTTATTGCTGCCTTCCAGGGCCAGCAAGTAGGTTCCGGCATTCTCCCGGCCGGCTCCAATATTCATGGTCGAAAGATTGCTGCCAGCAGTACTGACAGTTTGTGCGGATGATGTACTCGCAGCTTCTGATTTTGACAGCTGTGCCTGATATTGCTCCATATATTCATCAAAAGAAACATAATCACCGAAATTAAATTCAATAACCGGAAGGTTGATATTCCTGATTTTTGCATCTGTGCGTGTAGTACCGTAGGGTATCAGTTCATCTGGCATAATGGTCACATGATAAAACTCTTCACCCAGTTTAAAACGCAAATACGGTATGAAGCTTTTGCTTGAGCTGTCATAGAAATATAATTGCGGCTCTTGACCGGGCAGACTCATAAACGACAAATACAAGTCTTCATTTTCAGAATAATAAGCTGCCAGTTCATAACCGTCGATCACATTCTCAGCTGCTTCAAAGCCACTGGGAATGTCTGCTTCTTCCAAATCAATTTCCGCTATGGAAAGTCTGCGGCCCTTATGGTCTACTCCTTTAAATGCTTTGGCCGGCTGGCTCTTTGTTTCCTCTGTTTCACTAGGGCCAGCCGTGGAGGGCGTAATTGTTTCCACAGTTGTCAGTGGTGTTTGGGGTGGTGCTGTGTTTGCTACAGTGTTTGTGGGAGTGACTGCAGGTGCATTTTGAATATTTACTGAAGCACTACCGCCACTAAATGTGTAATCGCCATTGTAAGTATGAGAACCTGACCCATCAGAGGCTGTGAAATCAGCATTTCCGCTTCCCTTTATTTTAAAAGAAAGTGTGGCTACATGACCTGCTGTAAAGGAGCTACCTAAGTTTCTAGCAATATAAATCGTTCCTGATTTATCGTTGATAGCTGCCCCAATACTTGATGTACCTGATACAAATTCAACTATATTAGCTCTATAAGATATCGTGCAATCAAAAATCTCCATCTCAGTAGCAGGGCTGACACCGACATTAACAGTAATTATTTGTCCGGAAATAGATGCGGATACAGTAACTGACCCATGTGCAGCAGTGGCCTTCTGTGGGAAGAAAAGAGTAGCAAAAAATATAAGAAGCAAAGAATATAATGCAAACTGCCTTTTCATTTGAATACCTTTCTAAAGTCAACTTATTGACTTTGGTCAACCAATTTAACACCTAATATATTTCGGTAAATTGCCATTGTGTCATGTGAGTTTACTTTGCCATCTCCAGTTACATCCATCGCGAGCTTCTCTAGTGATGAAGGGTTTGTTATGCCAAGTATGTATCTGTAAACAGCCATAGTATCATGTGAATTTATCAGACCATCACCGCTGGCATCGCCATATATCAGCAGATAATAATCTAAAGTGGATTCTTTCTCGTCCTTATAAAACAGTGATAGTTTCGCCCCGGTACCGACAACACCAGAAGTTACAGTCTTGCCATCTACTGAGATTTGCAGTCTGTATCCCTCCGGCACTTGCAGCTTATCTGTTAAATACTCAACAGTATTTTTTCCCTGCTGAGGATCTGCATTACTCACATAGGGCGACTTTACCTTGAGTGTGCTGCTGCTCAGGCTTGCCTCAGGCTTGTCCGCAGAATCTCCTGGCTCTCCTGACCTGGTAACGGTCAGATAATAATCTCTCACATCACCACGTTCTGATACAGCCTGTACTTTGATGGTGTTCTTGCCGTGCTCCAACTTGTATACACCGCGGCCATTTATACTGCAGGAAGAGAGGTAGGCGCTGGCATTTACGGTGAAGCTCTCTACACCTTCAGCAACCGTAACGGTATAACTGTTGACTTCAGGATTAAAGGCAGGCTTCAAAATCCCTGAAGATACCGTGATACTTTGCAGCCAATTGTTGCGACTGCGATTATCTGTAGGAAAGGAAACTTTTTCAGCAGGCATCTCTGCCAGCACAGGAATGATAAATTCGTGAGCTTTATTTAACTGGCCGAGTTTCTGATATGCATCATAGACATTCCCGCCCTCGACAGCAGGTGCAATAACATTGCCCATATATTGATGCCACCAGGGTCCATAAGTATGATTATAATCTATGTTCCATTTTTGATAATATTGGGTATTTTGCCCGGCGTTAATGTATCCTTCGCTGATCCAGCGGGCCCCGCCTACTATCGCCAAATAAGGATTTGTCCAGGGTAAGAGATACAGGCTCTTTTCTGCAGATGTTAGACTGCCGTTTACGCCTGCTGACCCATATTTTGCGTATTGCAGACCATTAAGGATAGGTGTTGTACCTGAGTAGGCAGCAATATTGTAAAAGTTGTAAATGTTTTCATAGCCTGAAACTGTACCACTAACAGAGGCTGAACCTTGGGGCCCGACTTCCTGAATTATTCTCTTGGCCAGAAATACGGGATTAGCATTACTCCATTCCGCCGCCTTAACAAAAATATCAGGATATTTCATATTGGAGGACTTTCCGTACTGATCTACAATCGAAATGGTCGGACCGTCAGCCATAAATGTTCCGCTCAGGCTTTGAGCAATTTCTGCACGGGTATGGATCTGAGGATTATAAGATAAATTTTCAAATTGAAAGATATCTCTTTCACTAAGGAAATTCCGCGGGTCTAGATAGTAGGCGATAATTTCCGGGCTGGCATAGTAAAACCCGGCATCAGAAGCATACCAACTGTTTGTTTTGTAGTTATAGGCACCCTTGTCAAAAGATCGCTGGGCTATGGAATATGAGTTTGGAACAGAGTTCTTCCGCTCCAGACTGCTTTCATATGCCATAACTGTACTCCAGGTCATAGCTGTACCATTAGCATTTACCGGATGGGATGCTGTAAATTTCCAGTCAGGATATTTTTCATGCAGTATTCTTAAAGCGGGGCGATATGATTCGGGAAAAGCTTGCTCATCAAGATATGTTTCAAAATCATCATTATAAGCAGCCGCCTCATTTTTGCCGGAAAGGGCATCTGCTAAAAAGAAGGCAGCAAAGGCCAAGAGCAATAGAATCAAGCAAAGCGGCAGGATATAAATGCGTGCAAAAAAAGGAAAGACCGGACGTTTCTGATCACGAAACTTCATCACACTATCAACTTTGTGATATTTCAAAGTCCGTCTCCTTCCCAATGCAACTTTCACCCGATTCGCAAGCAAAAATCATCGGGTCAATAATTCATGCATGCATAAACATTGGCATTTTGACACGAAATATTAGTGATACTAATTTTAGCATAATGCGGTTAAACCGTTGCAATGCAGCGGTTTGAAAGACTTATTGTCAACTCGATTTAAGCTCTATGTCATATACAAGTAATAAATAAATCATAAAGCGCTTAATTCATCCAAAGAAGCAGAATATGCCTGGAGCGCATGGTCGGTAAACCAACGCACTTCAGGCAGGTCAAGGCTCATCAGGCGCAGCTTTATATCCTCATAAGCACTAATAAATTCCTTATTCCCGACCTTAAGCTCATCCAGGCATTTAATACAGGCAGAAAAGCGATCCGCCGCTTTAACAAGTTTTAAGGCCTCGCGCGTAACTTCGTCATCAGCAGGAATAAGGTACTTTTCGTAAAGAGCCTGCAACTCATCCGGCAACATGCGCAAAAGTTTTTTAGATGCCTCTTCCTCTATCGCTTTGTATGTGTTTTGCATCGGGTCATTGTGATACTTGATCGGTGAAGGCATATCTCCGGTCAGTATCTCCGAAGCATCATGATAAAGAGCCAGGACAGCAACATAATCAGGATCAGGACAGATTCTTCCCTCAGAAAACTTGTTTTTACGCAAAATGGCCAAGGCATGTGCAATAATAGCAACTTCGTGTGAGTGCTCCTGCACATTTTCACTTTCCGTATTGCGCATAAGCCCCCAACGTTGGATAAATTTGAGTCGGTGCATCATAGCAAAGAAAGATGTAGTCATGACGGTTTTCTCCTTATACCTGATAAATAGCCGAAAAAACCCGGCGCGCATATGAATCTGTCATTCCGGCGATATAATCCACAATCTTGCGCACAGGCGAAGCAGTGAATTCCGGATGCTGGCTGTAAAACTCAAAGAATTTCTGGCTGTTTTCATCGTACCTGTCCTGAGGCATTGTGCGTGACAGCTTGAGAAAATGTTCAAAGAGTCCTTCAATAATATTTCGTGCTTCACGTTCAAAGCGACGGACTTTAGTCGCATTGTAAATCCGAGTTGCATTAATTTCTGTAAGTTCTTTGAGCGCAGCCCCGATCTCCGGCGACAAGCAAATTGCATCCTGGCCCCAACTGCTGCTTATCACATCCTGAACTAATGTGTTAACTATGGCACTGTTGTTATCACCCAAAGTAACACGCAGGTTGGCAGGCAGCTCGGCAAAGGACATTAAATTTGATCGCGCCGCATCTTCAATATCACGCCCGACATAAGAGATACGGTCACAAAGTCTGACTACACAAGCTTCCAGAGTAGCAGGCATGGTCTGCCCTGCTTTTGTATTCAGAAGATCTATTTCTGTTTTATTGCGGTCAGGACGCAACAAATACTCAGAATACATTTCACCGCAATGTGATGCGATACCATCGCGAACCTCAAAACTTAGGTTAAGACCGTGCTTTCCATTATTATCAGTTAATAAATCAACCACACGAAGACTATGTAACTCATGTTGAAAACTAAACTCAGCGCCATGCTGCCCTATCAATTCATTGAGGACAGTTTCACCTGAGTGCCCAAAGGGAGCATGCCCGAGATCGTGCCCCATAGCTATAGCGCGGATCAGATGAGTGTTTAAGTTAAGAGCGCTGCCAATCACTTCCGCCAGATAGCTGACGTAAAGTACATGCTCCATGCGTGTACAGACATGGTCATTTTGTGGGCTGAAAAACACCTGCGTTTTGTGGCGCAAACGTCGGAATGGCAAGGAATAGAGGATACGACCGGTATCACGTTCAAAAAGTGTGCGTACCTTACATTCTTCTTCCTGCTTCACACGGCCACGGCTCTGAGCTGAAAGCTGAGCAAAAGAAGAAAGGGTCTGCTCTTCATTATGCTCTTTAATCTCTCGCGGTGTGATTGCTCTTTTTTCATTATCAAAAAATGACTTTTGTTTCTCACTCATATCAAAATTCCTTTTATGAATGCAAGCTTCAGAAAGCTGCACGCAAGCTTATTCCTTGGTAAGGAAAGATTGACTTGCCATGAATCTTTTTATTACGCCATCGAAATCTATAGTTAAAATTGCATCCCCTGCGACCAGGTTGATCTTTATGATTTCCCCTACTCCCAGGTTTGCATGCCGGACTTTATCGCCTTTTGCAAGGGCGTTGGGATCTAATCCACCGGTTTTCTTTGAGCTTTTCTCTATACGCTCAGTGAAAGCGGCACCGAGAGTAGTTGCAAATAAATTGCGGTCTGCCCTCACTCTGGCGGCAGAGGAGAAATCTCGTAGTTCTACAGCACTACCTCGTCTTTGCAGAAGATCTTCCGGAATAGATTCAATGAAGCGAGAAGGTGGATTATACTGGGTTGAACCGAACAGAAGACGATTGCTTGCTGTTGTGATCAACAGCTCTTGCTTGGCCCGTGTGACTGCAACATAGGCAAGCCGGCGCTCTTCTTCCATCCCGTCGGGACTTTCGTAACTGCGTGAACTGGGGAAAATACCCTCTTCTGCTCCTACCAGATAAACAACATCGAACTCAAGTCCTTTTGCACTATGAATAGTCATCAGGCTGACCAGTGCTTCTTCATCTTCTGTATCCTGATCCGTGTATAATGCGGTGCGTTCGAGAAAACTCTGAAGGATTGTTAAAGGAGTAAGTTCCTGTTTTTCTTCCTCATAGAAAGGATCATCAAAAGCTCCTTCTTCATTTTCGCGCAGAAGATTAGCCTCAAATTCCAGAGCATCAGACAAAAGTTCCTGCAGGTTTTCCAAGCGTGAAGGAGCTTCAGCATTACCGCGTTCTGCTTCTTCTTCTAAAGCAGCAACCATACCGGAGCGATGTTCAACTAAACGTACGAAGTCAGCCAGAGTCATATTATCCTCTGCCTGCTCCAGCTTCGCTCTCAAACCATCGATCAGCTGTGCAAATCCGGCCACACGTCCGGCAACTCGCGATAAGTCCTCGTAGGCGCCGGCCTTGCGTGAAATGTCCAGCATGCTGACCATATTCTCACCAGCCAGGGCATTAATGCGCTCGATAGTAACTTCACCGATGCCACGTCGCGGCACCTGGACTGCACGGCGGAAAGCCACATCGTCATCTGGAGTCATGATCAATCTTAAATAGGCGGTCACATCTTTTATTTCACGTCTGTCATAGAAGCGGGTACCGCCGTAAATATGGTAGTTAATATTGCTTTCACGCAAGGCATATTCAATATTTCTTGAGAGGGCATTCATCCTGTAAAGCACGGCAAAGGACAGATCGTCAGGCTTATTTTCAGCTTCCAGTCTTCTGGCGATATCGCGGGCGACAAAGCGGGCTTCATCAAAATGATCTTCAGCGCGATAAAGTAAAATCGCTTCGCCACCTTCAATGGCTGTCCAGAGCCTTTTGTGTTTGCGCGCAGTATTTTCCTGAATAATATTATTTGCTGCCGCCAGAATAACGGAAGTAGAACGATAGTTTTGCTCCAGCCGTATAACCGTTGCATTGGGAAAATCCTTTTCAAAATCCAGGATATTTTGTACATCCGCGCCCCGGAAAGAGTAGATGGACTGGTCATCATCTCCGACGACACAGAGATTTTTGTGCTGGTCTGAAAGCTGCAGCACCAGGTCATACTGTACTCTGTTTGTATCCTGATACTCATCAACCAGAATATAGCGGAACTGATGCTGGTACTGAGCCAGAATCTGCGGCTGCTCGGAAAAGAGCCGCAATGTCTGCAGAAGAATATCATCAAAATCCATTGCGTTGCGCTCAAACAAAGCTTTCTGGTATTTCTCGTAGATCTTAGCCAGTTCCTCAGTCATATATGAAGAGCGGCTTCTTCTAACTTCAGACGGCTTCATGCCTTTATTTTTGAAATTGCCCACTTTGTTCAGAGCTTCGCGCGGTGTTAGTGTCCGTTTAGATATATTCAGTTCTTCCAGCACATCCCGCATGACCCGCTCCTGATCACTGCTATCGAAAATAGCGAATTGAGAACGATAGCCGAGCATTTCAGCATGACGGCGCAAAATGCGCAGCATCATGGAGTGAAAGGTCCCGATCCAGGCTCCGCGCGCGGAAATACCGATTAAATCGGAGATGCGCTCTTTCATCTCGTTGGCTGCCTTATTAGTAAAAGTAATTGCCAATATTTGCGCCGGATGCACATTCTTGTGCTGTACAAGCCAGGCAACCCGACTGGTTATCACTCGTGTTTTGCCTGAACCTGCTCCAGCCAAAACCAGAAGGGGACCTTCGGTTGTAAGAACAGCGCGCCGCTGTTCAGGATTGAGATTAGCCAGTAAAGCCTTGTCACAAGTGTTAACTTCACTAGCGTCAGCGGGCGCTGTATTTTGATTTATTAAAGGGTTATTTTGCTGTGATTGCACTTAATACTCCGGTTCAATAAGACCGTAGTTGCCATCGTTACGTTTGTAAATCAGGGCAACTTTATTATTCTCTTCACTAAGGAAAAGTAAGAAAGAGTGTCCCAGCATTTCCATCTGAATAATAGCCTCGTCCGGCGTCATTGGATCAATCTGGAAACTCTTGCGACGGATGATATCCATCTCCATCTCAGGTTCATCATCGGGAACTGAGAATGTTTCATTGGCGAAAAAGTCTCTCATGTAAGCGTATTCTTTCTTCTGCTTTTTCATTCGAGATTTTTGTTTACGTATCTGGCGCTCCAGCTTGTTGATAGCCTGCTCTACAGCAGAAATTGAATCGGGGGCATCTGCTTCCGCACGATAATAGTGTCTGCGGATCTTGATGGTCATCTCTGCACGCACCTGATCACCCTCGGGTTGAATCATTACATCTGCACGCGCCTCATCGCCGAAATAGCGAGAGAACTTTTCCAACTTCCTTTCAATCTTTTCTTTTTGTTGTTCACTGACACGAATATCTTTGCCTAAAATCTCTATATGCATTTGCACTGCTCCTTTCGCTTTCCAAGTGAATGGATGCTCTTTACTTAGCTATATTATAACAGTTTATCCCGGTCCGGATACCTATCATCTAACTATAATCAGCATAAACAAAAAAGAAAAATAATTTCTATTTTTAATAGTCAAAATGTGTCAATACAATCAGTTTTTTAATGTTAATATCTATTCTTAGAGAGGTAAAGACTAAGGAGGCACTAATGAAGAAGGAAAATCAATCAGCTTTATTTCCTAATTTCACCGTCAGAGCACTGGTTTTGGCGATATTCGGCTCTATTCTCATGACTGCGTCATCTATGTATGTTGCCTTGCGAATGAGTGCCTTGCCTTGGCCCACTATATTTGTTGCGGTATTGTCACTGACCTTGATGCGCCTGTTCAAGAGTAATAACTTGAAGGAAGTTAACGTCGCTTCCACCGGTATGTCTGCCGGTGCAATGGTGGCCGGAGGTCTGGCCTTTACCATTCCCGGTTTGTTTATGAGTGGTGTTTGGACAATTCCGGAAGAAGCAAGTGATAACTCCCTCCTGGGACGCTATGGCTGGACAATATTTATTGTCGCCCTGTCCGGGGTTGTACTTGGCACTTTACTCTGTGCACTTTACAGAAAACGCACCATTGATCAATTGAAGCTTCCTTATCCGATCGGTCAGGCTTCGGCAGAAACCTTGAAAGCCGGTCACGAAGGCGGCAGCAGGGCCCGGGTTTTGTTCAGCGCTCTTATTATCGCTGGTCTCTTTGTCTTGCTGCGAGACCGTTTTCAGTTCATTCCTGGCCTGGCTGCCTTTTCTCTGGCAGGTGTAAGCATAGCCTTTCAGCTTTCACCCATGGCCATCGGAATTGGCAGCCTGATTGGTTTCAAATCGACCGCTCTTTGGTTAGGCGGTGCAGCCATTGGAGCTATCGCTATCAACCGCATTGGAGTCAGCCTGAATTGGTTTGCCTCAGCTGCTGAAGCAGCATCCTTTATCCAGATAGCGTCCATCGGTCTAATGGTTGGCTCCGGCCTGGCTACTCTGCTGGTCTCTTTGATTGGCAGCTGGCGCAGCAGAAAGACTCAGGAAAGCGCAAGCGGGGACATAGTCGAAACTGAGCGTGGTATCAGCCGGATCCGCAAAAAGTCGTCCTTGCCGCTGGGACTGCTTGCTGTTGTAGTCGCCTTTGTTCTGTCAATATTGCTGGGACTATCTGTAGCCGTTTCTTTACTGCTTTTAGTGGGAGTTTTTCTGGCCAGCGCCATGTCAACTATCATTACAGGAGAAACCGGCCTCAATCCCATGGAGATTTTCGGCATCCTTGTCCTGCTGGCCATTCGCCTCTTCGTGCCCCTGACGCCTGAACATGCCTTCCTGATTGCCGCCATCGTAGCAGTAGCCTGTGGTTATGCCGGTGACATGATGAATGACTTCAAAACCGGATCTATGCTGGGGACAGCGCCATCTTCACAGCTGCTCATCGAGTTCATCGGCGGCTTCTTTGGCGCTATTACCGCAACCCTGGCTTTTGTGGCTTTAGCATCAGGCTATGGTGGTTTCGGCCCTGAATTTGGATTGCCGGCTGCGCAGGCCCAGAGTGTTACAGCAATGATCGCAGGCATAGGCAATCCGCTGGTTTTTATTATTGCGGCAGTAATTGGAATAATCCTGGTATTGCTGAAGATTCCGGCAACCATCATCGGTATCGGCCTGTTGCTCACCGGTGCCGGTCTGGCAATCCCAATCTTCGCCGGTGGAGTGTTGGAACTGATTATTCGTAAGAAAAAGAGCGATAAAGAGGGTCCCTTGCAGCTAATTGCAGCAGGTTTGCTTGGTGGCGAAGGTATAACCGGTACGATACTTGCTATTGTGGCTATGTTTGCCAGATAAAAAATGTAAGATTACAGCTGATAGTTTAAAAGCCGCCTGTCCCGGGACAGGCGGCTTTTCTCCATAAAGGGTATCTCTTACTCAGCTACCTTTGAGTATTTAGTCCGGTAAATAAAGCGCATAAGCCTTGCTTCCCAACCAGCAATGGGCTTTTGTCTGCTAATCCCGGCCACATGTGCTGCACGAGCGTTTTTCTCTAAAACCGCACGCACATTACAGGCATCTGCTTCATCCCGGCCATAACAGCGAGCCAGCCCTTGTACGGGATCGAGGACAGCACTGTTATTTTTGCGCCTGTTTTTAATTTTGGGACCACAAATCTGAGCGAAATCATCCAGATAGGTTGAAAGTCCACTTTTTAAAAAATCTTGAATTAAAGGATCACGAGAATACACGCAGACTTCTTCTCTTCCCTGGGCATCCTTGTAGTGGTCTGCAGGCTCTTCGTCAGCAAAATTCAAATGAATATCGCTTCGCCTGTCAGGCTCTTTGCCTGTCAGCTCTGCAAATTTCTCCCGGGAAAATTTCTCCAGCAGTTCTGCCCGTGCGATTGCTTCTTCTATATTTGAAGCCAGGATAAAAGCGCCATGCCGCTCCATCAAAATAACTTTGGCCCCACTTTCCTCCATAGTTGTCCTCATGTTTTTGTGCAGCATGGATGTACCGGGTAAATTGTAAGGGGAAAGTTCTAAGTTGTCCGAAGCAAAGCCGGCAGCATATTCTGCAGTAAGCGGGAAAGAGCGTCCGTAAAGGGATATTGCAGAAGCAAAAACCTGATGAGTATGAATAATTACATTTACATCAGGATAGAGCTTATAGCTAAGTGCATGCATCGGCATTTCCGAAGACGGCTTGCCCGGACTGACAATTTCTGCATTTTCACCGCTCAGATCTATCTTTACCAGATCATCAGGACACATTGTGTCATAGGCTTTGCCACTTGGGGTTATAAGAATACTTTGACTGTCCACGCGCCTGCTGAAGTTACCCCAGGTGCGGACAACCAGGCCTTTGGCAGTCAGGACATGGGCTAAGTCAATAATTTCTTCTCCCAGCTTCAGCTCATTCTGATTAAGTTTTTCCAGACTCATGCAAGCACCCCTCTTGTTATTCTTCAAGGTTGACAACGTTCGCAAAAATACGGTCAAAGCGTCTCAGAGCTTCATCTATCATCTCGTCATTATATGCTGCACTAGTGTACAGACGGCTGCCGGCAAGAGTTACAATTCCTTCTGCCATATAAGCCGAGCCCATATGCTCCATCTCGTTCTTGCGTACCGCAGTCTGATCCAGAACACCAGGTATCGTCCATGGTTTTCGCCAATTGACAGTAAAATGCATGGTACCCACTGTTTCCAGATGGCAAATCGAGCCCTGATTGAAAGCGACAAAAGGTAAACCGTGTTTCTCGATAAGTTGCTGTAAACCTGCCGTCAGCCGGTCACCGTTGGCATTGGCTTTTTCACAGGCGGATATCTCTAACATTTCCTTTATGGTGTAATAACCGGCCAGTGCTGTTAAGGGGTTGGCGGCCAAAGTACCGCCGACCAAAGCTTTCTTGACTTTATCTCCGGTCTGAATACCCGCAGCCAGATATTTCATATATTCCTGTTTGCCGCCCAAACCACCGGCGCTCGGGTATCCGCCGCCGATGACTTTACCAAAGACAGTTAAGTCAGGCTCTACACCCATTATCCCCTGGGCACCGTCCATTGACAGCCGGAAGGCAGTTACAACTTCATCAAAAATCAGCATGCAGCCATATTTGCGGCACAGTTTCTCAATGCCCTGCACGAATTCTATCGATACAGGTCTGGTACCACTCTCCGGGCCAATAGCCTCCACCATTATTGCTGCGGTCCCGCCTCGCAGTTGATTGCGGCGAAGTTTTCTTTCCAGGGCATCAAGGTCACCCGGGAAGAATTCATCAGTATATTTAAACATTTTAATTGGTACACCATGAGCCTGTGTGAATTTGCTTCCGGGAACGCGGATACCATAAGCCAGCTGGTCCGACCAGCCATGATAGGCTCCGCCCATCTTGAGTACCCGTTTTTTCTTTGTGGCCAGGCGCGCAACACGAATCGCTGCCATGCAGGCTTCGGTACCTGAGTTAAACATACGCAGCCAATTAACTGATGGCATAAGATCACTGACCAGTTTGGCCAGCTTGTATTCATATTCATGGAAGAGGCCTGTAGAAGGTCCGCATGTATTTAGCAAGTCAATAACTTTTTCACGGACTTCAGGAGGGTTTGAGCCTATAACAACAGGTCCGCCGGCTTGCAGAAAGTCAAAATACTTGTTTCCGTCAATGTCAGTCAAATATGCGCCATTGGCTCCGGTAAAAACTAGAGGAAAGGGGTGATTGAAAGCCAGATTATGCTGTACTCCACCGGGTATATATTTCCGGGCCTCGTCAATCATCGCCTTACTCTTACTGCACTTGCCCAGATAGTATTCATTTTCATATCTTGACAAAGCCTCGGGTGAAATCGAATATATAGGTTTCTTGATCAATTCATCCAATTGGCTGGTAATCTTATCAACTGTTTTCTGACTCAGATCTATCATTTTAAAGCCTCCCTGCAAAACTCTTTCCGCTTAGATCAATATAAGTGAGTGAGTGCTCACTTTTTTCAAACTAGCCCAACTTATATAAATAGTCAAGTATTTTGCATCATTATTTGCATTTTTAGTGATAACTGCTAGAATCTATCCATAGATAAGTGAGCAATTGCTCACTTGCACTTTTGAAGAGGTAGCAATAAGTGAAATATTCAAGTCCACGTTTTGATCGTCTTGATGAGGAAAAAAAACAAAGAATTATTCGTGCTGCCATTGATGAATTCGCTAACCTTGGTTTCGAAGCAGCAAATATTAATAAAATCGCCAGAAAAGCTCACATCTCGGTAGGTTCGCTCTACAAGTATTTTAAAAGCAAAAAAGATCTCTTTTTATATGTTATTCAGCTAAGTTCGGATTTGATTGAGGAAGAGTTAAGAGCTGTTAATGAAGCTCCTTTTATGAGTGTAGAAAGCAAGATTGAGAAAGTTCTGCGCATCATCCTGCGCACTAATCGTCAGCAAGCCAATCTGATCCGCCTTTATCTTGAGCTGACCTCCAGCAGCAATAATGATATGACAAAGCTATTAAGCTTCAATCTGGAAACCTTTTCTTCACAATGCTACAGACAAATTCTGGCAAATGGCCAGGCAACAGGCGAAGTCCGGGCAGATATTGATCCTGCAATGGCGGCTTTTCATTTGGATAATATTTTTTTGGCCCTGCAATACTCATATGTTGGCGGATATTTATACGAACGCTATCGTATCTATGTAAAAGAAGGAATTGACTCAATTGAAAATGATGAGTTTGTTATAGCAGAAACAATGAAATTTCTGCAGGGAGCTTTGCTGAACGCCAAAGATTAGTGTGAGGAAACAACTATGTATATCTTGACCTTCGACATTGGAACCACAGGTGTTAAAACCTGCCTCTTCAATTTACTTGGAGATAAGAATGATGACAAAAGCAGTCGTTCACTGCAGCTGGTCGATGCAGCTTTCGGAGACTACGGTTTAGAAATCCTGCCCAATGGCGGGGCAGAACAGGATCCGGATGAATGGTGGGCAGCTATTGTCGATACCAGCAGATCAATCGCTGCTAAGAATCCTGACGCCGTCCGTGAACTGGCAGGCATCAGTTTCTGCTCGCAAATGCAGAGCGTCGTTTTGCTTGATAAAAATGGACACCACCTGCGCCCATCAATGAGCTATATGGATCAGCGCGCTGGAGATATAAAGGATAAATATGGTGGTCCCGGTCCCAAAATTGCCGATGTCGGCATCCCCTTCCTGCTCAAAAGTCTAATACAAACAGGAGTAGTTTCTGCAAGTGACAAAGACCCTGTCTGGAAATATCTTTGGGTCAAGGAAAATGAAGCTGAACTTTTCCAAAAAGTCTATAAGTGGCTGGATGTCAAAGAAGCTATAATCGCACGTATGACCGGACGTTTCATTCGCAGCCATGACAGCGCCTTCACTATGCTGCTTCTGGACAAAGACGATAGCAATCCTGCTTATTCTCTGCCACTGATACACGGTCTCGGTATCGAAGAATCTCATCTTCCGGAAATAGTTAAGTCAACTGACAATGTGGGCGGTTTGCTGCCGGAAGCAGCTCAGGAAATGGGTTTAAGGGCAGGAACTCCGGTTTTCGCCGGTGGCGGTGACTCCTCCCTTTCCTCTGTCGGTGCCGGATGCGTAGCTCCCGGAGATACACATGTCTATATGGGCACAAGTGGCTGGGTCTCCGCTGTAACTGACAGAAAGCTTACTGATACTCAGGCTATGGTGGCATCAGTAGTTGGTGTACAGCCCGGACTCTACAACTATTTTGCCGAACTGGAAACTGCCGGCAAATGTCTGGAATGGGTGCGCGATCATCTGGCTCTGGATGAGATCAATATCTATCTGTCAAAAACCTCAGTCTCGGATGCTCCCGGGGCTGAGCACACCTCTCTCTATGACTATATGTCTGAAGTTATCAGTAAAAGTCCCAGTGGTTCCGGTGGAGTAATTTTCACCCCCTGGCTCCATGGCAATCGCTGTCCTTTCGAAGATTCAAATGCTCGCGGAATGTTCTTTAACATCAGTCTTGACACCGGAAAAACCGAACTTATCCGGGCAGTTGTAGAAGGTGTTTGCTATCATATGCGCTGGTTCGTGGAACTGATTGAAAAGAAAATGGAAATCAAATCACCCATCCGTTTTATCGGCGGGGGTGCCCTGTCCTCAGTAACAGCCGGAATTCTGGCTGATATTTTGCAGCTTCCGGTTGAGACTGTAGATGATCCGCAAAATTTTGGAGCGGTGGGTGCTGCCTTGCTGGTCGCAGCAGGTCTCGGAGAACTGGAAGATTTAAGCGAGGCCCGTCGCATCGTCAAGGTCAACAGAAGCTTCACTCCAAATCCTGACGCGAAAGCAGTACACGATCGTAATTATGAAGTGTTCAAAACTATGTATAAAGCCAATAGGGATGCCTTTCAGCTATTGAATGCCACTAGTGAAAATTAAGGAGATAATATGACTAATCAGGTACCTCTAAAGTCCGGAGATAATATGACTAATCAGGTACCTCTAAAGTCCAAAGAATCATTAATTCAGGCGGTGAAATTCACCTTACTCTCTCTTTCAGCCGGTTTGATTGAAGTGGTATCCTTCATCCTGCTGGAACGACTGACAAGTCTTCCCTACGACTATAAACACATAATTTCTATTGTTTTGTCAGTACTCTGGAACTTTACTCTAAACCGCCGTTACACTTTCAAATCTGCCAATAACATTCCTATCGCCATGATCAAGGTAGCACTCTTCTACGTAGTTTTCATACCTCTGACTGCCTGGCTGGGACAGTTAGCTTCAAATAACAATATTAATGACTATCTGATAAAAATCCCGACTATGCTCCTGAATTTCGTCGGAGAATTTATCTGGTGGAAATTTGTTGTTTTCCGCGGTAGTGAAAATACAAATAAACTGGCTCAGGAAAAAGCTGACCAATCGGAGCAGTCTGCTGATTAATAAATTCCTATCTAGCTCTTCTGTTCCCATATAAAAGGCATAGCCGTTATTTCCGGCTATGCCTCATTCAGAAAAGTATATTTTGCCTCTAACTTATGCCTGATCTTGTTCAATCATGTACATCAGGAGATCAATTATCAGCATGGAGTAGCCCCACTCATTGTCATACCAGCTGACAATTTTAAAAAAACGTTTTTCATCCGGCAGATTATTGCCCAAAGTAGCTTGTGAGTCATAGAGAGAACCATGTGCATCATGGACAATATCGCTGGATACGATAGGGTCATCAACATATGCCAGGGTGTTCTTTAGATAGCTTTCAGATGCTTTCTTCATCAGGCTGTCGATTTCCTCAATTGAAGTATCGCGTCCGGCCAGGAAGGTAAGGTCGATTACAGACCCGGTTGCAACAGGAACACGGAAAGCCATTCCTGTCAGAATGCCCTTTACATCAGGCAAGACTTCACCGACTGCTCTTGCTGCGCCGGTTGAAGCAGGAATAACATTGACTGCAGCTGCGCGGCCATTACGATAGTCCTTGACGGAAGGTCCGTCAACCAGTTTCTGCGTAGCTGTATAGGCATGAATGGTGGTCATGAGACCCTTCTCAACTCCAATACCTTCTTTCAGGAGTACGTGCACTATAGGTGCCAGACAGTTGGTGGTACATGAAGCATTAGAAACGATATGATCATTTGCTGGATCATAATCTTTTTCATTAACGCCCATAACGAATGTCTTGACTCCACCTTTAGCAGGAGCTGTAATTACAACTTTTTTGGCACCGGCATCGATATGGCCCTGAGCTTTTTCACGCTGGGTAAAAAGGCCGGTAGCTTCAATGACATACTCTACACCGAGTTCTTTCCAGGGAAGTTCCGCAGGAGTTCTGGCAGCCTTTATACAGCGGGTCTTATATTTTCCGTCGACTACGATAACGTCATTAGCTTCCAGTGAAGGATCAGATTTTTCAGTTGTCAGATTGCCAAAATAACGTCCTTGTGTCGAATCATATTTCATCTGATAAACAAAGTAATCCGCATCTGTGGACATGTCAGTGACTGCTACAAGGTCTACCTTATCACCAAGAATACCTGCTTCGATCATACCGCGGTAGACCATACGTCCGATACGTCCAAATCCGTTAATTGCGACTTTAATTGCCATAATTTAAGTCCTTTCTAGTTCGTGTGTTTTTTCTTTAATCTAATGTTCTGCCAATCAGGCATTATAGCGTTTTAGCAGTTAAACTTCAATTGCTAATAGACTTACACCTTGACAAAGGGCAGATAGCACAAAAGACCATGTAAAAGGGGGCTGGTAAAGCCAGCCCCCTTCACAAGTTTACAAAATCTGATTAACTTATTAATCCGTGCATGTCAGGATCTGATCCTTGGCAGCTCTGGTTTCATCGGGTCGGGCTATGGGTGTACCATGCGGCGCACCTTTAACCAGCTCGGGATTGCTTTCACATTCTTTAGCGATGTCGATAAGAGCCTGAGCCAAAGCATCCAGATCACGCCAGGTTTCCGTCTCAGTAGGTTCAATCATCATTGCCTCATGAACAATCAACGGGAAATAAACTGTCGGCGGATGGAAGCCATAGTCAATCAGCCTCTTGGCGATATCATTGGTGTCAATGCCGTATTTTTCTTTCTGCCAGGCACTGCTGATGACAAACTCATGCATACAATCTTCGTCGTAAGCCAGGTGATAATAGTCTTTTACCCGTTCCATAATATAACGGGCATTGGCAACAGCACCTTCTGAAACTTCTTTAAGTCCTTCGACACCATTGCGCAGCATATAGGCATATGTACGGACAAGAACTCCAAAAGAGCCGATGAAGGAACGCATCATACCCAGACTGTGAGGTCTGTCGTAGTCAAGGGTGTAGCCATCATCTTCCTTAACAACTACAGGTCTTGGCAGATATTTCTCCAGGAAATCTTTACAGCCAACAGGGCCTGCTCCCGGACCGCCGCCACCGTGAGGTGTTGACAAGCTCTTGTGTACGTTCAAGTGGACACAGTCAAAGCCCATGTCTCCGGGGCGTGCCTGCATCATAATGGGGTTAAGATTCGCACCATCGTAATAGCAGAGACCGCCACAGTCATGAACCATTTGCGTAATCCGGTCAATATTGCAGTCAAAAAGACCAAGTGTGTTCGGATTGGTCAGCATGAGACCGGCCACGTCATCTCCCAGCACCTCAGCCAGAGCATCCAGATCAACTAAACCATGTTCATTGGACTTTACTTCTCTTACCTTATAGCCGGCCATAGCTGCAGTTGCAGGGTTAGTGCCGTGGGCTGCATCAGGAATAATGATAGTATCTCGTTTAGTGTGACCTTTATCCTCGTGGTAAGCCTTGATCAGAAGAATGCCTGTCAACTCACCATGTGCTCCGGCAGCCGGCTGGAAAGTGAAAGCATCCATGCCTGTCAGGTCGTTAAGCTGCAGTTCCAGATCATGGAGCAATTCCAGACTTCCCTGAACTGTTTCACAGGCCTGATACGGGTGAAGGTTGGCGAAGCCAGGCAAAGCTGCCATATCTTCGTTGACCTTAGGATTGTATTTCATTGTGCAGGAACCAAGTGGATAGGTGCCAACTTCAACACTGAAGTTTTTATTCGACAGATTTGTGTAATGCCGAATGGCGGTTATTTCATCCACGTTGGGCATGTCCGGTAATTCAGCTCTGTAGCTGTCACCATAATACGCTGCAAGATCCGGCATCTCAACATCGAGAGGACGGATGTAACTGCTTTTGAATGATTTTGATCCTTTTGTAAAAATCAATGGGGTATCTTTTAGCATAGTCATATTATTCCTCCTCTCTTATTGTGCCTTGGCAAGACGTACAACTGTCTCGACAAATTTGTCCATGGCCTGCTTTGATTTCTTTTCAGTAACTGCGAGGAGCCAACGATTGTCATCAACTACCAGACCACCGAAAATCTTTTCCGCCAGAAGATCCTGGTTCAATTTATTGAGATCAAGATCTCCTTTGGCTGTCAGAGCAAATTCACGGAAAACAGGTGAATCATATGTATTCTCAAACAAACCGGTAGCCAGCAGTTTTTCCTGCAGATAAAGTGCTTTAGCTGCTGACTGCTCCGCTACATCTCTGATACCGGAAGAACCCATCAGTGCCAGCCAGATAGTAGCTGATGTCGCCATCAGTGCCTGAGCTGTACAGATATTCGAGGTAGCACGCTCACGGCGAATATGCTGTTCACGTGCCTGTATTGTCAAAACGTAGCTGGTTTTGCCATCACGGTCGACAGTTTCCCCGGCAATACGTCCCGGCATTTTGCGCAGTAGTTTCTGCGTTACTGCCATATAACCCACACCGGGCCCGCCAAAAGACATGGGGATGCCCAGAGCCTGTGCTTCACCAGTGACAATATCAACACCAAGATCTCCCGGACGTTGTAATAAGGCGAGGCTGATCAAATCACAGGAAGCTGCCGCCAGGGCACCAGTAGCATGAGCTTTTTCAACTACGAGTGAGAGATCCTCAACAACACCATAGAAGTTCGGGCTTTGCACCATAAAAGCGGCATAGCCCTTCTCTGCCGGGAATTCGACTGTTTGACCGGCTTCATTTAAAGCTCCTACTTCAACTTCAACACCTGCTGCATGGCAATAGGTTTCAATTGTCTCAATATATTCAGGATGCATACCTGCTGACACAAAAACTTTGTAGAGGCGTTTTTCACGACAGGCCATTAAAGCAGCCTCGGCTGCTGCGGAAGCACCGTCGTACATGGAAGCGTTAGAAACATCCATGCCGCTAAGGCGGCTAATATAGCTCTGCCACTCAAAGATTGCCTGCAAAGTTCCCTGGGAAATTTCAGCCTGGTAAGGTGTGTAGGCAGTAAGATACTCAGTTCTGCTAATCAAATGCTTTACAGCGGCAGGCTGATAATGGTCATAAAAACCTGCTCCAAGATAAGAGTCATAGTCATCTGTGCGTTTATTCAAATTCGCCAGAGCTGTTAGGCGCTCGACTACTTCAAACTCAGAAACACCTTCCTTTTGTAAGCCGCTGAAATCTGTATTTTTTAATCTCTGTGACTCCTGGATCGAGTCGAAAAGGTGATCTAAATCAACACCAACCGATGCGAGCATTTCGCGACGTTCCTCCCGACCCATGGGAAGATAAGCGGTCATGCAGATTCCTCCTCACAGAACTTTTTGTAAGCTTCAGCGTCCATCAGGCCATCCAGCTGTGAAGGATCAGACATTTCAATTTTCACAAACCAGGTGCCAAAAGCATCCTCATTGATTTGTTCCGGTGCGTCTTCGATAGACTCATTGGATTCAATAATTTTGCCGGCTACAGGAGAATAAAGGTCTGAAGCCATCTTTACAGACTCGACGCTGCCAACCAGATCATCAATCTCAACATCTATATCGACGGGCTCGGCTTCTGCATAAACCAGGTCACCCAATTGGTCCTGGGCGAAATCTGTGATGCCTATTGCGGCAACATTACCTTCAACCTCTACCCATTCATGGGTCTTTGCATAAAGACGATCTTCTTTTACTGTGGTCATATTTTCTTTTACCTTTCTTTTTCTGAATCTACTAACCGCCTATAAGCGGTATGACTTACTATTTTTTAACGAAAGGAGCTACAACATGTTTGAAGGGCTCCATTTTCTTTCTTACTTTGACTTCGACGATATCTGCATCATCCGGGAAGTCCAGATTAACCAGTGCAAAAGCGATGCCCTTACCCAGAGTTGGTGAGAAACTTCCGGATGAGATTACGCCGACCTCTTCGTCATTAAGGTAAACAGAGTATCCGTCACGAGGGATGGCGCGCCCTTCGCTGACTAAAGCGATTTTTTTGCGGGTTGATCTGGCTTTCATCTTTTCTCCGCCCTGAAACTCACGGCTAAAATCAATAAAGAAGCCCATATCGCCTTCCAGAGGTGTGATATCCTCTGCCATTTCGTGTCCATAGAGGGGCATTCCTGCTTCCAGACGCAGAGCGTCACGTGCTCCCAGGCCTGCAGGGTCAACTCCATAATCATAAAGGAGATCCCAGACCTCGCCGGTTAACTCAGCAGGCAGATAAATCTCATAGCCGTTTTCGCCTGTATAACCTGTGCGCGAAATAATCATTTTACGTTCAAAGCCGTCTTTGTCTACCTGTATCTGTCGATAGCGTTTCAGACCCTGCAGTTGTTCTTTTTGCTCTGCATTAAGACCAAGCTTCTCCGCCAGATCCAACATTACTTTGAGGCTATCAGGTCCCTGCACAGCAATTTGTCCATAATTAGCAGAATCATCAACAATCTTAATATCTTCTTGTCTGTCAGAAAACTTTTCACGGTAAGTTATCAAGCTATCATTGATATGCAAAACGTCTTTGTCCTTGTTGGCAGCATTCACAACCAGCATGTAGCAGTCTTCGTCCATCTCATAGACTAAGAGATCGTCTACTGTACCGCCATTTTCATAACAAAGAATCGCATATGTAATCTGATCTTTTTGCTTGCCGGTAACGTCACGGCTGAGAAGCCAGTTCAGGAACTCTCCGCTGCCCCCTCCGCAGACTAATACTTCTCCCATGTGAGAGACGTCAAACATACCGACCTTCTCTCTTACGGCCATAACCTCTTCTGTAATGCCTTTATACTGTACAGGCATATCCCACCCTGCATAGTCAACCATGCGGGCATTCAAGGCTAGATGTCTTTGATTTAGTGGTGTTTTTTTCATCACAATACCTCCTTTTTTCGGCTCAATTAAGTCTATCAGATCCTGCCGTTTTCTTCCATAATGGTATGGTTTATTCCTCGCTTTTGTTAAGCGTTTTCACTAGTCTCAGATTTAAAGGCATGGGTCAGTTCTTCTTCATAAGCTGAACGATCAAAACTGTATCTTGCTCTTTCGCCGCCAACCCGCGGCAAACGAGATTTCAAAGCGCTTAAATGGGCTTCTCCGATCTTTTTAGTTTTTATGCGTTGTGGGACCTGCACGAATTTGACCTGCATGCCAATAAAAGTATCACCGATATCAAGACCTGCAACCGCAGATACTCCGGAGACCATAACCGCATCTGCTGCCTGAGCATATGCTGCAGCGGCGGCAGAGCCTCCGGCATTTACTACTGGCACTACACAAACTTCTTCGAAGCCATAGCTTTCGGCAACTGAGCGCTCGACTACAAGTGAGCGATTCAGGTGTTCGCAGGCTTGCACTGCCAGATCGATCCCCAGAGGGTCGAGCACTTCCCTGCTCGCCTTGATTACTGTGTGCCCCACAATCAGACTGGAACCTTTACCAATACTTTCACCCAATATTTCGCTGCTGCTGCAGCCAAGGACAAGCAAGTCACCCGACTTAAGTCCGGCTTCAGCGATCAGCTCCTGCCAGGCAGTTTTTACTTCTTCTGCAATTTCATTTAAAAATCCAGTAGTCATAGCAATATCCTTCTTTGTTCAATAGCCCTTTGGCGGATAGGGCAGGCTAAGTTTGAAATAGTAAATATCCTTACCTTCGTGCCGGCGGCGGTTTATGGCACAACGCAGGCTGCCATGTTTCTCACAGTTCAATACCCAGGACCAGCGCCTCTGCTTTTTGTTGCTGATAATAGACTCATTAGTAGTCAGAAGGCTCTGGCAGGCCGGGCAGGTGAACTCTTGCTCTCTGATAGTTGCTTCTGCATTTCTTCCGGCTGTAACCGCTGTCTGCCAGGATTTTTCGCGCTGCAAAAAAGGATCGTAAAGGTAGGGCCGGAGAGTTTCTTTGCCTTCTTCTGTGCCCTTCTTTAACAATAGTGCATTAAGAATACGACCTGCGTAACGTGCGTCGTTAAGAGCATCATGAAAACTTAGTTCAGTTTCAATATTTAGAAACTCTAACGCATACTCGATTGATCTTTGTTGGGAATTTTGTCCCCCCTCAGCCATATTGGCAAAGAATACCTGCAGATTTAGCGCTTTATTAAAAAAGGATGTATCCAGACTATAGAAATCCATATTCTGTTTTAGAACCTGAGGGTCAGACAAACCCCAGGAGGCAAGAATCACATCCTCGCCGCAAAAATCGACAAACTTAGATAAGGCCAAAGGGAAAGGGTCTCCCTGGCTCAGACTTTCCTGGCTGAGCTGGGTGACCCTTGCAATATATTTATTTAGTTTTTTATATACTTGTGGCCTGACCTTGGCTGTGAATGTTGCAAGAGGCTCAATTGCAGCTGATAATTTAACAGCACCTATTTCTATAATTTCGAAGGGCAGTTCCGGGAGGTTTTCACTTGTTCCCGCTTTCCCGGGCGCAGCGCTGTTCCACTCCAAGTCAAAGACGACAAAACTCACTATTTACTCCCAAATACATTACGTATTTTCTCCAGAAATCCTTTGCGTCCCTCGTAATGCTTCTCCGTCATGCTTTCCTCAAACTTACTGAGCATTTCCTTTTGTTTGCTATCGAGATTGCGGGGAACCTCCAAAATAACGCGGAATTTATGATCACCGCGGCCATGACGGTTCAGATAAGGGATTCCCTTGCCACGGATGGTGAAGGTGTCATTGGGTTGAGTTCCTTCTTTCAGTTTATATGAAACCGTTCCGTCAATTGTCGGCACTTCAATTTCAGACCCTAAGGCTGCCTCAGCGTAAGTGATCGGCACTTCACAAAAAGTCATATTACCTTCGCGCGTAAAAATAGGATGCGGCCGAATATATATCTGAATGTAGAGATCACCGTAAGGTCCGCCGTTACGGCCTGGTTCACCTTCGTTTCGCAGAGTAAGCATCTCCCCTTCATTTATACCTGCCGGTACGGTCACAAGAAGTGTTTTATCTTTCACCGTAGTACCGACACCTTTGCAGGTTTCACAGGGGTTTTCAATGATTTGACCACTGCCCTGACAACGTTGACAGCTACGGCTGGTCAGCATCTGGCCAAAGATGGTTTGCTGCTGAAGCTGTTCCTGGCCACTGCCATTACAGTTGGGGCAGATTGTAGGTTCGGAACCGTCAGCGGTACCTTTGCCCTTACATGTCGGGCAGACGTCGTCTTTGCGAATCTTGATCTTACGTTCTACACCGAAGGCCGCCTCTAAAAAATCAAGGTTCATGCGGTAGCGCAGGTTCGCGCCACGGCTAGGGGCTGTCGGCCGGCGAGACTGAGAAAAACCGGAGGAAAAGCCGCCAAAGCCAAAACCGCCAAAGATACTGTTGAACAAATCTTCCAGATCAACGCCAAAACCGGCACCGGCGCCTTGAAAGCCACTGGTGTCAACACCGGCATGACCATACTGGTCATAGCGCTGCCGTTTTTCTGTATCGGATAATACTTCATAAGCTTCGTTTGCTTCCTGAAATTTTTCACTGGCCTGAGGATCATCCTTATTTACATCGGGATGATATTTCTTGGCCAGCTTCCAGAAAGCTTTCTTAATCTCAGCAGAATCAGCATCTTTGCTAATGCCTAAAACTTCGTAATAGTCTCTTTTTGCTGCCACTCTTTACTCCTATTTTGTCTCTGTTCAGCAAAGACAAGTTAACATACCCGAAGAGCGATCAGCTTTCACTGGTCGCTCTCGATACTATCATATTATGTATTTTCAGTTTACTGCAATTTAATCCTCGTCAGTGCCAACATCTTTAAAATCAGCATCATATGTGCCTGGCTCATTGTCGGGAGCAGGTCCGTCAGGCTGTTGGGCCTGCTGTTGTTGCGCTGCTTGCTGGCTCATTTTTTCTGCAACCTTGTACAGCTCCTGATCCAAAGCGTCACTGTCTGTCTTCATTGCCTCAAAGTCATCACTGGCATGACTTGCCTTCAATTTTTCCAAGGCAGCCTCTACTGCTTCGCGATCTTCACCCTCGTATAGTTTTGAAGTTTCTTCATCTTCCAGGAGGCGCTCAGTTGCACGAATCTTTGACTCTGCCTCATTTTTCACATGAACCTTTTCGGCACGCTCCTTATCCGCTTCAGCAAATTCTTCTGCTTCCTTTATAGCGCGTTCTATATCTGCATCACTCATATTACTTGAAGCAGTAATCGTTATGTTTTGTTTGCGTTTGGTTGTCATATCAATCGCTGTAACGTTAACAATACCATTAGCATCAATATCAAAGCTTACTTCAATCTGAGGTGTGCCTGCACGTGCCGGAGGAATACCGTCGAGGAAGAACCTGCCCAGAGTTCTGTTGTCAGAAGCCATGGGGCGTTCACCCTGCAGGATGTGGACTTCAACCTGAGTCTGGTTGTCAGCAGCAGTACTGAACACCTGCTTTTTGCTAGTCGGGATCGTGGTATTGCGTTCAATCATACGTGTCATTACACCGCCGAGAGTCTCGAGACCCAGGGACAAAGGTGTGACGTCAAGCAGTACCATCTCATCGACATCACCGGAAAGAATACCACCCTGGATAGCTGCACCCAGCGCAACACACTCATCGGGGTTAATGCCTTTGAAGGGCTCCTGGTTAAAGAAAGTCTTAACTGCTTCCTGAACAGCGGGTATACGTGTTGAGCCGCCAACCAGCAAAATCTTATTAATCTGGCCGGGCTCTAATCCGGCATCCTTCATTGCTGTACGGACTGGAGCCATGGTCGCTTCAACCAGGTCCCCGGTCATATCGTTAAATTTTGCCCGGGTCAGGTTTAAGTCCAGATGTTTGGGACCATCCTGGCCTGAAGAAATGTAAGGCAGGCTGATATTGCTGGTCAGGACACTGGAAAGTTCAATCTTTGCTTTTTCTGCAGCATCACGCAAACGCTGCACGGCAAACTTGTCTTTTGAAAGATCGACAGCTTCCTCATTTTTCATTTCCTGAATCATCCAGTCAACGATGCGGTTATCAAAATCGTCACCACCCAGTTTGGTGTTACCTGAGGTAGATTTGACATCAAAAACACCATCGCCCAGTTCCAGAATTGATACGTCAAAGGTTCCGCCGCCCAGGTCATAAATCAGTATTGTCTGGTTATCCTCTTTTTCCAGACCATAGGCCAATGAGGCTGCTGTCGGTTCGTTAATAATACGGTCCACCTTCAGTCCCGCAATACGACCGGCATCTTTGGTTGCCTGGCGCTGTGAATCTGAGAAATATGCAGGCACCGTAATTACTGCCTGGCTCACTGGCTCACCCAGATAAGCCTCAGCGTCAGCCTTCAATTTCTGCAGTATCATTGCTGATACTTCCGGTGGCGTATAAGCTTTGCCATCGATAACATGTTTATTATTAGAACCCATTTCACGCTTGATTGATGTTATTGTGCGATCCGGGTTTCTTTGTGCCTGGTTCTTAGCTACCTGACCAACCAGACGTTCTCCTTCTTTAGTAAAAGCAACAACAGATGGTGTCGTCCGTTGCCCTTCCGCGTTAGGAATAATAACCGGCTCGCCGCCTTCCATAACGGAAACAACCGAGTTGGTTGTGCCTAAGTCTATTCCGATAATCTTTGCCATATAAATGTCCTCTTTCTTCTCTTTTATTTATTTTTATGGACCACAGAACTAATCAATTTGCTACTTTTACCATACTGTGACGTATGACGCGGTCCCCGTTTCTGTAACCCTTTTGAAATACTTCTACTACTTCGTTTTCACCGGCGTTTTCATCTTCCACGCTCATCACGGCCTGATGTAAGGTCGGATCAAACTCTTCTCCCAGTGCTTTTATTTCCTCCACACCTATTTTTTTCAGTGCGGTAACCAACTGCTTGTGTATCAAACTGATACCGGTAGAATCAGACTCTTTCAGATCACTGCCAGCTTCATCTTCCATGTTAAGGGCACTTTCAAAACTGTCCAGGACAGGCAGCAACTCATAAACAACTGCACAGGTCACATCCTGAAACAGATATTCAAGCTCACTTTTAGTGCGACGGCGGTAATTATCGTATTCCGCAGCAACTCGCAAATAGCGGTCTTCCCAGTCGGTTGCCTTGTCTTCTTCTGACTCCGGCAAATCCGCTTCTATTGTTTCATTCAGTTTCGGGCTGTCACTTGCTTTTTTATCCGCCTCAGCAGTCTTTTTCTCCAGATTTTCCATCTCCTGTTCTGAGTTAACATCAGAACTGTCTTTTCTCTTATTAGCCTTGCTCATGCACTACTCCTTTTCTTTCCCGCTCCACTAATATTAACGATCTCTTTCCAGTTCCTCAGAAGCCTCTGATAAAGTTCTGTTAATGAACTGTATTTGAGAAATTATTTCTCCATAAGGCATACGTTTTGGCCCGATCACTGCCAGCTGACCGGAGATCTTGTCAGAGAAACGATAGACTGTCGAGATGAATGCCATATCTTCCAGCCCCTGCAAAGCTATTTCCTGACCAATCCGCAGCATATAGTCAGCTTTCTTTTGGCTAATAGCTTCATTTCCCTGTCCTTCTCCGTGGAAAGCAGGGTCTGATTCGTCTGCTTGCCTAAGTTCCGTTTGCTTGTTTTCTTCTTCTTTCTGCATATCACTCATATAGCCAGCCATGATTTTCGGCTTATTGATTGCATGAAAAAAACGCTGCGCCCTATCGATATCCTGAAATTCCGGCTGTCCCAGCAATCGATGCAAGCCATCCATATAAACATTAAGGTTATCCATTTGCTTTATACTGGTATAGGTTTCATATACCACCTGCCGCAGCAAAGCTTCCGGTATATCGGTGTCTTCTGCTGCTGCCGTTACCGTCACAAGCGTAATATCATTGAGTGCTTTTCCTTTGACAGCGTTTTCTATTGCATTGCCAATCCGATTTAGCTGGTCTGCATCCAGAGCTTCCGGAACACGAATCAAACGATCATGAACAATACCCGCAAGAAATACCACTACCACCAAGGCTGAACCCGGTTCAATCATTAACAGCTTAAGCTGTTGGATACTGGCAGAACCATAATCCGGTGATAATGCTATAGCAACAAAGGCCGTCTGCTCGGAAAGAAAGTCTGCAGCCCTGATAATGAGCTCTGAGGCCTCATCTATCCTCTGGTCTAAATAATCACGAAATTCTGCCTGTTTCTTCAAAGAAACCTGGGGCAGAAAAGATAAGTTGTTGACGTATGCACGATAACCTTTATCCGAAGGCACTCTGCCTGCGGAAGTATGAGGTTTTTCCAAATAACCTTCTTCCTCCAGCCAGGACATAACATTACGTACTGTCGCGGAGGAAAGGTTAAGTTTATATTTATCTACCAGATACTTGGAACCGATCGGCTCGCAAATCTCTACATAACTGTTAACAATAGCCTGTAGAATCATTTTTGCACGGTCATCCATGAATCTTTCCTCCTTTTCAAAAATTTAGCACTCTATGTCTTCGAGTGCTAAACATAATTTAACATTCACATTACTGGGTGTCAACGCTTTAAATAAAACAAAAATGGCGCATTATGAATCAAATTTGAAGTCTTCTTCGCATTAGTACAGGATCAGACAAATTCACGAAAAACTATATTGCAGAAGTCCTCTCCCTCGTGCGTCAAACGCAGAGTATCACCATCAAAATTCAGTAATCCTGCCTGGCTTAATTTTTTAATCTGACCAGCAAACAGCTGACGGTAATCTCTGGAATGACGCTGCTGAAAGTCTTTGGCCTTCACTCCCGATAACAGCCGCAGGCCCAGCAAGATACTTTCACGAGCGGCCTCTTCTTCAGAAATAATTTCAGTGACTGTATCTGCTGAAAAGGGGCCATCCTCCAGCACAGTCTTCTTCCATTCCATGAGAGAGGCAGGATTGCTGCGTCGGATACCGGCCAGATAACTGCTGGCAGAAGGGCCGGCCGCCAGATATGGCTCTGCCCGCCAGTAAACAGTGTTATGACGTGACTGGAAAGAGTCTAAAGCAAAATTGCTGATTTCATAGTGATTAAACCCTCTGTCGATAAGCACTTCCCGGATATGATGAAACATTTCTCTTTCAAGGCGATCATCCGGAAAGCGGCTGCAATCTGCCGCCAGCATTTTGGCAAAATAGCTGTCGTGAGGCACGTCCAGTGCATAACAGGAAAGATGAGTCAGAGGCAAATTATCAATAAAGGCCAGAGTTTCTTCAATATCCGACATTTGAGCGTCAGGCAAACCGCTGATTATGTCTGCAGAAATATTGCAAAATCCGGCTTCGTGAGCGAAGCAAACTGCCCGCAAGGCATCTTCTTTGTTGTGTCTGCGCCCCATTATACGTAACAAATGATCCGAAGCACTCTGCAAACCAATACTCAAACGATTAAAACCTATTGTCAGCCATTCTGCTGCTGTCTCTTCTGTCTTGATCTGCTCAGGATTAGCCTCCAGGGTGATCTCTGCAGTCTCTGCTATGCCAAAAAGTTCCCGGCATAGTTCGAGTTCCTCAGCGAGGAACTCGAATGGCAGCAATGACGGCGTACCACCGCCATAATAGATTGTTTCTAATGGGAGTATACTGACGCCATTGCTTTCAGCCTCCCGGCTCAGACGCTGTAATTCCACTTTGATGGTTTCATGCCATACTTGCACCAGCTGGCTGTCTGCCCCGGCAAGACTGTAAAAATCACAGTAATGGCACTTGCTCTGGCAAAAAGGCACATGTATGTAGAGTGAGCTTACTGTTCCTGTCAGTAAATTCGGTATTTCCTGCTGTGACATTATCTAATACATACCTGCTGACAGTTTACACTGTGTCTCTATTTGGCTTCTTTATTGTCGCCGGTATCAACATCAGCGAGCATTTCTTTCACAGAAACGGCTAAACCCGCTAAACTTTGAATCTCCGAAGGAATTATGATCTTGGTAGCACGTCCGTCAGCTACTTTTATGAATGTTTCCAGGCTCTTAAGTGCGATCAAAGAATCATCTGCCTGCACATCTTTAATCATCTGGAGTCCTTTGGCAGTGGCCGCCTGCAAATTCAGAATAGCCTGAGCTTCACCGTCAGACTCACGAATTGCAGTTTCCTTTCTGGCATCAGCACGCAGGATGGCTGCCTCTTTATCACCTTCTGCTACACGGATCGCAGCTTCTTTCTGGCCTTCGGCAATTAAAATACTCTCGCGTTTCTCACGCTCAGCTTTCATCTGACGTTCCATTGCTGTCTGAATATCCTGAGGAGGCAAAATGTTCTTCAGTTCAACACGATTCACCTTAATTCCCCAGGGGTCGGTGGCTTCGTCTAAGGTGACACGCATACGTGTATTAATAACATCACGGGAAGTAAGGGTCTCGTCCAGTTCCAGATCACCGATAATATTACGTAATGTAGTAGCAGTGAGGTTTTCTATTGCCACAATCGGGTTTTCAATACCATAGCTATATAGGACGGGGTCAACGATTTGGAAAAAGATAACCGTATCAATTTGCATGGTAACGTTATCTTTAGTAATAACCGGCTGAGGCGGGAAATCAGCCACTCGTTCTTTCAGTGAGATCCGGCGGGCAATACGGTCAAAGAATGGCAGCTTCATATGAATTCCTGATTGCCAGGTGGTCTTATAAGTACCCAGACGTTCAATTACATAAACGTTAGCTTGTGGCACTACGCGGACATTTTTGATCAAAAGCAGGAAAATAAAAATAATAGCTGCCATAAGCACGATCATTTCCCAGATACCTGCTGCTCCACTCTGGAGGGTTGTGTAAATTAAGCTCATAGTTTACTCCTTAATTTCTATTGGTGATACCTAGTTTGAAAGATATCCCCATGTGAACTTTTAAATAGTCTTTAGTCGTAGTTTAGATGCAGTTTCATTTTTTTGACAATACCTGTATTACGGAATCTCTGTTGTGTCTTCTCCCGTAACAGCATCCGGGCCAGACTCTTCTTTCCAGCCTTCTTCCTGTAGCTGGCTTCTTCTCTGATGACGTTTTACTACTGCCTTAACCCCCCTGATCGTCAAAACAAGCACTTCTGCACCAGGTTCGATAACATCTTCCTCATCTTCAGAGCGGGCACTCCAGATTTGATTGTCTACACGAATCAGTCCACGACCGATTTCAGTATCAATAGTTTCCGTCACAACACCAACTTTGCCGATGATCCGATCAGCATTGGTCGCTACTGTTCTGCCACCATTTTTCATATATCTCGGTCTGATCACAAAAATAAATATAAGCAAACCAATCACAGACGCCGAAAAGAAAACCACTAACTGCAAAGCCAGGGATGCTCCTAACAAGCTGACAACTACTGTAATTATTGCTGCAACAATAAACCAGATTGATACGAGATTGAGGGTGCTGATTTCTATAACACTAGCCAGCACAGCAATCAAAAGCCAAAAAATCCAGTCGCTGATGCCAAGTAGCGTCACATTTAGTAAATAAGTTAGCATATTTAGTTCTCCTCGTTAATCTTAGCGGGCCAATATTTAATTATCAAAAACATAATCGATCGGTCCGCGTCTGGTCAGTTGAACCAGTATAAAAGCAGTATTATTGATCCGTTTGGTCAGCCGGTCTTCATCTGTTTTTTCTTCAACTTCCTGAGTTCCGCTTCCGGTAGTTTCAGTTTTGTTGCTATCCTGCTCTTCCCTTGCGGCCAGGTCTATATCGGAGTCTTTTTCAACTGTGCGGAAGAATTCCTCCAGATAGTCACTCTCATCGAACAAGGTTCCCGAGATCATTCCCTTGCTGGGTGCAAAACGGGGGCTGGTGTTTTCCTTGCCCAGGTCACTCTTATCTACATTGTAGTCACCTGACTCCATAAACACAATCGGTATGCCTGCCCGGTCAAAAGGTGTGTGGTCGGACTCAATTACTGTCCATTCCCGATAAAGCCCTGCTTGTTCAACACTAGCTCCGCTTGGAGTATAGGGCATGTAATAGTCCGTCTGATTGGTAAAAACAGCGTAATTATTCTGAGTGTTAAGTACATAGTCAAAGAAAATGTCTGTGACCTGATACAATTTCCGGCGCATTTCATAACTCTTTTCAGAGCCGGTCCTTACGGAATTCTGCCCTGCATGGGCGTAAATTTTATCGCCTGCATAGATCGGGCCAATATTGACCATGGCATCAATCCGCTCCAGCTCATTGTCTGAAAGAGAGTCCAAAAAAGCCTGTGCTCCTTCCTGTTGATTGCTTCCTGCGCCAAAAAATACAAACTGGATATTATAACCGGGTTTTTCCTGCAGCATTTGCTTTGCTGCTGTCATAACTGCAGCAACACCTGAGGCATTGTTATGAATACCATCAGCTGTATTGCGAGGTATCTTGCCATCCTCGTCTGCTTCAAGAGTAAAATCAGGCGTGTCATAATGGGCTCCGATTATTAAAACTCTGTCATCAACTTTGTCAGGAGCTTCCTCCGATCGGTCTTGTTCAAACTGAGGTGAGTAGCTAAAACCTGATCCGCTCACTCTGGCAATGACATTTTGCGACTTCTGCGATCTGCTGCCTTTAAAAAATGTGAAAGTTTGTATCTCCGGTGAATATCCCAGCAGAGTAAGCTGATCAAAGATATATTGAGCTGCTTCTGCTTCCTGATCTGATCCCGGTATACGCCGGGGATAGTCATCTGCCAGTGTCTCCGCCAACTCTTTCCCGTAACTTCCATAATCAGCATCTCTCCTGGTGGTCGATGGCTCTCCGGAATCACAGGCAAGCAGTGGTAAGAGCATAAAGATAAGTGCTAAAACTATACTTGAAAAGCGAATAACAGATCTGCTTTTATTTGATAATGATAATTTATTGAATGACACCAGGTCTTTTTAACTCCTTTAAATCCAAGATTTCGCTCTAATTTTAGCATATAATCATTATTGCTTCTTAAATGAAAAGACCCTATCATTATCATATATATGGTGAAAGGATGCTGTAATGGCGGGCACAAGTCACTTTCTAAAGCATAAGAAAATATCATGCTGTCTTAAAGCTGCTCTGCTCTTTCTTGTTTTCACAAGCATCTTTAGTATGCTTACAGGCCTCCTCTTGCTAAGGGTCCAAACAGTTGCTGCCGCAGAAAGCGATAGTGAAAGTATGGCAGCTGCTTTTGTCCCTTCCTTTAATCTGCCTGCCGGCCTGGTCTTCAACGCACCCGAGCGCCCTCTCCTGTACAGCCATAATGCGGATGTTCCCTTGGAAATTCCGGCAGCTTCACGCTTAATGGCTCTGCTGGTCAGTGCAGACAAGGTCGGTCCTGATGAGCTGATCAGTATTTCCGCTCAGGTGGCGGCTCTCGCATCAGTCGAGGTTAATTCCAACCTCGATCTGGAAAGCGGTATGACTTTACCTTTTCGCTACCTTGCCCTGAGAATGATCTTGCAAAACTCTGATGCCGCTGCTCTGGCTATAGCTGAACACCTTACTGCCGGCGAAGAGGGTTTTCTGAAGATGATGCAACAAAGAGCATCTGAGCTGGGTATGACAAATACAGAATTTTACACCTTGCTGCTTTCTCAGACAGAGCGCAAAAATCCTGCACCTGATATTTTCTCAGACCCGGAAATAGACTGGGGACAACTTGTCTTTGAAAAAGATGAAAATCAGGAATTCCAGGCGATAATTGATGGCCAGTCTGTAGCTGATATCATGCCTGAATACGGGCATGAGCAAAAGTTAACCGCAACAAGCAGCCTGAATGATCTTTCCCGCTTAGCCCAGGCCTTACACTCCAGCAGGTCAGCGATCGAATATCTGCGCGTTACTGAACAGCTGCTTTCCCTTCGTGTAGAAAACAGCGACCGGGTAATACCGGTACGTTCCAGCATTTCTCGCCTGTTTACACTTTCAGAAGGTAATATTGATGCCGCCTATAATCATCGCTCTGATCGCTTCTCCCTGACTTTAAGTTACGGTGAGACGGTTGACGGAATACCTGTTACAACTCTGCTTCTCTCTGCCGGCCAAAGTCTAATGATCGATGAAACTCTGAAACTCTATGAAAAAATCAATCAGCATTATCAGCGTACAGCTTTAACAGAAGCAGGGGTCCTTGTTCCGGGCCACAGCGAAAAAACTGAAAGCGGCGAGACTTTTGGTCTGCAGTATTTGGATACGGTTTATTATGTTCATCCAAAAGATAACTTCTATCTGAAAGATGATGTTATTTATGTCGGTAACGCTCCCTACCTCTTACCAATTCAAAAGGGCAGTATGACCGGTCAGATAATTTTTGAGATGCTTGACGGTACCAGAATCCCTGTGCGTATCGGACCTGACCGCGATATTATCTCTTCTAATACAATTCTGGCCAGACTGGTCAGCCAACTTTACAACAATGAGAATCTGGGACAGATTATTATCGGACTGGCAGCATTAATCTGCCTTATCCTTGCAATTCTCTTAATCAGGGAAATCGTCAAACTGTTTTACTGGCGCCGTATGAGGCGGCTGGAACGGGCTGGAAATCCAAAACACTGATTACTTTCTTCTCCGTAGCCAGGGATGTATTCTTTCGAAAAATAATAGCTCATAGTTTAAAAGAACTTGCCGATAGATAAACAGCATAAGCTGGAAGATGGCAAAAATTATGAGCCAGATCAGCCAGTTTGCCAGATTAAATCGATTCATGATCAGGATATCCAACCTGCTGATTTTTACTGCTGCTATTAGCAAGGGGCTCATGATTATGTGTGACAGCAGATATTGCAGGAACTTAGCAAGCCCGCGATGATAGAAATAAAGAATCAAAAGTGATAATGGTGCTGCAAAAACGGCAAAGACTGCAGCCTGAATCAATCCCGGATAAGTCAGACTCAGAATAAAAATACCCAGAGTTACCAAAACAGCTCCGGATATATTCAATTCAAAAGATGCTGTTGCAACCACCAGTGAAGCCAGGAGGAACAAAAAAAGGCGTCCCGTTGGCAGGACGCCTGAGAGAATAACAAAAATCCAGCCCAATGCTATTAGTATTCCACTTATGGCAATTGTATATGCAGATCTCGAAGTTTTTTTATCGGAGTGCATAGTTTCCTACCAAAATAAGATCCCGCATCTGCTTAGCAGCAAAGGCAGAGGTCTCCGCCCATCTGTTCGCAGCAGGCATCTGCACAGCAAAGGCAGGTCATTTGCGAACAACAATTGTCAGCTGAAGAACGGTAATAGGGAGACTGGTTCTGTTGTTGCTGCTGTTGACCATAGGGGCTGCCATAACTGCCATAGTTACCATAAGGACTTTGATACGGTGGTCTCTGATATGGTCCTTGCTGCTGCCCCCCTTTTGTTAGCTGGTCATAGGCATTGTTAACTTCCTTCATTTTTTCTTCAGCCAGCTCTTTCATCGTGGGATCTTGATATTTATCCGGATGGTATTTCTTCGTTTGCTCAAGATAAGCATCACGGATCTCTTTCTCCGTAGCCCCGCGTCTTACACCTAGAACATCATAAGGGTCTTTTGCCATTTTTTAATTCTCCCAACCTGAACTTGAGTAATTTTATATCCGGGGCAGCTCAATTCCTGCCAAAACGCGTTCCCGGGTCCGCACTAAACCAATGGTGGCGATATTTCCAATAATTGCGCCATCTCTCTGGTAAGGCAAGAGGGCCAGTAAACGGTCAATTTCTTCTTCACATTCTTTGAGGGTCTCCTCAACAAAAATCCTGCTGTCAGGCTCGGAAAATTTGAGTAGCGGATTCCACTGCTTATTATGAAGATCGTCTTCACGATCGTCAAATGCATCCATCAGGTAGATCCATTTGCCCAAAGCAAAACCAACGTCAGGCAAGACTCTGATCAGGAGTTGGCGGTCAGGATGCTCCAGAATCTTTGCACCTTCAGCAAAAACTTCTGCCAGAAGCCGGCCGAAGATATCAGCTGCAGCCGGATCATAATCACCTTTTTCAATTTCACTGAGCTCATGCAGGAAAGCTTCAATTTTCGCAGTCATTTCCAGATAGAGGCGTCCGGCTTTTTTGCCCGATCTTCTCAGCAAAAGACTTTGAAAACGTCCTTTAATGGGATTTTCGTCCTCAGCATTATCAAGTGCGGAAAAGTAAGCCAGAATAATGCTGCCATCAGCAGCAAAATCCAGGGCCGGATGCTTCTTGCTGATCACTTTCTTATTGATCGGATTTAAAACACAGCCTTCCCTCACCATCTCACTGTCCTCTGAGGACAGCGAGAGTAAAAGTGCTGCCAAAAAAGTCATATCGTAAGTAACTGTAAGGCGTGGCAGATTGCCATATCGCTCTTTGATAGTTTTGCACAAACCACAGTAAATGGAGCGATAGCGGGTAAAATCACGCATCAACAATAATTCTTTTTCAGGTCGAACATAGCCAAACATAAATGATCTCGTATAAGACTTAAGCTAGTATTAGTCTGCTTGTTCATTGCATGGTATCATGAACAAGCTCAAATAACTAACATTGATTTAGACAAGGAAGTGAACTTATATGACAAAAAAAGACGAGAAATGGACCTTATTTGCTTCCGAGGATCGCATCACACCTGCAGATGAGGTCAAGACCAAGAATGAGCTGTCTCATTTTATCATCGACGCAATTGATGAAGATATGGCAGAAGGCGGCCGCACAGAAGGTTTTACTTTGCATACCCGTTTCCCTCCTGAACCAAATGGCTTGCTCCATATCGGGCATGCTAAAGCCCTTGTGATTAACTTTGGCCTGGCTGACCAGTACAAGGGTTTATGCAACCTTAGAATGGATGACACCAATCCGGCTAAAGAGGACGAAGCTTATGTCAAAGCCATCAAGAATGATATCCATTGGTTGGGTTATGACTGGGAAGACCGTTTTTTTCACGCTTCCGACTACTTTGAACAAATGTATCTCTACGCAGAAGAGCTGATCGAGAAGGATTTGGCCTTTGTCTGCGAACAAACTGCCGAAGAAATGCGCAAAGCACGCGGCACACTGACTGAAGCAGGTCAGGAGAGTCCCTGGCGCAATCGTCCCAAGGAAGAGAGTTTAGAGCTTTTCCGCCGCATGAGAGCTGGAGAGTTTCCGGACGGTGCAATGACTTTGCGTGCGAAAATTGACATGAGTTCCGGCAACATGAATATGCGTGACCCTGTTATTTATCGCATCAGCCATATGGAGCATCACCGCACCGGAAACGAGTGGTGCATCTACCCCATGTACGATTTTGCCCATCCGCTCAGTGATGCCCTTGAAAATATCACTCATTCCCTCTGTTCTCTTGAATTTGAAGACCACCGTCCGCTTTATGACTGGTTTATTAATAACACTTCCGTTCCCTCTAAGCCCAGGCAGATTGAGTTCGCCCGTTTAAACCTGACCAACACGGTCATGAGCAAACGCAAACTACGTCACTTAATTGAAAATGATGCTGTTGATGACTGGGACGACCCCAGATTGCCCACACTCATCGGCCTGCGCCGCCGTGGGTATACACCGCGGGCTATCAGAGATTTTTGTGAGCGTATCGGTGTTTCAAAAGTTGACAGTACTGTTGATATGGCTTTCCTCGAACATTGCCTGCGGGAGGATTTAAACGAAAGAGCTCCACGCGCTATGGCTGTCCTGGACCCGATACCACTGACAATCACTAATTATCCTGAAGGGAAATCAGAAACTCTGCTGATGGATAATCTGCCGCGGAACCCCGATGCCGGGCAGCATGAGATCAGCTTCTCCCGCCAACTTTGGATCGAGCGTGACGATTTTATGGAAGATCCGCCGAAAAAGTACTTCCGTCTCTTCCCGGGCAACCATGTAAGGCTGGCCAATGCATACATTGTTGAATGTACCGGTTTTAAAAAAGATGAGAAGGGCGAAATCATTGAAGTTCTGGCCGAATACAATCCTGACACCAAAGGTGGAACAGCTCCTGAAGGTCAGAAGGTGCGCGGGACCATCCACTGGTTGGATCAGGCTACAGCAGTTGACGCAGAGATCCGCCTTTATAGCAATCTCTTCACAGTAGAAGAACCGGAAAAAGAATCAGAAAATTATATTGAATTGGTCAACCCGGATTCACTGAAAATTCAACAGGCCAAGGTCGAACCTTCACTGGCAAAGGAAATCTCTCCCATAGGTTATCAGTTCATGCGCAGCGGCTACTTTATACATGACTCACATGACTCAACACCTGAGAATCTGGTTTTTAACCGTTCCGTAGCCTTAAAAGATTCCTACAGGCCTCCACAGTAAGCCGTAAAGAACTTTGACACAATGAAACCGGCATGACGGGCCCGTCATGCCGGTTTTTCTTTGGCTATATTGTGGATTATTCTGTCCCCTAAGCTTCCACTCAAGCATTAATAACGTTTGATCTTACGTGAAGTATTCTTGGGGAACTCCGTGTCGCGCAGAACAACTTCACGCACATGCTTGTAAGGGATCAGCTTGCTGTTGACTTCGTCTTTGATCCACTTGAAAATTATCTCTCTCAGCTTATCATCCGTAAGCGCTAAGTCTGCCAGCTCAGGATCTGCAGCCAATGCTTCCTCATTAAGGAAGATTTGAGCCGTAACGATCTCTTCTCCCTGATCATTCTTAACACCGATGACAACTGACTCCTTCACCAGATCACTCTGATTGATCAAATACTCAATTTCCTCCGGGAAGATGTTCTTGCCATTTTTAGTCACAATCAAGTTAGACTTTCGACCGGTAATGATTACAAACTTATCCTCCGTGAGATAACCCAGGTCACCTGTATGATAATAACCTGCCTGATCAATCGCCTCAGCGTTAAGCTCAGGAGCTTGATAATAGCCGATCATGACATTATCACCCTTGCCGATAATCTCGCCAATACCATCCTCATCCGGGTTGATGATTTTTATGTCAACACCCGGCAGCGGCAGTCCGGCAGATTTATTGTTGTAATACACATCGCGGTTCAGGGCCAGGATCGGCGCGCATTCAGTTAAGCCGTAGCCCTGGATTGTGTGGAAACCGAGTTCCTGCATAGAAGCAATTAAATCAGGGCTGATTGCAGCTCCGCCGGCGATAATCAACCTGAGCTTGCCGCCAAAACCTTCGTGGATCTGTTTGAAAAGTTTTTTTCGCACATCTATTTTCAGCTTAAGCAGGAAATTTGAAATTTTCTTGCCTGTTTCCAGTTTTTTTACAGTTTCGGGATCAGCATTTACTTTTTTGTAAATACCGCGGTGGAAAGCTTCTACCATGAGGGGCACAACCAGAATTATTGTGGTGGCTGACTCCTTCATATTGTTCACGATATGACGCAGGCCATCGCTAACAGCAACTGTACTGCCGCGATATAACTGGCAAAGGTAACCACAGGTACACTCATAGGTATGATGCAGGGGCAGCACTGACAGGAAGGTGTCATCTTTGTCGATATACACCATACTGCACATACCCATAAGGTTGGCACAGATATTGGAATGGCTGAGCATAACTGCTTTTGATCTGGCTGAGGTACCTGAAGTGAAGAGCAAAACACTCATAGCTTCCGGATCAATCGGCAAGTCATCATAGGCGCGGTCACCTGCTTCGCGCAGTTCCTGACCTTCAGCCAGAAGATCCCAGAAATATGATGTTTCAGTATCATCATCTGCCGGTAAATCGAATTGAACGAAACGCTCTACACCAGTCATTTCGGCCTTTACTTCCTCAACTAAAGCTTTTTTGAAATTTGAATATAGAAGTGTATCCGCCTGAGAACGCTGTACAAGGCTTAATAGTTCTGCTGCCGGCTGTTCTCTGTCAAGCGGGACCACTACTGCTAAACCATTAACTACTGCCAGATATGATACATACCACTCATAGCGGGTTTCAGCATAAATAGCTACACGGCAGCCGGGTTTGACACCTATCTTCATCAGTCCTGTGGCAAAGGCACGCACATCGGCTGCAAACTGTCTAAAGCTGATATGGCCGTAAGGACGGGTCGGATCCGCTTTTAGTTTTTTTGCCTCTTCTGAACGAGGCTCTATTTGGCGCAAAGCGATGGGGTCTTTAACCATATAGGCTGTTTCTTCCCCGTAGAGTTCCTCGCTCTGCCTGATCATGTCACGCAAGTCTTTAATTTCCCGAACCGGATACAGAGGGCTTTTGTATAGCTCCAGATTGTCTTCAATCGTCATCCTTATATTTTCCTCTCAATACAAATTCTTGCTTCCATAAAGATATTTATTTAAATATTATATGCATTTTACTATCAGCTGTCCATGTTTGCAATATATGACAGAAAATACCTCAATTTAGCATAGAAAACAGCCTGCATAGAAAGGTGCCAGGCACCTTTCTATGCACTAGATTCAAATTTAGCACAGAATAGGAGCTGTTGCTTTTCGCCTCCAACTTTGGAACGCTATCCGTGGCTCTAAGTGCTTGACAAATTATTATGTTCTGTCCTAAACTGTAATTCGCTTGCTCAGAATTTTAGCTGGCAACAGAAAGCCGTGGGGGCGTAGCTCACCTGGGAGAGCGCTTGAATGGCATTCAAGAGGTAAGGGGTTCGATCCCCCTCGTCTCCACCACAAGCCCTGATCAACTCATTTGAGTGGCAGGGCTTTTTTGTTCAAGGATTTGTTACAAGGAAGCTTTATGGATCTGCAGGAATTAAAAATAGCGGCACAGGATGGTCAGGAAGCAAGGGAACGAAAATCTCAGGGGATCAAAGCTGCCGTCCTGGGGATCAGCCTCAATATTTTCTTGGCCCTAAGCAAAATTCTAGCCGGGTATTTATCAGGCAGTGTCGCTATAAGTGCAGATGGCTGGAATAATGTGTCGGACGCTTTTTCTTCCTTAGTTACTATGCTTTCCTTTGTTTACTCCAGCAAGCCGGCTGATAAAGAACACCCCTTCGGACATGCCAGGTCAGAATATATAGCTTCTTCTATCATTGCCCTGGGTATGTTAGTCGTCGGTTTAGCTTTGGGACGTCAATCTATTCTACGAATCATCACACCTCAGGATTTGGATTTTGGTCTTTTATCTTTTTTTTCTCTCGGAATATCCATAACTGTCAAAGCTTTCTTGTATTTTTACTATAGTGTGCGGTCCAGGCGCCTATGCTCACCGGCCATGCGTGCCAGTGCCAAAGATAGTATGGCAGATGTTGTAACCACACTGGCAGTACTGTTTTCAACAATACTCTTTGCAGTCTGGGGTATAAATCTCGATGGTCTTACCGGTTTGCTTGTCAGTTTATTCATATTATGGTCTGCCATAGACATTATGCGCAACATGGTTAACCGTTTGATGGGTTCTCCTCCCTCAAACGAATTGGAACAACACATAATTGATGAAATAATGGGAGCAGATTCCAGAATACTAGGCATACACGACCTTTTACTGCACGATTATGGGCCGGGCAATATGCATGCCTCTGCCCACGTCGAAGTTGACAGTAAGTTAAGTTTTGTGTCAGCACATCTATTACTTGATCGCATTGAGAGAAGGTTTTTCGAAGACTATGGCCTGGATATCGTCCTGCATGCCGATCCCACGACTATAAAAGATCCATTTAGCAATCAGTTGTCTGAACTACTTCAGAAGACTGCCCGCGATATTGATCCGAATCTGAATGTACACGATCTGCAGCAGTTTGAGACTGCAGATGAATATATTCTTGCTTTTGATGTTTCTCTGCCGGACAATCTTACACAAAGTGATGACGAAATTCGCGATAAGTTCCGTCTGGCTGTAAAAGCAGAGTATCCTGAACTCACTCTCTATATTGCTGTCGAACGGGCCTATCAGACTAGCAGCAAAGAACAAATTCCCGCTGATATCGATCCAGTGTTCAAGGAAGAGTAATCAGCAGTTACCGGCAAGTTTTCTTAGCCTTCCTGCCAGGACCTCTTCGCCCAAATTGACTGTCTTTGCTAATTGAATCCACCCAGCTCTTTTGATAAGCTAATGCAGAGGGTGTCTTCTATATTTTTTTCTTGAAAAGCGAGGTGTTTGTGTGAAACAACTAATGTCCGGGAACGAAGCAGTGGCCCGTGGTCTTTACGAGGCCGGAGTGAAAATTGCCAGTGCTTATCCGGGAACTCCGAGTACAGAAATTATTGAAAATCTAAGGCAATATCAAGGAGTTTATTCTGAATGGGCGCCTAATGAAAAAGTCGCTACTGAAGTTGCTTATGGTGCTTCCATTGCCGGAGTGCGTTCCGTTTCTATAATGAAGCATGTTGGCATAAACGTTGCAGCTGATCCTATGTTCAATGCCGTCTATGATGGAGTCGAAGGCGGTTTTGTAATCATTTCTGCAGATGATCCCAGTATGCATTCATCGCAGAACGAACAGGATAACCGTCATTACGCACGTGCTGCCAAAATGCCGATGTTTGAGCCCTCCGACAGTCAGGAATGTCTCGACATGATCCGGGAGGCTTATCAGGTCTCTGAGCGCTTCGATACACCTGTGCTTTTCCGCATGACCACCAGAGTCTGCCATTCCAAAAGTCTCGTCGAGTTTGGTCAGCCTTTGCAAGTTGAGTCAATCCCCTATAAAAAGAATCCTGCGAAATATATCAGTTCTCCGGCTAATGCCATGGTACACAGGCAGCTACTGGAAGAAAGGCTGCAGGCCATGGCTGAATACAGTGACAAAGCTGAATTCAACAGAATGGAGATCAACGACAGAAAGTTCGGTGTCATCGCTTCCGGCATATCTGTGCAGATCGCACGTGAGGTCTTCCCTGCTGACTATTCCTTCCTCAGTCTGGGTTTTACCTATCCTCTGCCAGAAAAGCTGATCCGCAGCTTTGCCGAGCAAGTGGAAGAGATCTATGTGCTGGAAGAACTTGATCCTTTCCTCGAAGAGCAGATCAAAGCTCTGGGCATAAAGGTCACAGGCAAGGATATTTTCCCCAATATGTTTGAACTTAATCCAGCAATCGTGCGGGAAAGCTATTGGGGAGAAAAACAGGAATCTGTTGATCTGGATGTAGATATGGTTGCCAGACCACCCTCACTTTGTCCGGGTTGTCCGCATCGTGGCTTCTTTTATACGATACGAAAAAAGAAAAATGCTGTTATCGCCGGTGATATTGGCTGCTATACCTTAGGAGGTTCACCACCCCTCGCTGCCATCGATTCTGTCATTTGCATGGGGGCCGGTTTCTCTGCTGCCATGGGCATGGCCAAAGCCTTCGAAGTCAGCGGTGTGGATAAAGTCGTCTTTGGTGTGGTTGGTGACTCCACCTTTTTCCACAGCGGAATTACCGGAGCTATTGAAATCCTTTACAATAAGGGCCGTGTTATTCCGGTGGTGCTGGACAACAGCACCACCAGCATGACAGGGCAACAGGATAATCCGGGAACAGGCCTGACACTTTCCGGAGAAATTGCTGAAAAGGTCTCGATCGAAGCACTTTTCAAGGCGATCGGCTTCGCAAAAGTGATCACTGTGGATCCGCAGGATCTGACAGCCATGGAAGCCGCTATTGATGAGGCAATTGCTGCTGAGCAAGCCTGTGCTATGATCGTCAAACGCCCCTGTGTCCTCATAAAAAACATTGAACATGATTTCAAACTCTGCGTAGTCGACCGCGACCTTTGCACCAGTTGCAGACGCTGTCTCCGGGTTGGCTGTTCAGCTATTTATTATGTTGACGGCAAAGCCTACATTGATCCCGCTCTATGTACAGGCTGCACTGTCTGCATGCAGGTTTGCAATTTCGATGCCATCAGTGTAGTTGACTGAGTCTTTTTAGGGCAGGAAAAAGAGAAAGAAGGATATTTGATGAGTGAAACAGTCAAAAGTATCGTATTAATCGGCGTCGGCGGACAAGGAACAATTTTAGTCAGCAAGGTCCTCACTACAGCATTGGTCACAGCCGGCTTCGATGTGAAAATGAGCGAAATCCACGGCATGGCCCAACGTGGCGGCAGTGTTTCCACACAAATCCGCTATGGCAAAAAAGTCTACTCGCCTCTGATCGGTGTCGGTGAGGCTGATATCCTGCTGGCTTTCGAGCGTATGGAAGCTGTCCGCGGGGCTGCTCTTTTGAAAAAAGATGCTCTGATAATTGTAAATGATTACACTATCATACCGCCTCCGGTGGCCTCAGGTACTGCAGTCTATCCCGACAACTGTATCGACGCCCTGAGAGAAAAGTTCAAACTTATCGCCTTCAATGCAGCCCAGGTTGCCGAAGAACTAGGCAACCCGCGTGTAATGAACGTCGTTTTGCTGGGGGCTATGGCTGAAGTCTTGCAGCTGGACAAGCTGGATTGGGAGACCGCTCTCAAGGTGAATGTTCCGGAACGCTTTATTGAGATAAATCAAGAAGCTTTTAAACGCGGACGCGAACTGGCCCGCAGCGAGGAGGAAGCTTATGCTCCCTGATCTGCCTTTTATTCTAAATCAAGAAGCTCTGCATAATGGTCAGCAGCGCTCTGTCATCCGAGAATTGTTTGATTACGGTCAAAGCAAGGGCAGGGAGATCGGGGCCGAAAATATCTTTGACTTCAGTATCGGCAATCCCAGCATTCCTCCGCCGGCGGAAGTCCAGCAAGCATTTCTCAAACTTCTGCAGGAAAGAGACCCAAAGGCATTGCACGGCTACACCAACAGTGCCGGCGATATAGGAGTCCGCCAGACAATTGCAGCTTCCTTCAACAAGCGTTATGGCAGTAATTATTCAGGCAACAATATTTTCATGACCTGTGGGGCTGCTGCTGCTCTTTCAGGCTCCTTTCGTGCCTTATCGGAAGAAGGCCGAAACAATGAATTTATAGTACTGGCTCCATATTTCCCTGAGTATAAACCTTACATTGAAGGTCAGAAGGGTAAACTTGTAGTCATTCCGGCCTGCCCTCCGGATTTCGGCATTGATCTGGAAGAAATTGAAAAGAGAATTAACCCTGACACCCGGGCTATTGTGATTAATTCTCCAAATAATCCCAGCGGCAAACTATATAGTGAACAGGAACTTGCAGACCTGGCTAAGCTCCTGAGACACAAATCTCAGGAGTATAATCGTCCGATCTTTATTGTTTCGGATGAACCTTATCGTGAACTGGTCTACGATGGTAAAGTCGCGCCTCATATTCCTGCCATCTATGAATACACGATTATGACCTACTCTTACAGCAAATCTCTTTCTATTCCCGGAGACCGCATCGGCTATGCCCTGGTAGCTCCTAATTTTAAAGGGCATGAACTGCTTTTCGCAGCTATTGGCGGTGCCTTGCGTGGCATGGGCTATGTTTGCGCTCCTAGTCTCCTCCAGCATATGGTCGGACTTACTGTTGATATTAAAACTGATACCAACACCTATGATCTGAACAGACAGCTTCTTTACAAGGGTTTGCGTGAAATTGGCTACGAAGTCCTGCTGCCGGAAGGAGCATTTTACCTTTTTATGAAAGTTCCCGGAGGTGATGCTCCCGCTTTCTCTGATTATCTGCGCGACACATATAACGTCCTTGCTGTTCCTTCTGACAGTTTCGGCTGTGAAGGCTACATGCGTGTTTCTTATTGTGTAGATACACAGACAATCAAAGACGGATTAAAGAGATTTGAAGCCGCCTATGAAAAATGGGCGAAATAATACAGGAAGCCTAAACTCGCTGCTCCAGCTTCCTGTTCTTTTTTTTCCAATATCGTCTGAAATACGGCCTGCCTTTGTAATCATACTCGAGAGGATTTTCATGCACTTCTTCTATGACCTTATTGTGCAGCTCTGTTTCTGCCTCTAAGGCCCTGGCCTGTATCTCAGCCAGCATCCTGTCAGGAGTGTTTGGAGCCAGTGCACTGACTTCATTAAGCAAAGCGTCTTCAATCTGATCCCGCTCTGACTGATATTCTTTCCAATCAATTAACTGTTTCAGAACTGACCGGTAAACCTTCTCCTGCCGCTCCCAGTAAGCTACAGCCTCTTCTGTCTCATCTTCTGAAAAGCTAAGATAATCAGGCTCGATCATCCACCAGGGTTTGAACAAACTCAGACAAGGAGCAGAACTGCCCGTGATCCAGTAAGTATCACGCCTTACTCCATGGTTAGTTCCTCCTCCTTCCGGGAAAGCAAGTTCTGCAATAAAACTGCCTGTAGTCTGATCACCAATTAAACTGCCGGCATGCATACAAATACTGGAAACCGATGCTGTCTGATAAGGTTTTTTTTCGAACTTGGCAGTATGACTGCGCAATATATCCATCATGCCCTCGACAGTTATACTGCCTTTGCTCTCTTCAAGTGTCGTGCGTGAACAGTGTTCCCGTCTTGCTGCACCGCTAAAACCCGTCACTAGTTGATTGGTATAGCAGCGCGCGAAATCAAAGTCTTCCTCACTCCGGCACCAGCCTTTATCAATTGCATGATGAACAAGATCCGGATGCGCGCGGTCGTAATCCCTGCCGATAGTGAGCCGGTTAGAGATGGCATATACATCTTGAACTCTTTTAGCTGCCCAGTACTGCCCTGCAGTTTCCAGTACCCAGGCAGACGAGCGGTCAGCGATCAGGTATGAGTTGTCATAGCGAAAGTTTTTGTCATAGCCACAGTTGCCCCCCTGACCATGACTGGCAAGCAAGCTGATTACACAGTTAAGAGCTTCCTCGGCATTCCGGCTGCGCTCCAGTGCCAAACGCAGCAGATCCATGCCGATCAAGGCGTTTTCTCCGGCTTTTTCCTTGGTGAAGACCGCTTCATTACCAATCACAAGGCCGTACTCATTGCAGCCCATCTCAGCACCCCAGATCCAATGCGGGCGCAGAATAAGTACTTCATAAGTTACATTAACCTGTGGAATCGTGATGTAAGTACATTTGACCATACTGCCGTGAGAAAAGCTCTTCCGGGGGATTCTTTCCAGCAGAAGACGTTCATTAGGAGCACGGTCACTGTTTTTGGCAAAGATAGTCCTGCCGCTTTGTGTCACGTTTCCGAGGGCAATCATTGTGTCGCACATACAATCAGCTCCTGTCAATTTTTCAGTTGCAAATACAGACCATCGTATGGCCTCAATCCATACATTGTTTAAAAAAGCGCTCTGCTGTGGAGAGCGCTTTTTATTAAACCGGATTATTCTGACGCAGGTAATTGTCTTTCAGAGTCCAGAGTTCTTCCGACAAGTCGACATAATATGTCTGAGGTTTCTCAAAACGCTTGACCGTGTCCCAAAGCTTTTCCTGTTCACTCAGGCAGTATTCACGAACTTCCTGTACAGTCTTCTTTTCATATATTGATTTACCACGCACAAATACAGGTTTTAGCAATGGTTCAGCCCGGAAACAGGGTAAAGTCTTTCTTTTCCAGGTATGATATGGATCAAAAATCGTCAGTGGCTTGCTGTCGTCGATGATCTCATCAACAAGTGTTATCAGATCAGCTTCTGCTTTTCCCGTAGACCGGTCATAGAGACGGTAGACCTGCTTATCGCCCGGGTTTGTAACTTTTTCCGGATTGTCAGAAAATTTCATTTTAGCCAGCAGCTTCCCGTTTTCTTCAACGGCCGCCAACTTATAGACACCGCCAAAGACCGGGTCGGAACGTGAAGTAATCAGACGTTCACCGACGCCGAAACTATCTATCCTCGCTCCCTGATGCAGGAGCTCCCTGATCAGATACTCGTCCACAGAGTTGCTGACTGTGATGCCGCAATCATTGAGGCCAGCGTCGTCCAGCATTTTTCTGGCATTAATACTCAGATAGGTTAAGTCTCCTGAATCAATCCTGATCGACTTAAGACGCTTACCCTTGGGTTCCAGAATTTCTTTGGCCACACGAATAGCATTCGGTACGCCGCTGCGTAAGGTATTGTAGGTATCAACCAGAAGGTGAGTATCATCGGGGAAGGCAAGAGCATACTCTGCAAAGGCCTCATATTCGGTCGGATAAGCCTGAACCCAGCTGTGTGCCATTGTTCCCATAACCGGGATATCGAAATATTCCCCGGCTATTGTGCAGGATGTTCCGCCTACACCACCAATATAGGCAGCTCTGGCTCCAAGAACTGCAGCGTCAATACCCTGGGCACGGCGGGCGCCGAATTCCATCACCAGCCTGTCTCCCGCCGCACGTACAATACGTGATGCTTTGGTTGCAATCAGGCTTTGATGGTTCATAATCAGCAGGATCATCGTCTCTATCAGCTGAGCCTGCATAATGGGTCCTTTTACCTTCAAAATCGGCTCACCGGGAAAAATTGGCAAACCCTCATTTACAGCCCAAACATCGCAGGAAAACTCAAACTTATGCAAATAATCTATGAAGTCCTGGTCAAAAACATTGAGACTTTCCAGATATGTGATATCATCATCGTCAAATTCCAGCGCAGACAAATGATCAACCAGCTGTTCCAAACCGGCCATAATTGCAAAGCCGCCGTTCTCCGGTACAGTACGGAAAAACATATCAAAAACGGCTTCCTTGTCCTGCATACCGGACTTCAGATAACCGTTAGCCATGGTGAACTCATAGAAGTCAGTCAACATCGTCATATTTTGACGATTAGTCCATTTCATTTCCATCAACCCCTTCTTTCCAAGCTCTTACTGCTATTCCTATTTTATTCTCATTTCGACTTTACTACCACTAATCTTCATTTGCAAATTGAACTTCAGCTGAAGCATGAATTCAAATTCAGCTTTTTCCCTGCCAGTTACTGTAGGGCCAGCGATCCGAAGCAAATAATTCTTCTTTGTAAAAAACCCGCTCCAGAGTCAGTCCATGGGCTGGCAGGGTCGGACCCATTGCTGTCCGGTCAGCCGCCAGAAGTAACCGGGGAATATCCCCGGCATCCAATTTCCCCAAGCCAACATACAATAGTGTGCCAGCCAAAATCCTGACCATATGATAGAGGAAACCATCTCCAATCACATGCAAATACAGGAAAGGATCAGCCTCTTCCAGAATCAGGGAATAGAGACCGCGGCA
>LFSM01000075.1:69939-75862 GCA_001512745.1 Clostridiales bacterium DTU032
AGATAGAAAGAATAAGTATATTCCTTGCCCAAAGCATCAAAACGTGGATGAAAAGCAGCCGGCATAAGTCTGGCATCTCTCACAGCAACACCTGCTGAGAGCTTTGTATTCCAGGCCAGAGGAAGGCTTTTCACGGGAATGCCGGTCTCTGTATAAAATGATGATATGTGACGGCGAGCGGAAACACCGGCATCGGTCCTGCTGCAACCATTAATGATAATACCTTCACCAGTAAGATCAAACCAGGCATCTTCCAGCTCAGCCTGCACAGTGTGTGCATTCTCCTGTCGCTGCCAGCCGTGAAAATCAACCCCCAGGTATTCACAGGATATGGCGATATGAACTTTTCCCTTTTGATCGTAAGTCATAATGAAAACCAGTTTACTTGAGGCAAACGGGGCTGTATCACAATCACAACAACAAGCAATACTGCCAGAAAGCCTAGTAGTGAATACTCACGCCAGGTCAAAGGCTTGCTTTTTCTGCGGGTTCTTCCCACTTCACCCTGGTAGCACCGCGCTTCCATGGCTGTAGCCAAATCTTCAGCACGACGAAAACTTGAAACAAACAGGGGTACCAGAATACTGACCATGCCGCGTAATTTTTTAAAAATATTGCCCGTATCATAAGAAGCTCCGCGTGAAGACTGTGCTTTCATCAGCTTACCGGCTTCTTCCAGCAAAGTCGGAACAAAACGCAGGGCTATTGACATCATCATGGCAAACTCATGCACGGGAAAGTGCAGGTGCCGGAGAGGCGACAGCAGGCTTTCTACACCATGCGCCAGTTCGGTGGGTGGAGTTGTAAGGGTCAGAAACAAAGATGTGTTGATAACAAGCAGGGTTATGCGCAGGGCAGTTAATGCACCTGTTACTATACCTTCCAGACTGATATTGATAATCCAGAAAGAAACAATAGCTTCACCCTGTCCACTGAGAACATGTACGACAAAGGCAAATATAATTATAAAGATAACAGGTTTGATACTTCTCATAACCAGGCTAAAGGGCAGCTTTGACAGCTTGATCAGGGCCAGAGTTACAAGGCTCATTAGCAACAAAATCAAAGGATGCTGCGACATCAGACTAAGCACCATCAAAATAATGGCAGCCACCAGCTTGACACTGCTGTTCAGCTTGTGCAAGAGAGAATCAGCGACAAAGGTTTTTCCAAGCAGGGAAATACTAGCCATTTGCCTCCTCCCCTGTTGCTTGCAGATAAGATATCAAAATTGCTGCCAATCCTTGGTCGGCAGTAAATATATTTGTCTTCAACTGCGGCCAATTTTTTCTTAATAAATTAAGATATTTCACGGTTGTGGGTACATTCAGATCGGCGTCAACCAGCAGTTTTTCCGTGGAAAAGATCTTTTCCGGAGTATCTATAGCCAGCATTCTGCCTTCACTCATGATCATCAGGCGGTCTGCTATACGCGCCACCGACTCCATATCATGGGAAATCAGGATTACAGTCTTTCCGGCTTCAGCAAGCTCATCCAGGTCTTTTAGTATTGCTTCGCGTCCTTGGGGATCAAGTCCGGCACTGGGTTCATCCATTATCAAAATTTCAGGATTAAGGGCCAGGACACCGGCAATAGCTACCCGCCTTTGTTCACCGCCGGAAAGTTCAAAGGGAGAACGATCCATAAGATGAGATACAGCTGTTATGGCAGCCGCTCTTTCCACATTCTCTGTCAGTTCTGCGTGTGAAAACTTCATCTCTTTAGGGCCAAAAGCCAGGTCAAGAGCGACAGTTTCTTCAAAAAGCTGATCTTCCGGGTATTGGAAAAGCAAGCCAACCATACGTCTGATCTGGCGCACATTTTTTTTATCCGACAGATCCAAAGAAAAGACTTTTACTTTCCCTTTTTCCTCAGGGCGGATCAAGCCATTCAGGTGCTGAGCGAAGGTGGATTTACCCGAGCCGCTGGCACCCACAATTCCCAGAATTTCGCCCCTTTTACTCTGCATGCTCAGCTTATCTAAGGCTCTTACCTTTTGCAGCGGATTTTCGTCATATGTAAAGGACAGATCGTTAACCTCTATAACCAGCTCATCAGCATGCTGATGCCGGCCCTGCTCAGTATCACTCAAGGTTTCAAGGCCAAGCAACTCATCCTGCAAGATCTCTTCAGGATACTTTTTTGCCCTGGCATCGTGCAGGACTTGATTGACATGCCTGGCTGCCTCATCTACATCAATAATGGCAGCAGCGGCCAGATCCTTACGAAATATTCTGTCAATATTCTGAGTTATTTCGATGAAGGGCGGAACCTCCAGCTTAAGCTCCCGCAATTCATCAGGACGGCTGAATATTTCTTCCGGACTTCCTCCCCTGACAATGCTTCCCTCTGACAGCAAGAGGACATAATCTGCCTGCAGAGCCTCTTCCATATAGTGGGTAATCTGCACGACAGAGAGACCTTCTTCATCCCTGAGTTTAATGATCAGCTGCATCAGTTCAGCACGTGACAGGGGATCCAGCATTGATGTAGCTTCATCCAAAACTATACAAGACGGGTGCATGGCAAGTACGCCAGCTATAGCCAGTTTCTGTTTTTGACCACCTGACAATTCGTGTGGTGCACGGTCACGCAGCGCTGTTAGTCCCGTCAGAGCCAGAGCCTCTTCAACCCGCTCTTCTATTTCTTCAGCTTCCACAGCCAAATTAGACGGTCCGAAAGCAACATCAAGAGCTACTGTTGACTCAACTATCTGGTTGTCAGGGTTTTGAAAAACCATACCGCATTGGCGACGGATCTCATAGACAGAGTTTTCGTCAGCAGTATCCATGCCGGCAACGCTAACAGTACCGGCATCCGGTAAGAGCAAAGCGTTCATCAGTCGGGCCAAAGTAGATTTACCTGAGCCATTGGCCCCAAGAATAGCTAAATGCTGGCCGCGCGGCAGAGAAAATGATACGTTATTGACCGTCGGCAAACGATCAGCATCCGTATCATAATAAAAAGAAACGCGATCAAATTCTAAGATCGGGTCCATGTGCTAATGCTTTCTAGAAAAGAGGCCGCGTTGATTCACGCAGCCCCTTAATGCTTTAAACAAGTTCCAGCATGACCATTGGAGCGGCGTCTCCGCGCCTGGGTCCAAGTTTTGTAATACGTGTATAACCGCCTTGTTTTCCTGCATAGCGCGGTGCCACATTGCTGAAAAGGTAATTAACTGTTTTGATACGCTCACCATCACTATTATAAGTATCTTCCAGCATAGTAAGCAGTTGTCTGCGTGCTGCCAGACGTGACGGTAAGTCAACTTCTACTTCTTTTGTTGTTTTCTCACGCTCAACCACATCATAGACCCGATCATTCTTAGAAGTCGCTGTCATCAGGATTTTGCGTCCTTTGCCGTCCAGTTTAGCAGAAGATACTGTAACCTTCTTTGTTGTAAAGTTTGTGTATTCTTTAACAGCCAGCGTAATCGCTTTTTCGGCCAGTTTCCTGACTTCTTTGGCCTTAGCTTCTGTTGTCTTAACTTGGCCGTTTACTATTAATGCTGTTAGCTGCCCACGCAAGAGTGCCTTACGCTGGCTTGAGGTGCGACCAAGTTTTCTATATCCAGGCATATACATACCCTCCTGTTTGTCAAAATATTAGTTATGTCCTATCTTAGCTCAAGGCCAATACTAGCCAGTTTTTCGTCCACTTCTTCCATGGATTTCTTACCCAGATTTCGGACTTTCATCATGTCCTCTCTGCTTCGGGCCATCATATCAGCTACTGTATTCATATTGGCACGCTTCAGACAATTATAGGTACGCACTGAGAAATTGAGATCCTCAATCGGAATCATGTAATCTTCTTCAATGCTGTCATCAATTGTTGCTTCTTCTTCTTTGTCTTCCCTGACAACTTCAGCGTCAGATATCGATGAAAAGAGATTCAGATGTTCAATCAGAATCTTTGAAGCTTGTGACAAAGCGTCATTGGCTTTAATTGATCCGTCAGTCCACAGTTCCAGTGTAAGTTTGTCATAGTCAGTAACCTGTCCGACACGTGTGTCTGTGACTGCGTACTTAACTTTTGTGACAGGTGTATAAATGGAGTCTACCGGTATTACGCCAATCGGTGAATTATCAATCTTGTTGTCTTCTGCACTTCTGTAACCCAGGCCATTATTGAAGGTTAGCTCCATGAACAGACGTCCTTCGCCGTTCAGGTTGGCAATAACCAGTTCAGGATTCACTATCTCGACTTCGTCATCGCGGATAATATCGCCTGCGGTCACAGGACCTGAGTAGCCTTCTTCGGTGCTGATATAAACAGTCTTCGGACCTTCCACACGCATTCTGGCGCGAATTTCTTTAACATTGAGGATAATCTCAGTGACATCCTCAATTACGCCCGGAACTGTGGAAAATTCCTGATAAACATTTTCAATGCGGATCGCAGTCACTGCTGAACCCGGCAATGAAGACAAAAGCACACGTCTCAAAGCATTTCCCAGGGTAGTGCCATAGCCGCGTTCCAGCGGTTCTACAACAAAGAGGCCATAGGAACCATCTTCCGAATGCTTTTTATATTCAACATTTGTATTTTTTGCTTCGATCATGGAAAAGCCTCCCTTAATCAGTAAATTATCTGGAGTAGAGCTCAACAATCAAGGTTTCTTCTACATCCACATCTATTTCATGACGCTCAGGGACACGCATTACGCGTCCCTTGAGATTATCGGGGTCAGCACTGAGCCAGTCCGGCACGATAACGTTAGGCAGATCCTGGAACGGCTGAAGTGAACGAGAATTTTCACGTACTGAAATTTCATCGCCTGGTGATACAGTCATTGAAGGGATGCTGGCGCGTTTTCCATTCAAATCGAAATGACCATGGTTCACAAGCTGGCGGGCATGGGCACGCGTGCTGGCGAAACCTAAACGGTATACGACATTGTCCAGTCTCAATTCAAGTAGTTTCATCAAGTTTTCACCACTTTTACCCGGCATTTTTACTGCACGTGCAAAGGTACCACGGAATTGCTTTTCCATAACTCCATAGACGAATTTCGTCTTTTGCTTCGCTTTCATCTGTCTCCCGTACTCGCTCTCTTTGCGGCGGGATCTCTTAGGATTGCGTTTTGATTTCTTATTTATGCCCAATGTCTGGGGCGCAAGTTCAAGCGTACGACAACGCTTCATAATTGGTGATCTATCTCTTGCCATAATGTCCCCTCCTAGCCTCTTCTTCTCTTGGGCGGTCTGCAGCCGTTATGCGGAATAGGTGTAACATCTTTAATCAGTGTCACGTTCAAACCGCCGGTTGCCAGAGCCCTGATGGCTGACTCACGTCCGGATCCGGGACCACGCACGTAGACATCAACGTCTTGCATACCGTGTTCTACAGCTTTGCGGGCTGCAGCCTCGCCGGCTAATTGGGCGGCGAATGGTGTGCCTTTACGAGAGCCTTTCATGCCTTGCGCACCTGCGCTAGACCAGGAAATGGCATTTCCCTGTAAATCTGTAATCATCACAATCGTATTATTGAAGGACGAATGAATATGTGCTGCGCCATGTAGAACGTTTTTACGGTCCCGGCGTCTGGTTCTTGCTGTTGCTTTTTTTGCTTTAGCCATTTATCTCGTCCTCCTTATCTCTTTTTAGCCATTCTGCGTCTGCTTCCCTTACGGGTGCGAGCGTTGGTTTTGGTTCTTTGTCCACGTACCGGCAAATTCATACGATGACGGCGGCCTCTGTAGGATCCGATTTCCGTCAAACGCTTGATATTCATTGCGGTACTGCGGCGCAAATCGCCTTCAACCTCATAATCACTATCAATTGTTTCTCTGATGCGGGTGATCTCACCATCGGTCAGATCCTTCACTCTCGTGTTGGGATCTACTTCCGCTTTAGCGAGAATCTCATTCGATCTTGTCCTGCCGATTCCATAAATGGAAGTCAGGCCGATCTCTACGCG
>LFSM01000075.1:75878-145379 GCA_001512745.1 Clostridiales bacterium DTU032
CCGATACCTCCATGCTTTCGAATGTTTTATCGCTCAAACACGAATTTGGATTTCGACAGTTACCTGCCGCAGCCGCATCCGTCGTCGTGTCGTCTCAAAAATTATTAATTAGATCAATATAAACAGGAACTAGCCCTGTCGTTGCTTATGCTTAGGATCTGAACAAATTACCATTACGCGACCACGTCTCTTTACGACACGGCACTTTTCGCATATAGGTTTTACTGAAGGTCTTACTTTCATTGTTTTCTCCTTTCGCGCACCGTCCAAACGGCACACCGAAAAATTTTATCACATTAGTGCGCTAATAACAAGATTATCGCATTACATATTAGTCAATATCTTCTATTTTGAACGCCATATGATACGTCCACGGGATAAGTCGTAAGGGGACAACTCCACCGTTACATTATCGCCAGTCAGAATTTTAATGTAATTCTTTCTCAGCTTCCCGGAGATGTGCGCTATCACTTCATGTCCATTTTCCAGCTCAACCCTGAAAACAGCATTAGGCATTGTTTCTGTAACTACGCCTTTAACTTCAATAGCTTCTTCTTTAGCCATCATCATCCTTTCTTAGTAGTCTGAAAATAAAATAATTAATTTTCAGCCACTTGCTTAAGCAGTCGTCTAATGTATATATCCTTTTCCCGATCACAGCTCAGGGCATCTAGCTCAGCCATCAACTGATTTGCCTCAATCAGGTCAGAAATATGTACAAGATGTTTGAGGTTTTTAGTCTTTGGCTTAGCAATGGGACGATAAGTTCCGTCACTTAACTCTACTTGCTCTGCTTCCCGTTTAATTACGAGGTACAGACGTCCACGGTCATGTCCATGTGTCGCTTTAACTGCGGCACCTGCTTTTATTTTCCTTTGCTGCTGCGGGCAGCCTGCTTGTTTCATAATCCTGTTTCAATGATCAGCAACTTGCTGTAAGGACGATGGGACCTTGCTTAGTGATGGCGAAAGTATTTTCAAAGTGAGAAGCAGGTTTTCCGTCACGCGTGACAAAAGTCCAGCCATCTCTCTCCATTTGAACCCTCGGCGACCCTAAGGTAATCATGGGTTCCAGCGCCAGGGTCATTCCTTCTGCCAGACGGACACCGCGTCCTTTTCTGCCAAAGTTCGGGACACTGGGATCTTCGTGCAGGTCGTAACCTACTCCATGTCCGGTAAGAACCTCTATCACACCATAACCAAAAGCCTGGACGTGTGCTTCAACCGCATGCGAAATATCTCCGATACGATTACCGATTGTTGCCTGTTCAAAACCCTTCCAAAAAGAGTTTTCTGTCTCCTCCACTAACTTGCGAATCTCCGGATCTACCTCGCCTACCAGATAAGTACGCGCTGCATCCCCGTGCATATCTTCCAGGATAGCGCCAACATCAACTGATACAATCATTCCATCTTCAAGGATTCTGTCCCGTGATGGTATGCCGTGCACTACCTCGGAGTCAATAGAGATACAAGTAGCTGCCGGAAAAGGCGAAAACTCTCCCGGAAAATCCAGAAATGACGGAATGGCCCCGTGTCTAACAATCTCTTCGTGTGCAACACGATCGATCTCATAAGTCGACACACCCGACTGCATCAGTGGTGCAATTTTCTCGAAGACTGCAGCAACCACTGCGCCGGCCCGACGCATCCGATCAATTTCTTCCGGAGACTTAAGCCTAATCATTAGTATTTATTCCTTTGTCAATAGCCTGAGAAAGTTTTCATTGCCTTCCTCAGTCTGTGCGCCGTAATTGTCATAACGATAAAGCAGACCCTTCTGCTCATAATACTCAAGCAGAGGTGCCGTTTGCTTATTGTAGGCGTCCAAACGGACCCGGAAAACTTCTTCAGTATCATCCGGACGCTGAATCAGTTTGCTGCCACATCTGTCGCAGATACCTGCCAGTTTAGGGGGCATCGTTTGAAGATTGTATGTAGCTCCGCAGTTCGGACACACTACGCGGCTTGTTATACGGCGAACAAGCTCTTCTTCCGCTACTTCCAAATAAATAACTTTTGACAGGCTGATCTTGTTCTTTTCTAATATTTCTTCTAAAGACTTTGCCTGTGCAATATTTCGCGGGTAACCATCCAGAATAAATCCGTTTGCTTCACCCAGTTTTTTGTCTACAAGTGCCAGAATCAATTCATCAGGAACTAACTCACCTGCATCCATATAGGATCTGGCTTTTTGACCCAGTTCCGAATTCTCTGCAACTTCCTGCCGCAAAAGATCTCCGGTTGAGAGATGCGAAAGGGCAAGGCGCCGGGACACGATACCTGACCATGTCCCTTTGCCGCTTCCCGGCGCACCAAGAAAAACAAATCGATAAGCCATTTTAGTCCAAAAATCCTTTGTAATGACGCATCAGCAACTGTGCTTCCAGTTGATTGACGATGTCCATAGAGACGCCAACCAGAATGATTACAGCTGTACCGCCAAACCAAATACCTTCTGTCTTTGTGATCAAACCGAATAAAGATGGCATCAGCACTATTACCATAAGGAACAAAGCCTCAAACCAGCTAAGTCTGCGCGCTGTTTTGCCAATAAAGTCAGAAGTCGGTCTGCCGGGACGAATACCTAGAATATAACCGCCATTTTTTTGCAGGTTGTTGGCAATATCTACCGGATTAAAACTGATAGTGGAGTAGAAAAACACAAAGGCCAGAATCAGCAGTGCATAGAACAGATAATATAGCGGGTTCTGATTAAGAGTCAGGAACCATGTCGCAACTTTACCCGTTGAACCGGTCAATGATGCTATTGTTGGCCCCACCATGAGCAGGGACATTGCGAAAATAACAGGCAAGACACCGGACTGGTTAACCTTAATCGGCAAATAAGTTCCTTGTCCGCCATATACTTTTCGTCCAACGACACGCTTGGCATATTGAATCGGTATTCTGCGTTCCGCACTCTGTACGTATACAACTAAAGTTACCATTCCAACAAAGAATGCCACTACCAGTACCACGCCCAAGAGTGCAAGGATTATGCTGCCGCCAATAATCCGCCAACCCTGGAAATAAGAGTAAATCAAAGGTATATAAGAGGGCAGTCTGCTTACTATACCGGTAAAGATAATCAAAGAGATACCATTTCCGATTCCCTTTTCATCGATCATCTCACCCAGCCACATGACAAACATTGCACCACCGGTAAAGCTTAAAATAACTACAGCCAGAGAAAGAAAACGCGGCATACCGGAACTTGCTGCTTCCCTGGTCAGGAGGGCATATGATGTCGACATTACCAAAGCAATACCCAAGGTCACCAGGCGCGTGATCTTTTTAATCTTCTTCTGTCCTGCTTCGCCTTCTTTCTGCATGCGTTCCAGAGCAGGAATAGCGAAGGTCAGCAGCTGCATAATGATCGATGAGTTAATATAGGGTGATATACCAAGTGCAAGTATTGATACTGATCTAAAAGCACCACCTGAAATAATATCCAGGAATTGACCAAGCTGGCCAAAACGACTGAATAACTCAGTAAAAGATGCTGTATCTATAGCTGGCACCGGCATAGCTGTTCCCAAACGGAAAACAAGAATCATCGCGAGGGTAAACAAAACTTTCTTGCGAATATCTTCTATGCGGAAAGCATTTCGTAGGGTTTGAAACATCTCACCCATCAGATCACCTCACAAATTCCCCCGGCCTGTTCTATCTTCTCACGGGCCGAGCTTGTGAAAGCCTTTGCCTTCACGGTCAAGCTCTTGCTTAGCTCACCGTCACCAAGAATCTTGATTCCGTCATTAACCTTCGGCAAGCTGATAATTCCAGATTCTGCCAGACTTGCAGCATCGACCACAGTGTTATTTTCCAGTGCTTCCAAAGCACCTACATTCACTACGATATACTGCTTGGCAAAACGCTTATTATTAAAACCGCGCTTAGGTATGCGACGGTATAATGGCATCTGTCCACCCTCGAACTGAGGACTGACTCCACCACCGGAACGAGCCTTTTGACCCTTGTGACCACGGCCAGCTGTTTTTCCATTGCCGCTGCCATGGCCGCGTCCTTTACGCCAGGCCTTGGGACGCGAACCTTCATTAGGTCTGAGTTCATTCTGTTTCATTACGCATCTCCTTCCACTTCTTCAAAAACGACAAGATGCGAGACACGATTTAACATTCCCCGGATCGCATCGTTATCCTGGTGGAGAACTTGCTGACCGATTCTATTCAAACCAAGTGCCTCAACTGTAGCCAGTTGATCTTTTTTCACGCCATTGAGGCTGCGAAGTAATGTCACTCTTAATTGTGCCATGCAAGTGCCCTCCTTATAAAATATCTTTCGGGTCTTTGCCTCGAATTGCAGCTACCTCTTCCAGGGAGCGCAGGGATTTCAATCCTTCGATTGCAGCATTAACCACATTGTTCGGATTATTTGATCCGAGCGATTTGGTACGAATATCTTTAATACCGGCCAGCTCACAGACTGCACGCACAGGGCTTCCGGCGATAACTCCGGTACCTGCAGCAGCTGGTTTCAACAGAACTTTGCCTGAGTTGAAAACACCTGTAACCTGGTGCGGAATAGTGTCTTTATACAGGGACACTGTAATCATATTTTTCTTAGCTTCATCAACACCCTTGCGGATGGCATCCGGAATTTCCTGAGCCTTGCCCAGACCCTTGCCTACACGGCCGGCACCATCACCCACAACAACAAGCGCTGTAAAACGGAAATTTCTNNNGTCGAATCTCTTGTCTCTTCTCATGCTTTACTCCCTTAAAATGATAGTCCGGCTTCGCGTGCTGCATCTGCTAATGCTGCCACTCGCCCGTGATATTTATAGCCACCGCGATCAAAGATCACAGTCTTGATTTCTTGTTCAAGCGCACGTTCACCGATAAGTTTGCCGACAGCTTTGGCTGCTTCAATGTTGCCGCCATGTTCAATATCCAGCACCTTATCCAGTGAAGATGCCTGCGCCAGGGTTACACCATTATCATCGTCAATCAATTGTGCGTAAATCTCCGCATTACTGCGGAAAACACAAAGTCTGGGATGTTGAGCTGTGCCATGAAGCTTGTTTCTGACACGCGCATGACGACGGAGACGGCGTTGATTTCTTGATTCTTTATAACTCATAACTTTCGCTCCTTACTTTGCGCCTGTTTTGCCGACTTTGAGTCGCAGGATTTCGCCTTCATATCTGATGCCTTTTCCTTTATAAGCATCGGGCAGACGGACGGCACGGATCTTGGCAGCCATCTCTCCGACTAATTGCTTATCATATCCACTAACCGATATTTTGTTGTTAGAGGGAACATCAAATGTGATACCTTCAGGTTCATCAATACGGACCTGATGCGAATAACCGACGTTCAATACTAAAGTCGAGCCTTCTTTGGCGGCATTATAGCCAACACCTGTGATTTCAAGGTTCTTCTTAAATCCCTGTTCCAGGCCGATTATCATATTATTAATTAAACTGCGGGTCAGACCGTGCATAGAGCGGCCGAAGCGATCGTCTTTCAAACGTTCAACTGTCAGCACACCGTCATCCACACTGACTTTGACCAGCGGTGAAATGGTCTGTGTTAGCGATTGATTACCTTTTTTAACTGTGACGACATCATCCGCAATGGTGACATCCACACCGGCAGGTATTTCAATCGGCATTTTTCCTATTCTAGACATACTTTCCTCCTGCTCTTAAGATTGGGGGTCTTTGACCCTTTTCAGAGTGTTATTCTGAACTCCTTCACGGAGTTATCAAAGCTAACCGGCTTTACCAAACGTAAGCCAGAACTTCACCGCCAATACCGGCGCGACGGGCATTGCGATCAGTCATAACACCCTGAGAGGTGGAAATGACTGCAATACCTAAACCGTTTTGAACTCGCGGCAGATTGGCTGCATCAGCATACACGCGCAGTCCGGGTTTCGAAATGCGTCGTATACCCATGATAACGGGCTTTGAGCCATGATAACGCAAAGTTGTCGTTAAAACTCCCTGCACGTTATCGGCCTTATATTCGACTTTCTCTATATATCCCTCTTCAACCAAAATGTCAGCTATCGCTTTCTTCAGTTTGGATGCAGGAATATCACAGGACTTATGACCAGCACGACCGGCGTTGCGGATGCGTGTCAACATATCAGCTACAGTATCAGTACTTTGCATAGACTTACTCCTCCTTACCAGCTGGCTTTGCGCACACCGGGAACCTGGCCCTTATAAGCCAGTTCACGGAAGCAAATGCGGCAGACACCAAATTTTCTCATGTAGGCACGAGGGCGTCCGCAAAGCTGACAGCGATTGTGTTCACGAGTACTGTATTTTTGCGGCTTTTGAGCTCTAACTATTTGTGATTTTTTCGCCATATCTTAATCTCTCCTATTTGCGGAACGGCATGCCTAATGCTTCAAGCAAGGCTTTGCCTTCTTCATCAGTTTCGGCCGTTGTAACAATAACAATGTCCAAACCTCTGATCTTATCAATACTGTCGTAATCTATCTCGGGGAAGATCAACTGCTCACGTGCGCCCAGGGTAAAATTACCATGGCCGTCAAATGAGTTCGGGTTGATCCCGCGGAAGTCACGGACTCTTGGCAGAGCTACGCTAATGAGCTTATCAAAGAAGTAGTACATACGGTCTCCGCGCAAAGTTACTTTGGCACCGATAGGCATACCGGCACGCAACTTAAAGTTTGCGATGGATTTCCTAGCATAGGTTACTACTGCTTTCTGACCTGCTATTGTTGTCAAATCTTCAATAGCATTGTCGATAGCTTTAGAGTCTTCTTTAGCATCACCAACACCCATATTCAGGACGATTTTGCTTAGCTTGGGCACTTGCATGACCGAGCTATAATCGAAATTCTTCATAAGTGCCGGAGTGATTTCTTCTATATATCTTTCTTGTACTCTATTCATAGCTCACCTTATTTCTTAGCCGAACGGATGACAGAAATCTGTTCTCCGCATGATTTGCAAAAACGGACTTTATCACCATTGTCAAGGAATCTGACTCCGGTCTTTGAAGGACGCTTACACTCACTGCAAACCAGCATCACATTGGAAGCATGAATCGGAAGTTCCTGATTAATAAGTCCGCCCTGCTGTGTGCTGCTTCGGGGTTTTACATGACGTGTGCCCATATTGACACCCTCAACCAGGATCCGTCCGCTGGCAGGATATACCGCAATTACCTTGCCTGATTTTCCTGCATCTTTACCGGTCAGCACATAAACACGGTCGTTAGTTTTTACATGAACTTTATTAGCCATCTTGCCCTCCTATAAAACTTCCGGGGCGAGAGACAGAATCTTCATATACTTCTTAGCTCTCAGCTCGCGGGCGATCGGTCCGAAGATACGTGTTCCCTGTGGGTTGCCGTCATCCTTCAAAATAACCGCTGCATTTTCATCAAAGCGAATTACTGAACCATCGTTGCGTCTTACTCCGGATTTGGAACGGACAACTACTGCTTTGACTACATCGCCCTTCTTAACTACCCCACCCGGAATAGCTTCTTTAACAGAGCAGACAATCACATCACCAACATTTGCGTAGCGTCTGCCGCTGCCTCCCAATACTTTTATACACATCAGGCTTCTGGCGCCGGTATTATCAGCGGACTTCAGCCTACTTTGTACTTGAATCATAATCTTAGTCCTCCAACACGCTCTTACTTGGCTTTCTCAATGATTTCGACTAGGCGCCAGCGCTTACTTTTTGAGAGCGGACGAGTTTCCATAACACGTACACGATCACCTATCTGGCACTCATTGTTTTCATCATGAGCTTTGAGCTTGTAAGACTGCTTCGAATATTTCTTATAAAGAGGGTGGCGCACATGCTGGGTAACTTCGACAGTAATTGTCTTATCCATCTTGTCGCTGACCACTACGCCTTCTCTTTGTTTGCGATCATTGCGCTCACTCATGCTTTAATCCCTCCATCACTAAGTTCCTGCTGGCGCATTACGGTTTTAACCCGGGCGATATCACGCTTTACATACTTCAACTGCAAAGGATTTGCCAGCTGATTGGTAGCATGCTGAAAGCGCAATTTAAACAACTCTTCTTTGAGTTCATTTAATTCTTCTTCAAGCTCAGTTTGGCTCTTTTTTCTTAAATCAGTTGCCTTCATCTGCTTCTACCTCCCCGCCTTCATCAACGTCAGCGCCGCCTTCGGCATCAACAGCATTTTCATCAAGAATGCCTGACTCCTCCAGTTCACCCTCAGTCATCATTTCCTCAGGAATATCCAGTACCTGAACTTCAGCAAATTTGGCGATTTCCTCTTCACTGAATTTGCGTTCACTTTCAACAAACTTAGTCTTGCAAGGCAGTTTATGTGATGCCAGGCGCAAGGCTTCGCGAGCGTTGGCTTCAGTGATACCGGCTACTTCAAATAGCACGCGACCGGGTTTAACGACAGCAACCCAATACTCCGGAGAACCCTTACCTTTACCCATGCGGGTTTCTGCAGGTTTAGCCGTGACAGGCTTATCCGGAAATATCTTGATCCACACGGTACCGCCACGACGGAAATAACGGTTGATAGCAATACGTGCAGCTTCAATCTGGTTTCCGGTAATCCAGCACGGTTCAGTTGCCACCAGGCCATACTGTCCGTAACTAACTTTGTTGCCGCGGGTTGCTTTGCCCTTCATGCGGCCGCGATGTTGTTTTCTATATTTTGTACGCTTAGGCATTAACATCGGGTGTACCTCCTTCTTGAGCTGCTTGTGTCTTCTTCACCGGAAGGACCTCACCCTTGTAAATCCACACTTTTACACCGATCAGGCCGTAAGCAGTGTTAGCCTCTGCAAAACCGTAATCGATGTCGGCGCGCAGAGTATGCAGGGGGATTGTACCTTCATGGTACTGTTCGGAACGGGCAATTTCAGCTCCGCCCAGACGACCGGATACCATGGTTTTAATACCTTTGGCACCGTTCTTAGTGGCGCGGCCCATAGCTTGCTTCATGGCACGTCTGAATGAAGTTCTTGCTTCAAGTTGACGGGCAATGCCTTCAGCCACTAACTGAGCTTCGACGTCTACATTTCGGACTTCTTTTACGTTTATGTAGAATTCACTGCCGAACTGCTTTGTCAGTTTTTTCTTTAATTTTTCAATTTCAGCGCCCTGGCGACCAATAATTATGCCAGGTTTCCCTGTAGTAATAGTAACCACAGTCTTGTCATCACCTTCACGTTCAATCTCGATCCGGGAAACTCCGGCGCGTGAGGTCTCAGCAAACACTAAATCACGAATCTTTTTATCTTCAACCAGGTAACGGGAAAAGTTCTTTTTATCCGCATACCAGCGTGAATCCCAGTCTTTAATAACTCCTACACGTAAACCATGTGGATTAACTTTCTGGCCCATACTATGCCTCCTCCTCGCTTTCTCTCAGAACAACGTTAATGTGACTGCTGCGTTTCAAAATCCAGGAAGCAGCGCCTTTGGCACGTGGACGGATCCGCTTCATAGTTGGACCTTCTGTCGCATTGATCTCTGCAACATATAAACGCTCAGGATTCAAACCGTTGTTATTGACAGCGTTGGCTGCGGCTGAATCAAGCAGCTTTTTAATAGGCTGGGCCGCAGCATTTGAGGAGTATTCCACTATGGCCAGGGCATCCTGCAACGATTTGCCGCGGATAAGACCGGTGAGTAGATTTACCTTCTTTGAATTCATGCGCAAATGTCGAACTGTAGCGCGACCTTCATCGCGGCCAATACCCAGATACTTGCGTTCTTTTTTGCTTAAGGACGCTGTTTTCTGGTTGCGTCTGGTCTCTGCTTTATGTGCAGCTATGAGTTCTTCACGGCGCTCTTCTAATTCAACTTTACTCATTACTTTTCTTGACATATATATTCTCCCTCCTCACTGCGATCAGCGAACAATTGCGCGTCGTTCAGACGATGCATGTCCTCTGAAGGTTCGCGTGGGAGCGAACTCACCTAATTTATGACCGACCATTTCTTCAGTAATATAGATCGGCACATGTTTCCTGCCATCATGAACTGCTATTGTGTGGCCAACCATCTCAGGGAAGATCGTGGAGGCTCTGGACCATGTTCTTATGACACGATGCTCATTCTTTTCGTTCATTGCTTCTATTCGCTTCATCAGTGCTTCTTCAACATAGAAGCCCTTCTTTGTAGAACGACTCATTCTTTATCCTCCTTACTTCTTACGTCTTCTTCTGACGATCATCTCATTGGATTTCTTATTACGTTTACGCGTCTTGTAACCACGGGTTGGCTTACCCCAGGGAGTGACAGGGCTAGGCATACCGATAGGAGCCTTGCCTTCGCCACCGCCATGCGGGTGATCAACCGGGTTCATGACTGAACCGCGAACATGAGGCCTTCTGCCCATGTGACGTTTACGTCCTGCTTTTCCGATAGTAACAATGCTGTTTTCAAAATTACTGACGGTACCGATTGTTGCGCGGCATTCCTGTGGAACCAGGCGTACTTCAGTAGAAGGCAAACGCAAAGTAGCATAACGGCCTTCTTTAGCAAGCAGCTGCGCAGATGATCCTGCAGAGCGAACAAGTTGTCCGCCTTTGCCGGGATGCATTTCAATATTATGAATCTGCGTTCCTACGGGAATTGAACTTAAAGGCAGAGTATTTCCCAGAGCAATTTCCACTTCCTGGCCTGACATAACAGTGTCGCCGACCTTGAGCCCGTTGGGAGCTAAAATGTAAGACTTCTCACCATCTTCGTAATAGAGCAAAGCAATAAATGCTGTACGGTTGGGGTCATACTCAATAGCCTTTACACGTGCCGGGATATCATCCTTGGTACGCTTCCAGTCAATTTGTCTGTATTTTCTGCGGTTTCCGCCACCACGATGACGAACCGTAATTCTGCCGTAGTTGTTTCGACCACTGGACTTCTGCTGAGCTTGAAGCAAACTTTTCTCCGGAGCTTTATTTTCTGTTAAATCAGAATAATCAACTCTGGTCATCTGCCTTCTCGCGGGGGAAGTCGGTCTATAACTTTTTGCCATTATAATTCTCCTTCTTTCGCTTGAACGGCTTATTGGCCGAAACCGAATTCTTCAATCGAAGTTTTATATTTCTTCGACCTGCTGCCTGTTTTACCGCCTGCTATCTGATATGTTTCAGCTACAGGATCAGTATCTATGGTAATAATTGCTTTTTTACGGGCTGGAGTCATACCTTTCTTGCCGGATCCGACACGACGTTCTTTGCCGCGCAGATTAACTGTATTGACTCCTGTAACCTTGACTTCAAAAAGCACTTCAACTGCTTGTCTTATTTCGGTCTTGCTGGCCCGGCGGTCAACTTCAAAAGTATATTTGCCGTAGGCAGCTTCCATCATGCTATGTTCAGTGATGACGGGGCGGATAATAATATCGTGTGGATTCTTCATGATGCGTAAACCTCCTCGATTGTGACAAGAGCTTCGCGTGTAACGATAAGCAAATCGGAATTCAGAAGATCGAGCACGGAAAAGGCATTCACGCCCGCAGTACGGACATTAGGAATGTTACGTGCTGAACGCATTACTTCCACATTGCTGCCGCTGGTAACAATCAGTGCTGATGAATCAACACCGACGTTTTTCAAAATCCCGACCATTTCGCGAGTTTTATGTGTTTCCATGTCCAATGAGTCCAATACCAGCAACTTTTTGTTAGCAGCCTTGTCGGACAGAAGCGAGCGCATTGCCAGGCGTCTTAATTTTTTCGGCAAACGCGTTCTGTAAGAACGTGGAGTCGGACCGAAAGTCACACCACCACCAACAAAAATGGGTGAACGGTTGGAACCGTGACGGGCACGACCTGTTCCCTTCTGACGATAGGGTTTTCTTCCGCCGCCGCGAACCTCAGCGCGACCTTTAGCTTTGCTGGTGCCCTGCCGACGATTAGCCTGCTGAGCAAGCATCACCCGATACACGGCATCTAAATTTGGCTCGATTGCGAAGACTTCATCAGATATTTCGAGAGTATCAACAACATCGCCTTTAATATTTAATACATTTATTTGCATTTATCAGTTCCTCCGTCTACTTTCCCTTAACGCTTGTCTTGATTTCCAGCAGACCGCGCTTGGGACCGGGCACTGAACCGCGTACTACCAGGATATGACGCTCTCCGTCAACCTGTACTACCTGAAGGTTCTGTACTGTCACACGCTTATTGCCCATCTGACCCGGCAATCTCTTACCCTTGAAAACTTTGCCCGGAGTTGCCGATGAACCCATAGATCCTGAACCGCGATGATATTTTGAACCGTGGGACATGGGGCCTCGTGACACGCCATGGCGTTTGATGGAGCCCTGGAAGCCCTTACCTTTGGAAATACCTGAAATATCTACAAAGTCGCCTTCAGCAAACATGTCAGCAACATTAACTTCTTGCCCTGCTTCAAATTCTTCGCCTGCATCCGCAGTAAACTCACGAATATAGCGCATTGGAGCAACTTCTACTTTTGAAAACTGACCGCTGTGAGGGCGTTTTGCTTTCTTGTATTCTTCATATCCAACGCGTGTAGCTACATAGCCGTCTTTTTCTACTGTTTTATTCTGTATGACCTTGAGGGGTCCACAGGCAATGACGGTTACGGGAACGGAATCCCCTTTTTCATCAAAAACTTGTGTCATACCAGCTTTGCGGCCTAGCATGAATTTTGCCATCTTCTATTACCTCCTGGTTATTGGTTCACATCTGCGGTGAACATTGACCAATAATTGTTATAGTTTTATCTCGATACTTACGCCTGCGGGCATTTCCAGTCTCATCAGAGATTCAATAGTCCGCTGTGTTGGCGTGAGAATATCTATCAGGCGCTTATGAGTACGGACCTCAAACTGCTCACGTGAATCTTTATTAACGTGGGGCGAGCGCAGAATCGTAATGATATCCTTTTCTGTCGGCAAAGGTATCGGACCTGATACACTTGCACCTGTGTTCTTAGCTGTTTCAACGATCCGTTCAGCACTCTCATCCAGAATGCGGTGGTCGAAAGCTTTCAATCGAATTCTAATCGTTTGCTTGACTGCCATTTTTTCCTCCTATGGCTACGTTTTAATCACTCATTTTCTGTTAATCACTATCGACTCGGGTGTGTCTAACACTTTCATGTTAAAACCCAGTCGAAGTGCTTGGCGCTTACGCTGGGTGCTAAGCTGCCGCGTGATCATCGTCCGGATCAAGCCGGACTGCTCTAACGAAGTTACCTCTCCAATCCGCAGCGAACTGAAAAGCAATCTCCGTCTTCTTCGCTAACCTGTTTATACACAGACGCAATCGTCCATGTAAAAAGGCACAAGGGGAAGTATAAAGTATCAAGGGACATATTGCAAGCATTTTTTCAAAAACTTGGAAAAAGCTTGGAAATAACAGGCTATACTCTCTTTTTCACCTTAATCATTGTCAATAATAGAGAGATAAGTCCATAATATGTGCGACATGACTTTACTAAGTATTAACAATATATCAAAATCGTACGCAGCCGTAAAGGTACTTGAGGGTGTTGATCTCAACATTATGCCCGGAGATAAAATCGCCTTGATCGGTGACAACGGCGCCGGCAAGACCACCCTGCTGCGACTTATCGCCGGCAGTGAAACTCCGGACCCCGAATTCGGCAGCATAAAACTCGCGCGCGGTACAGTCGTGGGATATCTGGAACAGCAACTGGATCACTTAAATGCAAACAGTGATTTTGCCCTGGAAGACCCGGAAATTGCTGCAGTTGAACAAGAGATTCTCGATTTGCAGACTGAACTGGAAAACTGTAGCGATAACAATCTTGATATACTTATGCAAAAGTATGCCGGGGCACAGGATCGTTATGAAGCCCTGGGCGGATTCAGCTTCCGCCAGCGTCTTCAGGCCACATTAAACGCATTTTCTCTGGACGAGACCACGATCAGACGCCCTCTGGAATATCTTTCCGGAGGCGAACGCATGCGTGTAGCTCTGGCCCGGCTTTTGCTGCGATCTCCTGACCTTCTCTTGCTGGACGAGCCTACCAACCATCTGGACCAGAAAGCAATAGACTGGCTGGAGGATTATCTGAATAAGATGACCTCAGCAGTTCTCTTTGTTTCGCATGACCGCGCTTTTATCAATAAGGTGGCCAACAAGACCGCTGAACTTAACACAGGCAAAATCAGAATGTATTCCGGCAATTACACAAAATATCTGGAACAAAAAGCTTTTGAAGAAAAGACTTTGGAACGGCGTATTTATCACATTGAAAAAAAACTGCAAAGGCAGGAAGAGATTACCCAGACTATGCTGTCGCATCGAAAAATCGCTCAGTATCACAGCAGTGAAATAAAAGAGAGTCGCATAAGCGATGAGCTGGCTGCTTTACGCAATTTCAAAAGATCTTCACATAAGCGCATGAGTTTCAAACCGGTACAAGAGCCGGCACAGACCAGTTCACGCCGTGAACAGATCGCAATGGAAGTTAAAGATCTCAGTGTCCGCTTTGAAGGAGAGTCTGATCCTATCTTCGAAAATTTAACCTTTAATCTGATCAAGGGTAAGCACCTTGTTCTTGTTGGCAGGAACGGTTGTGGCAAGACAACACTCTTAAAAACACTGATGGGAGAAATTCATCAAAACAAAGGCACTATTCGTAGTGCCGCTAATCTGACTTTCGCCTTCCTCGGTCAGGAGGCAAAATTTGATGATTATGAAAAAACAGTACTGGAGCAATTGCTTATTCTCCAGCCTCAGCTAAATGATGCAAAAGCACGCAGTGAGCTGGCACGTGTTGGCTTCAGCGGGGATACGGTCTTTCATAAGACAGGCAGTCTCTCCGGCGGAGAACGTTCTCGTTTATTTCTCTGCGCCCTCCTCCAGGATAAGCCGGACGTACTTTTCATGGATGAGCCGACAAACCATCTGGATATATATTCACGTGAACTGCTGGAAGACGCACTGAACGAATTTACAGGCACCATTCTCGCAGTTTCGCATGACCGCTACTTCATTGAGCATATTGCTGAAGAAGTCTGGGGCATGCTCGACGGCGGGATTGATGTTTTCTCAAATCTAGCTGAGTACAGAGAAGCAGAAAGAGTGGCCGGCAGAAAGAAAATAGAAAGCAAAAAGCCGGACCCCCTGGAAGCATTACCAGAAAAACAGCTGAAGACGGCGGTTTCCTCAGAAAAGCCGCTTGAAATGCCGCTTTGGGATGATAGAGAAATTCATCTCTACCCTCTTCTGGCCAATCTGAAACAGTATCCTGCCAACAAAAGTGAGCGCCGCCGTGTTGTTGCAGATATTAACAAGCTCCTCAGAGAAGTTGATAGTAATCTCTCCCGTCATCAGGAAGAGAAGATTTCTCTGGAAAAAAATTTCACCCGGGTTGAGTCGGGTGAAATCTATCATGATTATGCAGACCTCCTGCAAACTATTGAAGCAGAGGAATTACTTTACCTGCAGCTGATGGAAATCGCAGAAGATATCAAGAGCTGACTTGCATGAGAATCAAAGGCGCCCAAAGACAAACTTGCCTGCGGCTCCCTCCTTCAGTTCACCATCTTCAACAACCCATTTGCCACGGCTCATAGTTGAAACAACTCTGGCATTGACCGCCAGTCCCAGATAGGGACTGTCATCTGCTGCAGAATGAAGTTCATCTATTACTGCAGGACCTTCACGGTAGAGGACAATATCCGCATCGCTGCCGGGGGCGATAACACCTTTTTGCGGATAAAGGCCGAACATCTTCGCCGGATTCACAGTCAGCCGGTCAATAACCCCCTTGCCGTAAAAGGAATGCATCAGCGGAAAAAGATACTCCAAACCACCCATACCCATAGGCATTACAGCCAGATTTCCTTCAGCCTTGCGCTTGGCATCCAAAGTAAAAGGACAATGGTCTGTAGCAAAAACACTAATCTCGCGCCAGTTTTTACGCAGCAATTCGCCTTGTTCTACTGAGCGTAAAGGCGGGGTAATCGTGTAACGGTAATAGTCTTCCCTTCCGTATACTGATTCATCAAAAACGAAATACTGAGGGGCACTCTCAAGAAACAAATTCTTATGCAGAATATCGCTATACTCATTTTTCAGCATTTCAATCGTCTCACCACAATTAACATGTACTATATAACTGTTGCCACGGTGTTTTCTGGTCCACTCTGCAATCTTGCGCACTTCCTCAATCTCGCACTCAGGCGGGCGGTTCTGTGCCAAATTCCGTGCATCCTTGTTTTCATGGTTGATCAGAGCATCGTCTTCCGCATGAATGATAATACGCACATCAGCCTGAGCAGATCTTTCAATAAAAGCTTCAACTGTTTGCGGAGAGGAATAAATACCTGAAGGCCTGTATGTCGTGTAGAGCTTAATTGAAGGTGTCCCCTGAGCTACTGCCTGATCTGCCATCTCACCTGCACTGTCTTTCAGCTCTTTTGCCGAAGCGTGCAAAGCGTAGTCGACCAAAACGTCCTTTGTGATTGCCATCTTTTCCCTGAAAAAATCACGCATCTCTGCTACACTGGCAGCTTCGCCCAGGAAATCAATAAATGTGGTAACACCACCGTAAGCTGCAGCAATACTGCCACTGTGATAATCATCACAGGACAGGTTTCCACCGGCACCATTGAGAGAAATATGGACATGTGCATCGATTATTCCGGGAGCCACGAACAAACCGCTGGCATCTGTACTTTGCTCTGCGTCAAATATTTCCGGAGAAAGCAAAGCGATCTTTCCGGCATTGATATAGACATTGGTGTCTATAAACTCTCCATCCTGATAAACCTGGCCATTTATTATCCTGTGGTCATACATAAAAAGATTTCTCCTCTCCCTTGCTATACAAATATTTACTTAAGAAGTTTTTCCAGTAACTCAATGGCTTTAGCCAGCTGAGTATCCTCTTCGAGACTTAATTGATTAACAGGTTTTCTGCCAGCCTCTTCATCCAAAATAATTTCCTCATCCGGAACAAGACCAATCTTATTAATCGATTCGCCTTTTGGCAAAAAATACTCGAAAGTTGTCACTTGGATCGCTGAATTATCCGATAAACTCCAAGTTAAAGTGCCGACGCCTTTACCATAGGTCCGCTCTCCAATAAGAATTGCCTTGTCAAGATCTCTCAGCACCCCGGAAAACAGTTCACTGGCACTGGCTGAGTATTGGTTCAGCAGAATTGCAAAAGTCATATCTTCCGGTACAAGAGCCGCTTTTTTCGTCTTCCAATATTCTGTATATTCCTTGCCGTCAGATCGGCCTTCTACTGTAGCTATCGTCTGTGGCGGCAAAAGGACATCCAGCATATCTATGCATTGGTAAGCATAACCACCTCCGTTACTGCGCAAGTCAATAACAAGGTGCCGGGCTCCCTTATCCATCAGGTCCCGGACTGCTTTCTCAAAATTTTCTGCTGCATGAGCAGAAAATTCCGTCAGTCGGATGTAGCCGATACCTTCCTGGAGCATCTCATATGTAAGCGAGGCATTAGTGATTTTTTTGCGTATGATGTCCTGTACTATCTCACGATTTTCAGAGGGACGGAAAAAGGTGATGTTGACCGGAGTGCCATCTTCGCCACGTATCATATTTGCCAGCTGAGACACATCATTTATATCCGTAGTAGCTTTGTCCTCAACTGCAATGATCCTGTCACCAATGGCCACACCGGCCTCTTCCGCCGGACTGTTCATGACAACGTCGTTGACAACAAAATAACCGGTATCGTCCATCATCACAATGGCACCAATACCACTATACTCGCCACTCATTGAATCTTGAGTTGCCTGATTATCCTCAGCACTCAGATAGAAGGTATAGGGACTTTCCATATTATCTGCCAGTCCCTGAGTCATAATCTCAATTAATTCTGCGTGCGGGAGTTCTTCAATATAATTTTCATGGATCAGATCATATACTTCACGCAGCTTGCTCAGAGCATCATCTACCCCTTCTTCTGCGGGGAAGCGTAAAGAATACGCATCTCCATCTTCTGCTTCAACAAAGCTCAGACGATTACCTCCCAGCTCGCGGATAGCATCACCATAAAAAACATAAAGCAGACCCACTGTCAGCAAAAAAGTAATCGTCGCAGTTAAAAATACTGCCAGAAAGACTCGCCAGCGCAAAGCGCGTTTGCGTGCTCTTTTCTCTTCTCCCTCAGCATCCAGAGGGAATTTTGGCGGATAAGTTCCAAACCTGTTCGTTTGTACTTGCGGGTTCAGCGGCGGCTGAGCATAGGGATCATGAAAATTCGGGGAATTCTGACCTTGTGGTTGTTCTTGCATAATTTACCTCATTTAAAAACGGCAAGGCCGGATTAACCGGACCTTGTAGCATACATAGTAAAACAAATATAATGATATCTGATTTTTTAATAATACGATAGAGGATTTGTCGGTGTACCGTAAGTAAGAATTTCAAAATGCAGATGTGGTCCGGTGGAATTTCCGGTAGAGCCGATGAAACCAATTACCTGGCCCCTGGATACGGACTGACCGTAGTAGCAATTATAAGCACTTAGGTGTGCATATCGTGTGCTATATCCATCGCCATGGTCCACAATAATCAAATTGCCATAGCCTCCCAGCCATCCGGCGTATGTAACTGTGCCGCCACGGGCAGCGATCACATTAGATCCCATTCCTGCTGCAATATCTACACCTTGATGCCATTCCCAACCACGCCAGCCGAAATAGGAAGTTATATAAGCACTGGAGGGTACCGGCCAGGCAAAGGAACCACCGCTCGGAACTGCACTGCCACCACCACCTGACGGAGTTTCTGCCGGTACCTGTGGACTGGTCGGTTTTGGTTTATTTTCAGTCGCATACTGATTGGTATAATAGTCTACGTCAGCTTTAGCATCATCTTTGATCGAAGTCAGATTCTCTTCCTTTTGCCTGAAGAGACTTAATGAGTATAATGCTTCATCCAGCTCGCCCTGAGTCATTTCCTGATCTGCCTTGATCTGTTGCAGAACCGCATCTGCTTCTTCGGCTAATACTTTTAGCTCATTATATGAGTTTTCAGAACGAAGGCGCATTGTTTCAGCTTCTTTTGTAGCACTTTCCAGATCATCCAAGGCTTGTTCATCGGCATCAGAAACAACTTTCATAAAGCGGACGGTCGTGAAAAAAGACTGCAAACTATCAGATGACAGCAGCAGCTCGAGCAGGCTCTTGCTCTGCCACTTATACATCTGGGAAATGCGTTTGCCATATTCTTCCTGTTTGTTACTCAGCTTTTGCAGGGACTGCTGATAGGCCGTTTCATCTTCCAGCATGATGGCGTAAGCTGTTTCCCTTTGCTGTAAAGCATCCTGATAGACTTTATTCTGTTCTTCAGTGCGATATGCCAGCCAGCTCAAATCATCTGACAGACGGTCTTGTGCTGAGCTCAGATCATTCAGTTGGGTCTGGGTGGCTTCTAATTCCGATTCCAGATCACTAAGATATTTTTTGGCTTCGTCTAACTTTTCTTTAGTTGTTTTACCTTCAACAGAAACAGGAAAGATCAAGACCATGGTTAGCAAAAACACCAGAGTCAGAGAGCTTATCCGTAAGAAATTAACTAGCTTAGTTTTTGTTCGATTAACTTGTAAAGTCAAGTGATCATCTCCCAAAGCAGAAATACCTGCTCTTGCACATTCTACATTAGCACTTTTTTCATGTCCATTTATTACATGGCAATAACATTTATCCTGCAGCAGCGCAATTACACCTTTGCATGTTTCCTGACCGACAGCATACTGGCGAGGAAGCATAAAACAAAAGCCACCAGCAAGTTAATTCCTGTTATGCTGCCGATAACTTTTGAATTGGGCAAGAGCGTGAAGGCACCCTGACTGATCCCGCTCAGTCCCCTGCTAAAACGATTTTGAATATAAACATAAAGCAGGCCGGAAGCAAGGCTGGCAAGCAGCGCACCAATGAAACCCGACATCACACCTTCAATTATAAAGGGAAGCTCAATAAAGCCTTTCGTGGCTCCAAGATATTTCATGATATTTATCTCATTGGATCGGGATAGAACAGCCACTCTGATCATGTTGGCCACTATCAGAGCCGAGACTACAGAAAGTACAATGAAAACAATAATGCCAATACGGTTCGTCCACATAGAAAGCTTGCTCAGAAGCTTCATAACTTCTGTTTCCATCATAACCTCATAGACATCAGGCATTGATTCCACAGTTGTTTTGAACTCTGCACCATAATCCGGGTCGGTCAAACGCACATTGAAGGTGTAAGGTATGTTATCCTCCACTGAGAATCCTTCCCAAAGTTCTTCTTTTCCTATATCTTCTTTGAAGTTTTGGAAATTCATCTCAGGAGTGAATTCCGCATACTCAACAATGTTTTCAGTATCACTAGAGAGCAGTTGCCGCATCTGTTCGATGCTGGATGCTTCAGCACCGACCCGCATAGAAATTGTTATCGGCGGCTGCTGAGCAGCTATCTTCGACAAATGTGATGCGTTACGGGAAAAAACGACAAAAACGCTCAGCAGGAAAAGCATTAAAGTTAAGGTAAGAACTGAAGCAATAAGTAGCAAAGGATGGCGGCCCAGATTACGAATACCGGCTTTGCCGGCATAGCGTATTTCGTTTATTTTCATTTAAAAAACTCCCCGGGCTCTATTTTGTTTCCTTCCGAGCTGTCCTGAGCTTCATGAGACGAAAGCACTTCATCCTGCCTGCGCATAGCCTCACGTTGTTTTACCCGTTCGTCTATTTTCTTTAAAATCTCTTTCATTTCTTCAGTTCGGTTAAGAGACGAATATCGCTTGCGCCTGTTTTCTGAGTCCTGAGCCAGACTATCAAGCAAGTTTATCCTCTCTGTGCTTGGCGGAGTGCTTTCGCTAAATTCTGCGAAAGCTTCTGTTTCATCTGCTTCGAAATCCGACACGGATGCGCTGCTATGTTCAATACTGGTTACTTCCCTGTCCGTGGAAGCGCAGTAGTAATTACCACAGTACTCATCACGTGTAATCCTGCCTTTTTCCAGCTGCAAGACACGTTTTTGCATTTTATTGACCAAGTTCTGGTCATGAGTGCAGGCGATAATCGTGGTACCATTGCGATTTATCCGCTCAAGCAAAGCCATGATGGCTTCACCATTTACAGGATCAAGGTTTCCGGTAGGTTCATCTGCCAAAATCAGACGTGGATTATTAACCAAAGCTCTGGCGATACCTACACGCTGGCCTTCACCACCGGACAATTGCGCAGGATACACATCAGCCTTGTTTTTCAAACCAACCACAGAAAGAACCAAAGGTACCCGCCTTTTGATCTCTTTCGGCGAGGCACCTGTAACCTCCATCGCATAGGCGACATTTTCTGCTACCGTTCTGGAAGGAATCAGTCTGAAATCCTGGAAGATCATACCGATTTTTCGACGCAAAAAAGGTACGTATTTATCAGGAAGTTCTGTAACTTCCTGACCTCCCAGTATTACTGAGCCATGGCTGGGCCGCTCTTCACAAGTCAGCAGTTTGACAATGGTAGATTTGCCTGCTCCGCTTTCCCCGATCACAAAAACAAATTCACCGGACTCTACACTGAAGGAAATATCATGTAAAGCCCGGGTGCCGTTAGGATAAATTTTGTTAACATCTTTAAATTCGATCATGTTCATTATCGAGAATTACTCCAATAAGTACTAAATCACCGGTATGGAGCTGCCCGACTTCCTGTCGCCGCGCACACTGCCGGCAGTCTTATTGCCAGAATCCTGATATTCCAGATACTTACGAACCATCTGAGCCAGTTTAAATAAAACCGCATCATCAAAGTTTCTCAAATCCAGTCCGGTAATCTTTTCAACCTTATCCAGTCTATAAACCAAGGTATTACGGTGTACAAAAAGCTGACGGCTGGTCTCACTGCCGTTCAAATTGTTTTCAAAAAACTTTTGAATGGTAAGCAGGGTTTCATCGTCCAAAGCTTCATAGGCGCCATCCTCAAAGACTTCGGAAAGGAATAACTCACAGAGAGTTTTCGGCAGTTGATAAATCAAACGGCCTAATCCCAGTCTGTCATAGCGCATTATGCTCGATTCTTCGTCAAAAATCTGACCGACAATTAAAGCCATTGAAGCTTCGCGATATGATTTCGCTGTATCTTTCAATGTTTCCGCAGGCATGCTGACGCCAATATAGGCATGCGTTTTTGCTTCTGTATTAATTGTATCAAGTATCAAAGATGATTCTTCACTGGCCGTCCGCGACTTATCGCCTGAGTGTATTTCCAGCATGACAACAATATTTTCTTCATCCATGGGGAAAACAAAATCGCGTTCCCAGTCAGGAAAAAGATGCTCCAGAACTGTCAGCACATCAGCAGACTTGCCCGGGTTAACCCTGACAATATAGATCTGGCGGGGAACCGGATAAGATATTTTAAGATCTCTTGCTTTTAACGGTACATCTCCCGGCAATTCATTTTCCAACAAAACATTCTTGATAAATGTTTCTTTCTCTTCAACATTGTCTTTCTCGACATAGGATGATTCAATCCAACGTTTGAGCAATTCAAGGTAAACCTGAGACTGCTCATCTTTGCCATCTACAAAGCAGATCAGACTGTTGCGCGTACGATCAATCTTCATATAGGCACGATCACCGCTAAAAACGATATGTTCATCTGACGCCAGAACTGCTTTTGCAACAGAATCCTCTGTGCCTTCGAGCTCAACATCGGTCGATGCCAGCACTGAGCCTTCGTGGTCCAGCACACCAGCTGTGCGGTCCATAAAGCTAGCGGCTTCTTGCATGTATTTTTTTAATTCTTCCATTTTCTGCACCTTTCCTGACGCTTCGAATACACCGGTCACGAGCAATAAAGCGAGCGGTATTAGTAAAATTAACATCATTTAAAGTATTCTAGCACATGCATAAAGCTCATGCATAAAAAAACGCAAAATTGAGATCCGGAAAGAGATAACTCAGTCAAGATATCAATCAACTGCTATGTCGTCAGTTTTACCATAAAAACCGGGGTTGCTCTTGTGAGCAGCCCCGATTAAATAATAAAAATAGTTTCAGAACAAGTTCGGCTTAAAACAGGCCGGAAATTTTACCGTTGGCATCCACGTCGATCTTCTCAGCAGAGGGTACGCGCGGCAGTCCGGGCATGGTCATAACTTCGCCGGTTAGGGCAACGATAAAACCTGCCCCGGCAGAAACCTTAAGGTTTGAAACCGTGATTTCAAAGTCGCGGGGGGCACCGATCAGTGACGGGTCATCGGAAAAAGAATACTGCGTCTTAGCCATACATACAGGCAGATCACCAAAGCCGTTGTCTGCCAATTCTTTGAGCTGTTTACGGGCCTTATTGCTGTAAACAACGCCATTGGCACGATACATACGTTTGGCAATAGCTTCGATTTTCTCTTCTATTGTCGTGTCGAGTTCGTAGGTGTAATGAGGAGACTTGTCGGAATCGCTGTCACAGAGACGAATGACTTCTTCAGCCAGTTCCAGACCACCTTCGCCGCCTTTGCCCCATACTTCAGACAGTGCAACATTTACATTAAGCTTGCGGCATTCTTCAGCTACCAGCTCAAGTTCTGCTTCTGTGTCATCAGGGAAACGGTTAATTGCTACTACGACAGGAAGTTTGAAGATTTCCTGCATATTTTCAACATGCTGCAGCAGGTTCGGCATACCCTTGGCCAGAGCATCGAGGTTTTCACCTTTCAGGTCGGTTTTGGCTACGCCACCATGCATTTTCAAAGCGCGAACGGTTGCAACGATTACAACTACATCCGGTCTAAGTCCGGCTGCCCGGCATTTAATATCTATGAATTTTTCAGCGCCCAGATCTCCGCCGAATCCGGCTTCGGTAACCAGGTAATCAAAATTATTCAGAGCCAGTTTGCTTGCCAGGATGCTATTACAGCCATGTGCAATATTTGCAAAGGGTCCGCCATGAACAAAAGCAGGAGTGCCTTCAAGTGTTTGAACCATATTGGGCTTAATCGCATCTTTCAGCAAAGCAGTCATAGCCCCTTCCGCCTTGAGATCAGCACAGGTAACAGGTTTGCCATCATAGCTATATGCAACAACAATTCTGGCCAGACGAGCCTTTAAGTCTTCCAGACTGGTCGCCAGACAGAATATGGCCATAACTTCTGATGCAACAGTGATATCAAAACCGTCTTCACGCGGAGTACCATTAGCTTTGCCGCCAAGGCCATCCACAACAAAACGCAGTTGACGGTCGTTCATGTCAACTACACGTTTCCAGGTAATCTGGCGGGGATCAATATTGAGACTGTTGCCCTGTTGAATATGATTATCCAGCATGGCAGCCAACAAGTTATTGGCGGCTCCGATAGCATGAAAGTCTCCAGTAAAATGCAGGTTCAGGTCTTCCATCGGGACGACCTGGGCGTAGCCGCCACCTGCAGCTCCGCCTTTAATGCCAAAGACAGGGCCCATGGAAGGTTCACGCAAGGCCACAGTGCTTTTTTTGCCCAACTTTGTCAGAGCATCAGCCAGACCTATTGTCGTTGTGGTCTTACCTTCCCCGGCAGGAGTAGGTGTAATTGCTGTCATCAGGATAAGTTTGCCCTGCTCTTTATCTTCGGATTGCGACAAAGCATCCAATGATACCTTCGCTTTGTACTTGCCGTAGTGTTCAAGATGATCTGGCGATATGGCTGCTGCTTCCGCAATCTCGTCGATTGATCTCATTTCCGTCGCCTGGGCGATTTCAATGTCGGATTTGAATGTCATGTGTGCACCTCGTTCTTGTTTTTTTCAATTTAATTCATGTGTAAATAACGATTTTTATATTTTTACTGAAATATATTGCATCCCAATAATCTTATATTTAAAACAAAGAAAAATGCAACATATTTACAACACAGTCTTTCTGACAAACCTTGTACGATCTCATCATATATTTGGGGTAAAAGTCAGGCTTCAAAAAATCTTTTATTATCCGGCAGGTAGTTCCTCTTCAGTATCAACGACAATTTCGCTGGCCAGACTGCGAATATCCAATAACCAGATCACACGTCCATGAACCCGGATCAAGCCATCTTTCTCCATACTGATAAGTTCCCGGGAAAAAGAAGGGCGCGGCATCGCCAGCAGACGCGAAACTACTTCTTTGGATACCGGCAATTCCACCGCATAGGTTGTCGGATAGCGCAGTGCCTGTTCCAATGACATATCATGGTCTTCTAATTGCTCTTCAAGCAACTGCAGTAAGTAATGCCCTATTTTTAAGCGTAAGGTTTTTTGTGACAGCAGATCTATCCTCTTATCCTGTTCTGTAGAACGGTCAGATAGCTGCTGCATATAGTTCAGCAGCAACTGAGGGTTCTTGGATATCATTGACAATAATACTTCACGTGTCATTTTTACTATTTTGCAATGAGAGACAGCCTCAAGCGTGAAAGGATATTTTTTGCGTGTCGAAAAAATGAGAGTTGTACCGAAAATATCACCAGGGCCAAGCAAATCAAGAGTAGAAAACTCGCCTGATGCAGAATACTTTTGTCTGGCTACCTGTCCGTCAATAATTATTCCGATTCCGGTACAGGGATCCCCTTCATTAACAATGACTTCACCCTTCCAAAATGTTTTCATGTTAGTGCTATAACAGAATTCATGGTAAACAGCCTGGTCCAAACCGGCAAAAAGTGAAGTCATACCCAAAAAGTCACAGAGTTTTTTCATATATTACCGTACTCCTCCAATTGGATTAACCAACAACTAATTATAAGGTATACAGCAAAGAATTTGCATTATCTCTCCTTTTATTGCAATCAATCTGTACTTATTCAGATTATCATATAAGCACAGTCTGCGTTTAATTTTTGAATTAATACTCATCTAATTCGCCAATCAGCTTTACCCGGTCAGCGTGGCGGCCGCCTTCAAATTCAGTAGCGAGAAATTCATCGACGATCATCAGTGCCAGCTCATCACCCACGACCCGGCCACCCATGGCCAGTACATTGCAATCATTGTGGAGGCGAGACATACGGGCTGAATATGGTTCACTGCAGCAGCAGCAACGTACACCTTTCACTTTGTTGGCGGCAATAGAAATACCGATACCGGTTCCGCAGAAAATTATAGCAAGGTCGCTGTTGCCATTTGCCACTTCTTTGGCAGCCATATTGCCAAAGACGGGATAATCACTGCGTTCTTTATTATGGACGCCCAGATCATTAATATGATAGCCCTTTGCTTCTAAATGAGCTCTGACGTACATTTTCAAATCATAACCTGCGTGATCACTGGCTAATGCTATTTTCATTTCATCTTCTCCTTAATATTTTTCTCAGCAAGACTCTCCGGAAAATTCATTAAAAAACAGCCTCCGGCTTCTGTTACTTAGCTTTACGTCCATAATTCATAAGACGCATCGCATTAAGTATAACCAATAAAACCGATCCTTCATGCACTAACATTCCTAAGGACATGTTGACTTCCTGCAGCAAAACGCCAGCCAGAAGCACGATCACAATGATAATGGCAAAGATTACATTTTGCTTAACATTATTCGACGTTGCCCGGCTAAGCCCCATTGCGTAAGAGAGTTTTCCTATATCATTACTCATCAGTACAACATCAGCAGTTTCCATTGCCACATCAGCACCTGCAGCACCGATAGCGATACCGGGATCAGCCGAGGCCAGAGCCGGTGCATCATTGATACCGTCTCCAACCATGGCTGTTTGACCATACTTAGCTGACAAATCCTCTAAAGAGCTGACTTTGTCCTCCGGCAGCAGTTCACTGTAGTGCCCATCCAAACCCAGCTCGTCTGCAACAGCCTGAGCCGAGCGGCGGTTATCCCCGGTCAACATGACAATGTGCTCAATTCCTTGTGAGTGCAGATCGCTTACGAGTTGTTTAGCTTCAGGACGGATGGTATCTGCTATGGAAATAATCCCATGAAGCTTGTCCTCTGATGCCATGATTACAGCAGTCCGGCCCAGGGCTTCTTCTGCGTTGAGATAGTCTTCCAGAGCTGAGTAATCAATCTTTTTGTCAGCAAGCAATCTTCTATTGCCCATGTAATACTCTGTTCCTTCATAGGTAAAAACCAGACCATAGCCGATCAGCATACGGGCGTCATCAGGAGTTTCCGTGATTCTCCCCAGTTTTTCTTCAGCTTTCATGATAATAGCCGCGGCGAGCGGATGCTCTGAATATGATTCACCGATGGCGGCCAAGCGCAAAAACTGATCTTCATCCATATCGTAAGTTTTAATCCTGCTGACGCCGGGTTTTCCTTCTGTAAGTGTTCCGGTTTTATCAAAAGCGATCGCTTTCAGACGGCCAAGCTTTTCCATAATTTCTCCGCCCTTGATTAACACGCCATTTTTAGCACCATTACCGATGGCTGCAACGTAGGAAATGGGGGTAGAAATAACCAGGGCACCCGGACAGGAAACCACCAGCAAGGTCAGGGCGAGTCTGATATCTCTGGAGATCAGACCTGCTGCAATTGACAGGACAATAATTGCAGGGGTATACCAGGCAGCAAATTTCTCCAAAAATTTCTGAGAACCGGCTTTCTTGTCCTGAGCTTCCTCAACCATATGCAGGATGCGGGCGAAAGTCGTGTCTTCACCAACTTTTTCCGCTTTTACTAAGAGATAACCTGACTCAAGGATGGTACCTGAGAAAACCTCTTCACCAGGATTACGTGAGACCGGCATGGATTCTCCGGTTATTGCCGCCTGATTAACATAAGCCGAGCCTTCAAGGACTTTACCATCAACAGCAATTTTCTCGCCGGGTTTAATTATCAGCAAGTCGCCATAAAGCACTTCATCCGGTGATATTTCTATCTCTTCATTATTACGCCTGACCCGCGCAGTGTCCGGAGCCAGATCCATCAGCGAACGAATGGAGTTTCGTGTTTTTTCCAGCGTCAAAGATTCCAGATAGTCCCCAATGGTGAAGAGAAAAGTAACGGCTTGCGCTTCCCAGTATTCACCGATAATAACTGCGCCGATTGCTGCGATTGAAACCAGCAGATCTATACCGACAACCCTGTATCTGAGACCGACAAGAGCAGTTTTAAATATATTATAGCCGGCTATGACCGTAGCCAGTATCATGATCACGATCGAAACAGCCGCATATCCTTCTATATCTTTATGAATAACTTTATTCAATATAATTGCCGCGATGGCCATTAAGCCCGTAATCCAGACGATCTGTTTTTTTGACAGTTTAAACATCTTCTTCCCCCTGGTTAATTTGCCTTGATGTATTGATTATTAGCTGCCGGAAAGAATTATACCCTGATCCGGGTCAAATATTTATTTTTAAAAATTGTTCTAATAATTATCCAAAAAAATCAACCGCCTTTGGCTAAAGGTGGTTGATTTAGCCACAAAAATAACGTTTGCAGATAACTATTTTACAGAGACTACTTTATAGCCCAGTTGTTCGATAGCTGCTGAGATATCATCTACTGACACCAGATCTTCGTCCAAAGCAAGCTTCACTCTGCCGCTATTATAGAGAACTTCTGACTCTCCAACACCTTTGGTCTTCTTCAGAAGTTTTTCAATCCTCAATACGCAGGTGGGGCAAGTCATCCCTTCCAGTTGCAAGGTTTTATTTGTCATTTTCGACTCCTTTTGAAATATCTTTTTTTCTGTATTAACTATAACCTAGGACTTTGAGGCAAATCTTTGATTAAGGTCAAAATTACAAAATGTTACGCAAAATGAAAAGCGGCAAAACGCCATTGCCGCTTTCCATTTTGTCTTTTATATAGAAGAAAATGAATATCAGTTGTTTCAGGCCCAGGGATCCTCAGCTTGTGGTGCGCGTATATCTGACAGCAGATATTGTTCCCACAAGAACCACTCCCCGCTGCTGGGCTTCTCGCGCAGCAGAATTTCACGCGGACTGTCGGCTCCTGAGGAGCGCAGGAGAAGTTTGGCATAACCTTGGTCCTTATAGCTGTAAGGTCCGTCAAAAATGCTGATCTGATACGGCTGTTCAGCCTTATAGTTATTTTCCGGAGCTGCCCCCTCAAGGAAGGAGTAAGGCTTATAGCCTTTCCCGCTCAGCCTGTCCCGCAGGAACTGCAGGTCATAGTTAGACAAAGCTTGCGGGCCTTTTAGAAAGTTCAGCATTTCTACTGCATCCTCAGGACTATCCTCATAACGGCAGAGTGCTAAGATGGTCAGTGCTGCTGTCTTGAAAGGACTTGATAAATCAGCTTCTGCTAGTGTTTTAAGTTCTTCAAGATTAAGCGGTAAATCTGTAAATTTAAATGTTTCAGTCTTTGTCATCGCCCTTCCGCCTTCCTAAAATTTCCGGATTATTAATTAATTTTACACCACTTACAGGGCTTGCGACCTACCTGTGGCGGGTAGGTTTTAAAGCACCGCAAAGCAAGTTAATATCAGTTCACACACAGAATAGTATTCACTACTATTCTATTTTATAAGCTAAATCTTTATGGTAATCAGACTCAATAGTAATAACAATCCCGAACTGTTCTGCAGGACTCTCCCCGTCTACATCATGCCAACGCGCTGCAAACTCAGTTTTCGGGATGTAAGCATAATTTCCTGAAGTGGACGGATCCATGAAATATATGTTTTCAGCATCGTAACCGATAGCTATGACATAATGGCCGCTGTCGTATTCCAGCTTGTACTCAGAAATAGTCAGGTATGACCAGGCCTGTATCGCGCAGATTACCGGTTTGCCCTGGTCCAAATAAGCGCAAAGCTCGTCAATAGTAAGTTCAAATTTTGGCTCTGCGATGATTCTGTTCTCATTACCGTCCTGAGTTGAATCACTGTAATGAGACTTTGTGTTTAGAAGCTCGACAATTTTCCTATAGTTAGTTCCGTCTTCATCATTTGCTCCTAAAGCTGAGGACAGATTATCTTCCCGAACGTCAAAATCATAGCCGGTGTACCTCAGGATTGACTGGGCACAGGCAACCCCGCAGGTATACCTTGTTGACTGCCGGACCAGCGGCAATTCAATCAGGGCCGTCGGAAGTTGTTCTTTCAGATCCAGTGATGCGGGATAATAATGCTCAAAGCTGACTTCAAATACTTCTTCATCAACTATTCCGCTATCCACATCTGCTTCATCTCCCTTGTTAGTAACCGGTATACTTTCTTTGCTTCCGCTATCCCCTTGACATCCTGTGACAGGCAAGCTTATCAGCAATATCACGAGTAAAATTACAAGACTGGATTTTTTCATAGAAATGCACCCCTTTAATGTTTGTTCTATAGAACTTACGGCGCCATTCTACTTGTTACGGTAGGTATTTATTTGTCGAAAGTCCCCTGTGTCTTATCAAAAACTAATACTAATCAGATTGCTGGTATTTTCATAAGAATAACCGGCAGTCTCTGTTTTGGCTAAGGCGATTTTAACAGCGAGCTCATCCCCTTCCTCCAGAGGGTTAAATCTTTTTCCCTCCCAGCGCATGGTCACCTCACAGGCCTCTCCGCCTTCCGCACAGGAAGCATCAAAACTCAAGAACATACCTGAGTCCGGCAAAACCGGAAGTATTACCGATACGCACATTTCTTCAAATATCTGCTGGAACTTCAAGTTTTGTGCCGGCGATAATGCATGTCTGTATGTGAACTCCGCCAGGCTGTTTGCAACAGCAACAAAATCAAAGTCCCTGCTTTCAATATCGTAATGGAAATTCCGCAGTTGTTTTACAAATATACGGGTTCTTTGCTTCTGAGGATTATCGAAAATATCTTCCGGAGTCCCTTCCTCATAAATAATGCCCTGATCCATATAAAAAACCCGACTCGAAACATCACGGGCAAACTTCATTTCATGGGTAACAATCACCATGGTAAGTCCCTCTCCGGCAAGATTCCGGATTACAGCAAGAACTTCCCCAACCATAGTCGGATCCAATGCGCTGGTGGGTTCATCAAAAAGCAAAATCTCCGGTCTCATGGCCAGGGCTCTGACAATAGCTGCGCGCTGTTGCTGGCCGCCGGATAACTCATCCGGATAGTTTTTCGCTTTCTCAGCCAGGCCGACACTTTTTAAAAGCCTTATGGCTTCATCATATGCCTCCTGCCGGCTTAGCCCTAAAAGATCTATGGGAGCCATCATTGTATTTTCAATTATTGTCAGATGGGAGAAAAGGTTGAAAGACTGAAATACCATGCCCATTTTCTGGCGAACTTTTGTAATAGTAGCCGGGTCCTGGTAGATGTTTACGCCCTCCAGGAAGATCTCGCCGGAGCTGGGCTTTTCCAGACCATTCAGGCAGCGTAAAAAAGTGCTTTTTCCGGTACCCGACGGACCGATAACCGATATTACTTCACCCTTGCTGATGCTGGTATTAACATCAGTCAAAGGAATCACATTGGGATATTCCTTTCTTAAATGCCGGACTTCAATCATTTTTCTGTCACTCCTTTAAGATCACGGGATCTTTTCCTGGGATCAATTCTGACTTCAATCAAATTTAAAAGGGAGGTTAAAATCCAGGCAATTAAAAAGTAAATTATTGCAGTGACAATCAGGGGAAAGAAAGCTTCATAAGTCCGGCTGCGGATGATATCCGATACCTTGGTCAGGTCCTGAACGGCAATGTAGCTCACTACGGAGGTCATTTTTACCATTGATATAAATTCGCCTTTATAGACCGGTAGTATATGGCGTGCTGCCTGTGGAAATATGACCTTACGGAAGGTCTGGATACTGTTGTAACCTAAAGCCAGAGAAGCCTCACGCTGGCCCCTGGGAACAGCTTCAATACCGGTCCTCATCATTTCACCGACATAAACACCAAAATTAACAGATATGCCGATAATTGCAACCAGGATGGCATTTATATCAATTGATCCGAACACAACATAATATATAATCATCAGAAGTACTACCAAGGGTACGCCCTGAATTAATCTAATGAATACTTTTGCAAAGTTTGCCAGGCCCTTTCTTTTACTCATACGAAGCAAACAGAATCCAAATCCAAATATACTTCCGATTATTCCTGACATTATTGAAATCAGCAAAGTTACGCCCAGGCCTCTGACAATAAGCTTCCAGCGGCTTTCCCTGATGAAAGTTTTGTTGAAACTATCTGAGATTCTCTCCCAGAAACCGACTGCAGCATTTTCCTTGGAATCACCATTGCTGTCAGCAAGAGCACGTGTGATTATCCACTGACTGTAAGAATGGTAACTTTCTGTGAAATCAACACTTTGGCGGCGTTCTTCAGTAATAGCAAGACCCCCTCCGGCCAGATCATACTTGCCTGAAGTTATACCCGCCAGCATTCCGGCAATATTGGACTCAGTTACCGTCAGCCCATAGCCATATTCCTGACAGAAACGGCTAAGTAAATCAAGCTCCAGACCTGTCAGATCACCAGCTTGCATAAAGCTGATGGGCTCCATATTTGCCTGAGCAGCATAGCGAATAGTGCCACGATCTCCTGTCAGCTCAGATGCTGAAATCACTTCAGGATAGCTGTCCTTTGCTTTAAACCACTTATCATATATTTCATCAAAGAGACCGCTGGTCTTTGCAGTCAAAATGTAAGAGTTAAGCTGTAGCAGCAGTTCCCGCGAAAAATCAGTGGGTGCTGACATAAAGGCAACATGATCCAAAGGCCCCTCCAGCTCAAAGGCTGCTAACTTTTCATTTTCGCGGAGAATAAAGGGAACGCGCGTAGCTACAGTCATAAAACCATCAATTTTTCCGGACGTCAGTGCCAGGATCATGTCGGAGATGCCTTCAAAGTAAAGAATGCTTGTGCCGGGCAGGTATTGCGCTGTGTAAGCGTCCTGTATACTGCCTGTTCTAACACCCATTTTAGCTTTTGCTATGTTAAGCTCCTGAGACGAGGAAAATTCAGGCCGGGGATTTTTCTCCAGATCAGTTTCCTGCTCACTTATCCCTACAGCAGAGACAAGCGGAGATTGCGGGCCGACAGATAACAGAGCACAGACAAGTAGTAGCAGGGCCAGAGGAAGAAGCATATTAAAGGCAATTCTTTTCATAAGATCTGACCTCACTTATCTGGAAATAAAACCTGATATTTTTGCATAGATTATTTCTTTTTCCACTTTTGTAAAATAGCTATGCCAGGACTCTTTTAAGCAAATGATTTCGTGATCAGACTCTAGCAATAGTTTATCAAACATAGCCGAACTTTTGAAAGACGCAGTTTCATCTGATTCCGAATGGATAACAAGGGTCGGGACCCGGATCATTGGAAGATTTTGCTCTGTTTTTTTCATTAATTTGAAGGGCTGATATAAGACGCGGAGCCAAAACGGCATACTTAAAATGTACGACTTGTCAATGCTGTGTGATTCTCGGTAGGCTTGTCTGATCTCGGGATCAACACGGTTAAAGAGCAGTTTAATCCTTTTGGATATTGAAGAAGCTTGCAAAATATTCAGTTTCAGCGGTGACGAGATAAGTACAAGGCCGCTAACATCAAATTTCAAACTCGCATTAACTGCCAGCAATCCACCGATTGAATGACCAATTAAATATACTTGCTTATATGATGTAAAGCGCAGCAACTGCTTGTCAAGATATTCTTCCCAGGACCTGAGGGTAGTCCGGGCAAAATCAAATCCTGTTTTCCCATGTCCGGGCAGAAGTAAAGAAACAGCGGAAATACCTTTTTCATAGGCCAAGTCCATTAAGTCACTGCCTTGCGATGGAGATCCCATAAAACCATGTATAAAAACAACAATCTTATCGGAATTCTTATGTAATTTTTCTATTGTCTGGAATCTCATCGCTTAGGCCTTGTGCGAAGCATAATATGTTACGCCCGCCTTTCGGCCATAGCTGCAGATTACCTCGGAAACTTTGTGTATATTCATGGCAAAATATACCAACTTTCTTGTTTCAGCTGGCTATAGATTAACACAATTTAACTATTCTTTAAGAAGCACAAAATGTTACCAAAATTCTATTGACAAGCCACGCCCTAAAACATTAAACTGCTTACGAGTTAGCAAGTGCTAACTTTAGTCCGTCAATTATTTTAGCAGTTGTTAAGCCATTAAATATGGAGGAAGAAGACATGATGCCACTCATAGTTGCAAGTATCGGTGAGGAAAATACAATCCGTAAGGTCGGAGGAAACACAGAAACTAAAAAACACTTAACAAATCTGGGTTTCGTCGTTGGAGGAAATGTCACAGTGCTTTCTTCAATTGCAGGCAATCTTATCGTCAATGTCAAAGAATCCCGCATCGCCCTTAACCGCGAGATGGCCGGGAAAATTATGGTCTAAGGAGAAAAAGGAATGAAAACTCTGAGGCAATCTCAAATCGGTGAAACCGTAAAGATTGTTAAAGTCCACGGAGAAGGTGCAGTCAAGCGCCGCATCATGGACATGGGCATCACCAAAGGTACAAATGTATACATCCGTAAGCTGGCACCGCTGGGTGACCCCAACGAGGTCACGGTTCGAGGCTATGAGCTTTCTCTCCGCAAGGCGGATGCGGATATGATCGAGATTGAGTAATCACCCGGGGGACTTCCCCCCATTTTTTTAAACTAGCAGTTAGACATAGCTAACTAATTGAGAGGAATATATGGCAGAAAAAATCAGAATCGCACTTGCCGGTAACCCTAATAGCGGCAAGACAACGTTATTCAACAGCTTGACGGGTTCCAACCAGTTTGTGGGCAACTGACCGGGAGTTACAGTCGAGAAAAAGGAAGGCAAGTTAAAAAAACACGATGATGTTATCATCACAGACCTTCCTGGTATCTATTCCCTATCTCCTTACACATTGGAAGAAGTAATTGCAAGAAACTATCTTGTCATGGAACGCCCCGATGCTATCCTGAACATCGTAGACGGCACAAACCTGGAACGTAACCTCTACCTGACCACCCAGCTCACAGAGCTGGGAATCCCGGTGGTCATTGCCATCAACATGATGGATGTGGTCAGAAAAAACGGAGACAGGATCAATATCCCGGAACTTTCCCGTGATTTGGGCTGTAAGATCGTGGAGATATCAGCTCTTCGGGGCGAGGGCATTCTAGAAGCCGCTGAAGCCGCCATCGATGCTGCCAGAAATACAAAAACCGAACCGATGCACACCTTCTCCGGTATCGTTGAACACGCCCTGGCCCACATAGAAGAAGCTGCATTACATGATTTGCCGCGGCAAGAGCAACGCTGGTTTGCAATCAAAATCTTTGAGCGTGACGACAAGGTGCTGGAACAGTTAGACCTTAAAGAATCTATCCTTGCACATATTGAAGAAGATATTCAGTCAGCCGAAAAAGAATACGATGACGATGCAGAGAGTATCATCACCAATGAGCGATATAACTACATTGCTTCTCTGCTGAAAGACAGCTACAAGAAAAAGAATGCGGGCAAGCTGTCAACCTCGGATAAGATTGACAGGATCGTTACCAACCGCTGGCTGGGCCTGCCGATTTTTGCGGTAGTCATGTTCATTGTTTATTATATTTCCATGGTGACTGTAGGACTGGCGGCCACAGACTGGGCCAACGATGCCCTCTTCGGCGACGGCTGGCATCTTTTAGGCATTGGCGGCGCCGCATATGGCGAGGCAGCGGACGAATACGCTGAAGCGACTCTCATCGTTGAAGGATATGACACCTATCTTGAAGAAAATGGTTCAGCTCCTGCAGGAAGCTTCCAGTATGCCGTGGAGGACGAGGAAACTCTGGCTGTAGAATACGAAACAGCAACACTTGCTGATTACAATACTGCCTTGAAAACGCTGGAAGAATATGGTGATGAGCCTGACCCTGCTGCTTACGGCGTGTGGGAGCGCGGCTGGTCCTTCATTAAAAAAGCCGGAACGATCATTCTTCTGTCAGCAATTGCGGTGTGGTTTACCTCTTACTTCGGCATAGTGGATGGAAGCTTCCGGATGCTGGAAGAAAGTGAAATCAGCCACTCTATACTTGCAGCTATCGGAGGAGCCATCGCCTGGATCTTCAAACCACTCGGCTGGGGAACATGGGAGGCTGCAGTAGCCTCCATTACCGGGCTCATAGCCAAAGAAAACATCGTCGGTACCATGGGTATTCTTTACGGTGCCTCCGGCCACGTGTACACAACACTGAGCAATGTGTTCACCGGCGTTACCGGCTACTCATTCCTGGTGTTCAACCTCTTGTGTGCCCCCTGCTTCGCAGCAGTCGGCGCAATCAGGCGGGAGATGAACAACGCTAAGTGGACCTGGTTTGCCATCGGCTACCAGACCGGATTCGCCTATGCTGTCGCCCTGATGATAAATCAGTTCGGCGGGCTTTTCACCGGTAATTTAAATGTAGTCGGTCTTATCTTTGCCATCGTGGTCCTCATCGGCATCATCTATATGCTGTTTAAACCTTACAAAGAAACCAGCAAGCTGACAACAGTGGTTGATGTCAGCAGCTAATTGAGCAGGAAAGGAAGAAGCTGAAATGATAGCTTGGATTGCAGGAAATATCGGAACGATTATAGTCAGTGCTGTACTTATCGCGATTGTGGCCCTGGTCATTACCGTGATGGTCAGAGATAAGAAAAAGGGGAAATCACCCTGCGGCGGAAAGTGCAGTGGCTGCCCCTCAGCAAACGCCTGCCACGACCGCTGATGCGATAATAAAAGTGCCAGACAGCGAATATTAACTTATTACAGCTCCGGATCACCGGAGCTGTTCCTTTATGTACAACATGCATAGTTTTTTTGCCTTCTTATTAATCAATATGCTATCATATTGACAGGACAATCTTTCCGTTCAAGATGCTCCCGGATAGTAGCGGCTGAAACAATGGTAAGGAGAAAAAAATGGAAAAGATGGCTAAGAAAAAAATAACAATGATCGTCTTTTTGATAATTGGGATTCTCGGCTATTCTTTCATAATGTTGTTTACAAAACGAGGTGTGATAGAGTTGTCGGCTCTAATGCTATTTGCATTTGTTGTAAACTATACTTCAGGTTTTCTCACAAGTAAACGTACTGAGTACAAATTGTCCGATTTGATTAGCCTATACTTAGGAGCAGTAGTAACACTGTCAATGTTTTCCTATATAGAGCCAATTTTGGTAATCGGTGCCAAGCATTAAAATAATCAACACAAGAAATATCTTATAAAGATTAACATCACAGCCAAGACTCTTCCGGATAGCAGACAGGTCTTTTTCCGATTCCTTTTTCATTCTTTGATACAGATATTTCCCACATAATGCCCGCTACTAGAAAAACGATAAATACGCCGCCCCAAACTGCCCATCCAAAATAGCTCACACCGTATTGAGAACCTGTATAACCGTTTTCCAGGCATATTCCGAGAAGCGCTCCTAAGACATTGGCGGCAAAGGTCACAATAGAGAGAATCCGTTTACCAACAAATGCTGACAGAATTGAGATTACTGCAGCTATGAGCAAGGGAGCATAGTGAGATATCCTGTCAAGCAAAAGACTTGCTTCTCCAAAGCTCCCGGATATAATCAAGCCAAGAACAATGACGCCGATATAGCACACCGCAATGATTAGTGCGATGCGACTATTCTCTTTTCTCATTCTCCGCTAATCCGCAGCCTTCTTTTCTTCTTCCTTTTTATATAGATAATAGGCTTGCTCCGCTAAGGATCGTATGCTTTCATCCGTTTCAGTATCCATCAGCACATCCACGCTTGTCCCCAGTATCTCTGCTAAGGCAAAGAGGTTAGTTGTGCTCGGAGCAGATATGTCCGCCTCCCATTTTGTGACGGCTTGTCGGCTGACACCGACAAGTTCAGCCAATTTTTCTTGGGACATTCCTGTCTTTTTTCGCTGCTCCTTAATTCTATTGCCTAAAGACACTACAATCACCTCCATTCGCTTTCATAATAGCCCGTTTATACTTCTATACTAGCAACTATTAGGCAACTACCGGTTGCAGTCTGGCTTTTTTCGTGTTTTACAAATCAATTTACACTTTTGTAAAGGAAGCCAGGATTAGTGGGCCTTCCGGTCAACCGGGCGCTTTCAGTTTAATCAATTTGCGAAATAACATGGGTTTTGGCTTTCACCTAAAAGGAACCTGGCTACTGGGGTTTCTTGGATATAGAAAAAGGTCCGCCCCATCCGGAGCGGACCTTAGCCATTTGGTGCGGATAACAGGACTCGAACCTGCACGGTTTCCCACTGGAACCTAAATCCAGCGTGTCTGCCAATTCCACCATATCCGCAGGACTATTGTATTGTACCGTTTTATGGTTATTCGTCAAGTTTAAGCACGCTCATAAAAGCTTCCTGTGGTATTTCTACGCTGCCCACCTGACGCATACGTTTCTTGCCTTCTTTTTGTTTTTCCAGAAGCTTCTTTTTACGCGAAATATCACCACCGTAGCATTTGGCAGTTACATCCTTGCGATAGGCACGGACTGTTTCACGGGCAATGATCTTGCCTCCTATGGCTGCCTGAATCGGAACTTCAAACTGGTGACGCGGAATATTTTCCTGAAGATTCTCCGCCATTTTGCGTCCACGCGCGTAGGCATGGTCACGGTGAATAATAAAGGTCAGGGCGTCAACGACTTCATTATTTATTAAGATATCAAGTTTAACCAGATCAGAAACTTGATAGTCTTTGAAGTCATAATCCAAAGAAGCATAACCTTTGGAACGTGATTTCAAGGCATCAAAGAAATCGTAAATAATTTCGTTCAGCGGCAGGTCAAAATGCAGATTAACCCGCTTTTCATCGAGATATTCTGTATTGACATAAATGCCTCTGCGTTCATGGCAGAGAGACATAATATTGCCGATGTATTCAGTGGGAGTCATAATAGAAGCACGTACAATCGGCTCTTCAATACTCTCAATTTCTTCTACAGCAGGCATGTTAGTCGGATTATCAAGATTGATCGTTTCGCCTGATACCAGGTTCAATTTATAAACAACCGATGGCGCTGTGCTGATCAAATCCAGATCAAACTCACGCTCCAGACGTTCCTGAATGATCTCGTAATGCAGCAGGCCCAGAAAGCCACAACGGAAGCCAAAACCAAGTGCTGCTGATGTTTCCGGTTCAAAAGAGAGCGCAGCATCGTTCAACTGCAGTTTTTCCAGGGCGTCCCGCAGGTCAGGATAGTCCCCGCCGTCGACAGGGTACATACCGCAATAAACCATCTGCTGTACGGGCTTGTAACCCGGCAAAGCTTCTGAGGCCGGATTTTCCACTGTTGTGATTGTCTCCCCTACCGCCGTATCACGCACATTCTTGATGCTGGCGATGACATAACCCACATCACCTGCACTTAAACATTCAACAGAGCTGTAACTGCCCGGCAGAAAAGTCCCCAGTTCAGTTACAGTAAACTTTTTCCCGCTGTGCATCATCTTGATTTCATCACCGGCACAAATCTTACCATCCTGAACATTGACATGCACAATTACGCCCTGATAAGTATCGTACTCTGAGTCAAAGACCAGGGCACGCAGAGCTTTGCTGTCATCAGCCACAGGCGGCGGTAACTTTATGGCAATAGCCTCAAGGACATCATCAATATTAATATCATTTTTGGCCGAGATAAGTGGTGCATCTGCGGCATCAATGCCCAGTACATCTTCAATTTCCTGTCTTACTTCCTCCGGACGAGCTGTCTTGAGATCAATCTTATTAATAACCGGAAGGATTTCCAGATCCGCATCTATCGCCAGATAGGCATTAGCCAGTGTTTGCGCTTCCACACCCTGCGAGGCATCAACAACCAGAATCGCACCATCGCAAGCAGCCAGAGAACGCGAAACCTCATAGTTAAAGTCAACGTGACCTGGTGTATCGATCAGGTTGTAGATGAACATTTCACCGGACTGAGATTTATAAAGCATACGTACCGCACGTGCTTTTATCGTGATGCCGCGCTCACGCTCGAGCTCCATATCATCCAGAACCTGCTCCTGCATCTCACGTGAAGTCAAGGCACCGGTATGCTCAATCAGACGATCAGCCAGCGTAGATTTGCCGTGGTCTATATGAGCAATAATGCTGAAGTTTCTAATATGTGAAGGTGGAATTTTTTCCATCTTGTCCTCTCTTAAGAAAAATATCTGAAACGTATTTAACCATAGATAATATATTATGGTTTGCCAAATCGGTCAAAGGGATAGAACCTGATCCAGACTCTGCCGATTAAATCGGCTTCTTTCACCGGGCCAAAATGCCTGCTGTCAAAACTGTCAGGGCGGTTGTCACCCAGAAGAAAATACTCATCCTCAGCTAAAGTTACTTCCAGGGAAGAATCAGCTAAAACATATGTTAATACACTATCATCCAGATAGGGCTCAGCTAATTCCACATCATTAATAAAAACTGCTCCCTCAGAAATTTCAATCTTCTCTCCCGGCAGGCCGATGATTCTTTTTATAACAACCATGGCTTTGCCATCGACAGTCCTTTTATCAGTTGTGGCAGTAACCAGTTCAAACCGGTCATAATCTCTCCATAAATGAGATATTTTGTCAACAAAAAGCTCATCTTTTTCTAGCAGAGTAGGTTCCATAGATATACCTTTAACAGTATTTCTCTGCAGAACAAAACGAGTAAAAAGAAGCGCAAAAACAACACATATGGCCAGCGTCAGCATAAAGCTTAAAACACTCCGTAAACGCGATACCGGCTGCCTGTCTTTTTTAGCTTTCATGCCAACATTATCATCCAGACCTAAGCTTTTTTTAAGTGCGATATCCAGCTTTCGCTCCTGTTCACCAAAAGCTTCGAATAGAGCTTCACCGGCCTCTTCATCACGTAAAACCGGTGAGGAGCTCATATTCTGAGATTGGCCCTTCAGTTTCGATGAGCGAATTATGTGTTTGCTATTTCCCTCATTGAGGTCAGCCTCATTATTACTCAGCTCATTGTTTTCTATTGACTGCATCAAGATCAGCTTTCTACAATTTAATACCCAATTCTGCTAATTGCTCGTCCGAAACTGCTGACGGGGCTTTGGTCATCAGGCAGCTGGAGTTTTGTACTTTGGGAAAAGCAATAACTTCACGAATGTTATCTTCACCGATCAGAAGCATCACCAAGCGATCCAGACCATAGGCAAGTCCGCCGTGCGGAGGCACTCCGTATTGAAAAGCGTCCAGCAAAAAACCGAAACGGTGCTGATATTCTTCTTCACTGAAACCCAGTAAGCTAAAGATCTTTTTTTGCAAGTCCTGTTCATGGATACGAATGCTGCCGCCACCCAGCTCAGTGCCGTTCAAGACGATGTCATAGCTGCGGGAACGTACTGCGGCAGGATCTGTGTCCAGCAATTCAAAGTCTGCTTCGAGCGGTGCCGTGAAAGGATGATGCATGGAAACATAACGTTTGTCCTCCTCATCCCATTCAAACAAGGGGAATTCAGTAATCCAGCAGAAGCGATAGGCTTGCTGATCAATCATATTACGGCGCCTGGCTACTTCGTTACGCAATGCTCCCAGAATCTCCAGGCAGGTATTAGGGTCGGAGTCCGAAACGAAAAGCAGTTGAGCAGTATCATCCTCATCAGCACGACGCAGGCAGCTTCTCATGAAATCTTCGTCAATGAACTTCCGGATCGAACCTTTAAGCTCACAATCAACAAGTGAAGCCCAGGCCATCCCCTTGGCAGCTGTATTGCTTTGCAGGTAAGCGTTCAGATCATCCAGCTCGCGGCGGCTCATGTCATTGCCGCCTGGTACAGCGATATAAGCAACCATACCACCCTCTTCAAGAGCAGATGTGAAAACTTTAAATTCGGTCGCCGCAGCCAGATCACTGGCATCCTGAATCTCCATGCCAAAGCGCAGGTCAGGTTTATCTGATCCGAAACGTGACATGGCTTCATGCCAGCTCATTCGTTCCAGTGGCAATTCCAGATTATAGCCATGAAACTCTTTCATCAGATATGCCAGGAAGCGCTCATTCACATCCATTACATCGTCTTCACCGATGAAGCTCATTTCTATATCAATCTGCGTAAATTCGGGCTGTCGGTCGGCACGCAAGTCTTCATCCCGATAACAGCGGGCGATCTGCATATATTTGTCATAACCGCCAAGCATCAGCAGCTGTTTGAAAATCTGCGGAGACTGCGGTAAGGCGAAAAACTTACCAGGATAAATGCGTGACGGAACCAGATAGTCACGTGCACCTTCCGGTGTACTCTTGATCAGGGTTGGTGTTTCAATGTCAAGGAAACCCTGGCTGTCAAAGAAGTCGCGTACTATCTTTGTAATGCGATGGCGGGCCATGAGCTTACGTTGCATGTCCGGCCGGCGTAAATCGAGGTAACGATTTTCCAGACGTAGTGATTCCTTGACATCGATATTCTCTTCAATGTAAAAAGGAGGAGTCTTTGCTTTTGAAAAAATGCGCAGCTCAGAGGCATGCAGTTCGAAAGCGCCCGTCTTCATGTCCGGGTTTTCATCCTGACGGCGCCGCAAAACGCCACGGCAGGCAATAACAAATTCCCCTCTGACAGTAGCTGCTTTTTCTCTGGCCTCAGCCGGTGAATCGTCGTCAATAACTATCTGCACTTCACCTGAAATATCACGTAAAGTAATAAAAATCAAACCGCCTAAATCTCGCTGTTTATGGCACCAGCCCATCAGAGTCAGTTCTTTGCCCAAGTGTTTTTCATTGACTTCGCCACAACGGCAGTCCCGCCGCCAATTTCCCATAGATTCGCTCACAATAATTCTCCCTATATGTAAATACTATTAAGTAATTTTACTATCTAACAGCACTAATGTGCATTACTTTATTACTTTTCTCTTGCTTTCAGTAAAAATTCCGCCAGATCATCTGATGCTACTGTGTCCTCTGCCCCATCTGACAGGCGTTTAATCAAAAACTGTTTAGCTGCCAGCTCTTCTGCCCCGTAAACCACCAGAAATTCTGCGTTACTGCGGTCAGCCTGCTTCATCTGGGCCTTCATGGAGCGTTCCATCACATCTGTCTGTACATTCAAACCTGACCGGATCAATTTTTGAGCCAGGGTCATAGCGGAGGCTGCTGTTTCAGGAAAAGAGATGATGAAGAGATCTGCCGGCGCAGCTGCAGGCAGTTTGATTCCCTGAGCTTCTACCTCCAGAAGCAGACGTTCAATTCCCATTGCAAAACCAACCGCCGGAGTAGGCTTGCCTCCCAAAATTTCTATCAGGCCATCGTAACGGCCTCCGCCGCAAATTGATCCCTGTGTACCGACATGTGTTGAGACATATTCAAATACTGTACGGGAGTAATAGTCTAGCCCGCGCACCATACTTCTATTTATATTGTAGGAGATACCCAGCCCTTCCAAAGCCAGTTTGGCTTTGGCAAAATGTGCTTCACAATCAGAACAGAGATAGTCCAGCTGTGAAGGAGCATCCGCAATGAAAGGCTGGCAGCTCTCCACTTTACAATCCAGAATGCGCAAGGGGTTGATTTTAAAACGTTCCTTGCAGTCAGGGCACATTTGTCCCAGATTGGGTTCAAAATGCGTACGTAATGCATTCAAAAAATCCGGCCGGCATTGGGGACAACCGATACTTCCTAATTCCAGTTGCCGCTCCGCCAAACCCAACTCCGTGAAAAAGGTATCCAGGATAGCAATTACTTCTGCATCAGCATAAGCGCTGGGGCTGCCGATAATCTCACAACCAAGCTGCCAGAATTCGCGATAACGACCTTTCTGCATTTTTTCATAACGGAAAAAAGACATATCATAATAAAGTTTAACCGGTGACGGCAAAGAAGCCATACCATTTTCAATATAAGCACGGGCAATGCCTGCAGTGCCCTCAGGTCTCAGAGTCATGCTGCGTCCCGCTTTATCTTCAAATGTATACATTTCTTTACGTACGATATCAGTAGAACCGCCAACACCGCGGGCAAACAATTCGGTCTGCTCAAAAGTCGGTATTCTTATCTCTTTATAACCGTAGCGTTCACAGACTGAGGCGAATAAATTTTCGACTGCATGCCAGCGCGACATCTCATCCGGCAAAATGTCTTTTGTTCCCTTTGGTGCTGCAATATTCATCTGTCTGATCCTTCCATGATAAATGTGTCTTTTCACCGCAATATTCTACCACAAGCAGGCCTGTCAATTGTCTCCGTCTGCCGCGGATCGCGGATCATCATGTATAATGAAAAGGAATTTGCCGCTAAATTGCTCTTAAAACCAGATTTTGCTTACAGGCCGGCGGTCAAAAATATAAAGGCAGGTTATCTATGAATCTTCCCGAGTCATTAGAAAATTATCTGGAGAATATATTCATCCTCAGCCGTCACCAGCCGGTCGTTAAAGCGGTCGATCTGGCAAGAGCCATGGGCTTTTCAAAACCCAGTGTCAGCCGCGCAGTACACATTCTGGAAGATGAGGGTTATATCACGATCGGCGAACATGGAAAGCTCATACTGACTGAGACAGGGCATGAAATCGCCAGCAAAGTCTACGAGCGTCATCTCTTTCTGACTGAACTTTTCAAGGCCATGGGCGTTGACCCGCAAACTGCTGAGCAGGATGCCTGTGAGGTTGAACATGCGATCTCAGCCTCGACATTCAATTTGTTGAAAGAGCATATCAGCTATATAGTAGAGAATCTTTCTGCGACAGATAACCCACTCAAACTCACCTCCGAAGTTCTGGGAAAGATTGAAGATAAAATCAATGCGCCTGCGGCTGCAGATGATCCCGAATAAAGCTATGGTCTGTCCATAGCCGCTCCTCAAGCAGACAGTCTGCTGAACAATAAAAAACGACAGTGGCCCTTGCTACTGTCGTTTTTCTTTTGGTGGGTGATATGGGACTTGAACCTATGGCCTCCTGCATGTCACGCAGGCACTCTAACCAGCTGAGCTAATCACCCGTATCAGCTTTGATATCATAACCAAGACTAGAAATTATGTCAACTTGTTTTTCTCAGCCTTTTCAATCTTCTTCTTATTCGGGGCATAGACAGCCTCTGTACCATTATCAGGACTGACCACTGACCTCTTCCCTGCCCCGATGACCAGCTTTTTGATCTGCCGGCGGTAGTAATAGTAATACAAGCGGTCACGACGCTTCAGCATAGTGACATCCACCGGGAAAAAAAATCGCGCCCCATCCAGATCAATCAAAACCGGATAGAGACTGCCATATTTCATTGTTCCCAGAAAATTAACAACACCGGCACCGGCAGAACTTATTTCGTCAAAATTTTCCATATCAGTTAGAAAAATGAGAAAATTCTGTTCTGAAGCAGCCGTTTCCCAAAAGTGATCAATCCAGCGTTCTGCCTGCTTCAGTTTTTGATCCACTATCAGTACATTCAGCATTGGATGATAGCAAACGAAGCTGCGCTTGAAATAATGCCGTCCCCGCCAGGGACTTGCAATTGAGCGTTCCCGTTCGAAAATGAAATCAAAATGCTCGCTGTTGCCTAAATTGTAATTTTTACCTACAAAAAAACTCTTAATTTCATTGAGTGCTTCCGGCCATCTTTCCTGCAAATGCTGATACTTCCTTGGAAGCATGAATCGGCGCAGTTTGGATAAACGACGCAGGCTCTCCGGGCTGCCGGGGTCATAACGTTCGAGAGCATGATTGCTAAAAACCTGATAAAAAAAGAGCAAAAACAGAATTGCAAATATTGCCAGGCCTATATAGAAAATATTGCGCAACCAATTGATGCTGCTCAATTCAGGCCGGCCTGTTAATTCGCTGTTAATAAGATACAGAAATACAGCAAAAATAACCAAAATAATCAGCTGTGAGATAAGCTCCTTAATTGACCCTTTTCGTCTCATTAGGTCTCCCCCTGAGTGATGTAATCAAGCTGATGACTAACCGCTCATCAGGATTTATTTGAACTGAACTTCCAGCTCCATCTCACTGACACAACTAATGGTCTTGTACACAGAACAGTATTTTGTTGCCAGACCCGTTGCACGCCTGAAACGATCACTTTGCTCTTCAGCAGCACCGGAGATGACCATAGTTACTTTCACATACTCCAGAGTAGCAGGGGTTTCCTCACGCTTAACTCCATCAGCTGTCATTTCACAGCTGTCAAATTCAAGTTTCATCTTTTTCACAATGTCTAAAAACGTGGCATAAAGACAGGATAGCAAGGCTCCCAGAAGCAAGTTGTAGGGCCTTAACTGACCTTCTTTTCCACCTATAGCTACTGTTCCGTTTTCAGCTGTTAAAACACCATCAAACTCATTGCCGAATTCCAGCTTAACGTGTTCTTTTTCTTTCATCGTCTCCTCTTTCTAGCGTCCTTGCAGGATCACAGTCGCCTCCATCTCCTCACCATTTCTTTCAAATTTCACGGTCATGGAATCACCGACATCAAGCGTGTTCTTGATGTCGTTCAACTCACCGGTACTTGCTACAGGCTGACCTTCAGCCTCAAAAACCACATCACCGGACTTCAAACCGGCCAAAGAAGCAGCACTTCCTTTTTCCACAGTAACAATAAGCACTCCGGGATAACGCAAGTCTTTCTCCTGAGCATCAAATTCTTCCAGTGCGATTACAGTAATACCCAACATTGGCCACTCATGCTTTCCTGTCCGGATTAAACTTTCAATAATCGGTATGGCAGCATTTGAAGGTATCGCAAAACTTATGCCCTGAATGGTTGGCTGACCGGATCCGTCATCTAAAATCTTCAACTGATTGATCCCGATCACTTCACCGTAAGCGTTAAAGAGCGGGCCTCCGGAATTTCCCGGATTCAAAGCAGCATCTGTTTGAATCAGCCGCAAAGGAGTGCTCCCGGTCAATTCTCGTTTTACTGCAGAAATGATGCCCTGGGTAACTGTCCCGCGAAGCTGGCCCGTAGGGTTACCTATAGCGACAGCCAGTTCACCCACCTGAACCTGATCTGAATCCCCAAAAGAAACCGTAGGAAAACTGACACCTTTTCCCTCTATTTTTAAAACAGCTATATCTGCGTATTCATCACTGCCGACAACAGCTGCTTCATAGCGCGAGTTATTGTCCAGATAAACATAAACAGCTGTGTGGTCCTCAATAACATGTGCGTTGGTTATGACATAGCCATCTTCAGTAATAATAAAACCTGAGCCTGAGACGGTGCTCTCCTGTACAACACCAAATCCGCCCTGAGTCGTAATATTTGTATAGATAGCGACGGTCGCAGGACTGTTTTTCTCTGACAGCTCAGGAATAGTCAGGAGTTTCTTGCCTTCTTGTGGCAAAGGAGGAGCAAACTCTTCCAGTGAAAAATTAGGATTTACAACACCGCTTTCAGTTTGATCAGGCTTTTCAGTTTGTAAAGGAGGAGGGTTTTCGCTGTCAGTCCCACTATTAGGCTCTGTATTCTGGATAGCTGGTGGTCTCTGACTTGGATTGCTGTCCCCATTTGAGTTCCCATCAAGATATGTTTTGTTAACAAATCTATACAAGAGTAAATTCAAGCCTGTGAAAAGGATGGCAACTACTAAAACAGTAGCGATGATAGCAATAACTGCAGGTCCACGTCTTTTTGGCGGCTCCTGATTGCGGTAACTGTTGCTGTAAGGATCATAGGAGGATTTATTCGAAGATCCAGAATCATAATTCGGCGTTTGCATGTTCATTTAGCTCTTACCTCCAAGATAAAACTAATACTAATTAATTCTCAAGAATAATACACCACTATTGTGACAAGAGTTTGGATTATTTTCGGCAAAATTCTTATTGAGAGATTATTGAGCTGAATCATCGCTGTCCCTGTCATTCTCTCTGGGAAACTGAACGGGAATGCGGGTGCGTGTATGGCTATCCAGGTCTTCTATTGGACTTTGGCGGATACCGGGAGCTCTCCTTTTCCGTTTTTTTCCGTCGATAATAGGCTGGAAAACATATTTTTTATATGTGAAATCGAGCAGATACTGTATTCCCCTTATCAGACCAAAGGAAAGCAAGGGTACAGTCAGGAGGAGAGCCACGATAAGGAGCATCTCCAGTACAACCCACAAACCACCTGCAACAATTCCCAGAATCATACCGAACAAGCTGCCTGCAAATTCAAAAAAGCCAATGGATGCGGAAATGTGATTATCCATCCGCTCTAAAACAAGAACAGATGCATCGTCTATCTGCTCCGGCACCAGCGGCAAAAAGAAATGCAGCAAGATATAAAAGAGAAGAATATATTTAAACATATAGAGTATTAACAGTAAGGGTCTGATCGCAAGTGGCAGACGGTAATAAAAACTGGACAAGAGAGGGGTTAGAAGAACAAGAATAATCAGAAATACTAAAGATCCTGGATATGGAACAAAAATGAAGCGATCCGTCCATTGCGGACGCAGATATGATAAGACAAAAAATAGCAGCATTAATACAGACAAAATTATGTGAGCACCCAAATGTCTCCTTTTTTTATACTCTGTATCGCTCCAGATCGGACCTATTAGAGAACCTTCTAAATAATCCATCTCATCACCAGAACAAGGTAAGATCACTTGTCTCTTCAATTAGAGCCATAAATTTTCTTAAGAATCCGTCACTGGGGTCATTGCCTTCATAGATATTTGCCCGCTCTTTTCCCCGTATTGTTATTTTCCAATAAAAGGGGCAGTTTTCTGATACCTGATTCTCAACCTCATCCTGACTTAGCATCGGCTGATAAGGCATTTTTTTAAGGATTTCCCGTGCCTTTGCAGTTTTCTCCTCATTGAGCGACCGCACATAATTTTTATTCCATTGATTACTATCCTGCCAATAGAAAATTCGCCTCTCCAGATTGATAAAAGCATGAACATAGCCATGCCGGAAAATTGAGTACTTACACTCTATAATCTCGGGATTCTGAATAATATGTGATGCGTTTGTTTTATTTTCCTCGCTCATACTTTTCAGTCCTCAGTTCATCAGTCAATTTAACCAGCTTAATTCATATGACAGTATTCCGGCTAGCTTAGAAAATTAGAATTATTATAGCACGTCAGGATATCCGGTGTTACTCTTGCGATTCAATTATCTTATCTGCCAAGGCATGCAAGCGTCTCATACGGTGACTTACTCCCGACTTACCGATTGGCGGTGTCATTAATTCACCTAAGTCTGCCAGACTGAGCTCAGGATTCTCCAGGCGAAGCCGCGCTGTTTCAGCCAATTGCAGAGGTATAGATTCCAGACCAAGGCTCCGCTCAATAATGTCGATACTTTCCATTTGCCTCCCGACCGCTTTGGTCATCCGTTCAATATTAGCTTCATCAAAATTCACTTGTCTCTGAACTGTTCCCAGCAGTTCTAATTCAGAACGGGCTTCCTCAAAACGCAGCAATGACAGATGTGCTCCTGACAAACGAAGGAAATCAGAGATATCATCACCGCTGGATAGATAGACAGCTTTGCGCTTGTTACTGCCTGTCTGCCGGAAGGGAAGTTCCATAGCAAGCAGGATGTCGCACAACTCCTCATTACGTGTAGCTGCAAGTGGGCTGATCTCCAGGTGATAAATCCGCTTTAAGGGGTCTGACATAGAGCCTGCAGCCAGGAAAAGTGGTGCTAGTATATTCCACCAGTCCGACTGCGGCCTGGTTTTCACAAAAGCATAAAAATCATAGTTAATCAGTTCCCACTCTTGACCCTTGAGATCCAACTCTATTTGCTGGTCGCGCTTACCTTTGCTGACAACTTGCGCTTGTCCCGACACATGTCTGGCCAAGTCAGAAATCAGACGAGCAGTTTCCCTGCGCGATACCCGCAGAACAAAAGGCTGGCCTGGCTGAGCTTTTAGCGAAAGCAGTGAAAAAGACGACAATGCTGTCAGGGCAGTGCTTTTAGTCCACTCTTTAGCGGATAACTTAGATAATAGTTCATCTCTCACTTTACTTGAAAAGCTCATAACATCATCCTGAGGAACATACGTCATTACGGCATTGGCGTTGACCCGCTATCTTTCAAATCACGCTCAATATCTCGATGATCAATAACAATACGGCTTAAGTCACCGGTCAGGAGGCCTGCCAGCCGCTCTGCCAGGTGCACGCTTCTATGCCGGCCGCCAGTACAGCCTACTCCGATATGCAAACGCGCTTTTCCTTCCCTTATATATAGGGGAAGGGCGAAATCATAGAAGTTTTTCTGCAATTTAAGAAATTCATCTGTCTCAGGCATATGATCAATATAGTCCTTAACTGGCTGATCCAAACCGGATAAAGGCCTCAATTCATCTATATAGAAGGGATTGGGCAGGAAGCGTACGTCCACTACATTGTCACAGTCGGAGGGGATGCCGTATTTGAATCCAAATGACTGCAAAAATATCGTTATCCGGGCAGCTGAATCTGTTTTATCCATAAAAATCCGGAAAAGTGAGTCCCGCAGTTCAGCCAAGCTGAGCACAGATGTATCAATAATTTCTGTTGCCAGTTCCCGGACCGGCAACATTAATTCCTGTTCCAGACGAATAGCTTCGATCAGGCTTCTGCCTGCAGACAGAGGATGGTCCCGGCGACTCTGCTTATAACGGCTGATCAGGCTTTTCTCCGACGCCTCAAGATATAGCACGCTTACATCCAGCTTCTTCTCTTTCATATCTTCCAGTGCGGGAACGAGTTTTTCAATCAAATAGGGATTGCGCATGTCCATCACCAGAACGAGTTTGGCACTGCCGGCTCCATCATCCATTAGTTCACGGTCAGCCAATACATTAAAAATATCGGTGCTTAATTGCGGGGGCAGATTGTCAATGACAAAATATCCCATATCTTCAAAATAATGAGCAGCAGAACTTTTGCCGCTGCCGGATAAGCCTGTAATAATTACTATTTCCATTACTTGTCCTTATCTATTTCTAATACTGCGAGCTTAATCCGAGTTTCTTTGTGGCAATTCCTCCTGCCAGTCTCCGATAAACTTTACCTCGGGATAGAGCATTACATCAAAGTTTTCATAAACTTTATTCTGCACAATATGGAAAACTTCCAGCACCTCAGATGCATTAGATTTACCGTCCTGTATGATGAAACCGGCGTGTTTTCCGGACACTCCGGCATGACCATGCCAAAAGCCTTTAAGACCGGAATCTGAGATCAACTTGCCTGCAAAGTGACCGGGAGGCCGCTTGAAGGCACTGCCGGCCGATGGATAATTGAGTGGCTGAGACTTATAACGGCGCAGTGCAATATCGGACATTTCATCATAGATATCCTGAGCCGGAGCCGGTTGAAGCTTAAAAGTCGTATTGATCACAAAGCAATCCGTATTATCATTAAAAAAACTGCCACGATAGTTAAAATTATGTTCAGTAGCTTCCAGTGTTCGGACTTGTCCTTCTGCATCCAGGTATTGACTGCGCAGAACAATATCAGCCATTTTCCCCGTATAAGCGCCTGCATTCATAACGACAGCACCGCCAACCGAGCCCGGAATACCACTGGAAAAAGCCAGACCGGCCAAGCCCGCTGCAGCTCCTTTAGCGGCAAGATCTGAAAGTCTGGCTCCGGCTGAAGCCGTCAGTTCATTATCCAAAATATTAATCCCGGCCATTTCCGGAGAAAGCTGGCAGACAATACCACGGATTCCCAGATCGGAAATCAAAACATTGGTCGCAAGACCTAAAACTGTCAACTTCCAGTCTTCCTGGCGAATCAACTGAATTGCAGCTACAAAAGCTTTTTCTGTCTGCGGTCTTATATATATATCTGCGGGTCCGCCCAATTTAAAATTGCTGAAAGGAGCCATGGACATATCTTCAGCAATATTTAAGTCTTTAATCCTCTTTAGCTTGTTAAAAGCTCTTTTTTTATCAAACATCGTTAACTACTCATTTCTTAAATCCGGATCCTGCAGTCTTCATTCTTATCCATGGGTGTTAAAAACCCGGTCCGTTAGGGCATCAGTCGCATTATATCCCATCATCTTTTGACGGTGATTAATTGCAGCCACCTCAACTATAATAGCTAAGTTACGGCCGGGTCGTATTGGAATAGTAAGAGAAGGCATGTCAATACCCAGAAGTGAAGTAGTCTCGTTTTCATTACCCAGACGGCTGTAAAATTTACCTTCCTGCCATAATTCAAGATTAATAATCACATTGATATTTTCCTGCTGTTTGACTGAAGATACACCGTAGAGTTCTTTTACATCCACAATGCCAAGACCCCTGATTTCCAGCAGATGTCTGATTATTTCCGGTGCGCGGCCAACCAAAGTTGTATCTGAAACCCGGCGCACTTCCACCAGATCATCAGCAATCAGCCGATGCCCTCTTTTAACCAATTCCAGGGCCGTTTCCGATTTGCCGACTCCGCTGTCACCGGTGATCAAAACACCTTCACCGAACACTTCTACCAGAACACCATGAATTGATGTACGGGGTGCAAGTTCTACATTAAGATACTTAACCAGTGATGCATAAAAAGTAGATGTTGTATCGTTTGTCTGGATTAAAGGCACATCATATTTCTCAGAAGTGTATAGCATAGCATTGGACGCTTCGTGATGGCGGCTTAATATGAGGCAGGGAATTCCGGTTGCCATGAGGTGGCTAAGCCGGTTAACCTGATCTTTTTCCGGCAGAGAGTTCAAGTAGGAGATCTCCATATTACCGATTATCTGTATGCGGTCCGGTCCAAAATGCTTAAAATACCCTGCCAGTTGTAATCCGGGACGCGTAACATCTGCAACTGAGATCATAATCTCACTCAGATTTTTGTTGGAAGAAATTACTTCCAGATCGAAATCATCGATAATGTCCTGTAGTGCTACCATACCTGTATTTTGCAAGTCGCTATGCTCCTTTATATCTGATCTCTTCCTTAGTCCTTATCATCCGGGACCGGAATATTATACAGAGAATCGGCGAAAAACTTAAATTCTTCTGCAGTATCTTCTTCCTCAAAAGTGAATTCCAAACGTAAGTAATGTTGAGTGTCGGGAGCTGTTTTAAAAGTAGATTTATATGTCAGAAAAGTATCTTGCTCATCCCGGTCAAGAGCCAATAAGAGTGCAGCTGTCAGCTGGCTCTGCCACTTTTCAGAAGCTGCATCAATACTAAAGAGATCGCCACGGGTTTTGTAAGCAAATTCTCTCAGTGTTTTTTCGCTGTGTCTGTCTGGCAGATCAGCTGTTGCATTGCTTTCTTTTTCTCTTAGATAAATTATGTATACGGGAATTCGCTCCTCAGTAGCCAGTTCCAAAACCTCATCCAGAGATTTTTCATTATTTCTGTAACTGCCATCAGTAACAATAACAACTGTTCCCTGACCTGATTTGGCTGTGAGCTCTACAGCTTTATATATTGCATCGTGCAAAAGCAAACGGCTTCCAGATGTCCGGCTGGCATTCCAGATAGCATCACGAGCAGTATAGTAATAGGGAGTCAGTTCAGTCTGAAGTAAAAGCTGGGAACCATAACTAATGAGAGAAAGCTGATCCCAGCCGTCCGGCAAATCTGCTTCGGACTCATCTTTCCCAGGCTTGGAATCATTATTTGCATCTGTATCTTCTTTTTCCGGTAAATCATGATTTAGTTTCATTGCATCTAATAGTTCAAAGAGCGAAACCTTTATGGATCCGCTTGTCTCAAAGCTTTGACCGAAATTAACCAGCAAAGAGATGTTTGAGTTTTTCTTCTTATAAAGACTGACCTGTTCCTGCCATTCATCATCTTTGTTTAAGCGTTCAAAAATCCGCAAATCAAGCTGGCTGAATTCAAACAAAGCTTTACCTTCATCGTTTTTATCAATATCTACACCATAGTAGAGTCTGATTAAGGGATGATTTGAGGGATCGGGAAATATATGCACATGAACTGCTGCTGCCTGATCAGTTTTCGAACTAGGTTCGGACGACTGATCAGAAGACTCAGTAGAACTGTCCTGCCCTGTTTCCGTACTGTCACCAGCTTCGCTAAAAACTGTTTCCGTTTCCAGATCTGTATTGACAACGACACGTATTGAGAATGATGTGGTGGACTCAGTGGTTCCGACGTTTGTGATGGCGCTGGCTGTTTCGCTGGCTTGTGTTGCAGACGATGCTTCTGCTCTGTCTGTTGCCTCGCTCTCATTACTGTCCGTCGTGCTTTTTGGGCGAATAGTAAAAGCTTGGGTTGGATCTGTTTTGAAGCTGGGCAGAAGAAGAGGCGGTTCAGGCTCAGACTCCTCATGGAAGATGCTGGAAGAATTCCTTTTATCCCTTGTTAATCTGCGATAAATCATGAAAGCAAAAAACAGAAGTAAGAGCACTATAATTACAGAGATAATGATAGCTGTTTTGTTTCCTCTACTGGGTGCCCCCTCTGAATAAACAGCATAATCAGAATCATTAGCTGCATCTTCTTTATCAGTTACAAGCACAGATGAGTCCTCAAACTGCTTACCGCAGAAGCGACACGAAGTATTGCCGGTTTCATTTTCTTGTCCGCAATCAGGGCATCTCATAAATTGAAGCACGCACTTTCTGTGTAAATTTACTATCTATAAATTGTAATTATAACATTATCGCTGAACAACTGACTATCCGGTCGAATTTGTCCTCATACATGCCAGTGTATGATCTCAGACATAGGCTGATGATCCAGGATACATTTTTTCCGGCTTGCTCTGCTATACTCAAAAATAGAAAGAGTGAAATTATGAGAAAAACTAAGATTATCTGCACTATAGGACCGGCATCCTCAAGTCCGGAAACATTGAAACAATTAGCCCTGGCTGGAATGGATGTAGCGCGTCTTAACCGATCGCACGGTACACAAGATGAGCACGCAGAAATAATAGATTCACTTAAAAAACTGCGTCAGGAGAGTGGCCTGCCAATTGCTATCCTTCTGGACCTGAAAGGGCCTGAAATCCGTACCGGCAGCTTTGTAAGATCTAAGGTTTTTTTACAAACCGGTCAGGACTTTTATATTCATTCTGAAGAGCTTGTTGGCGATGAAAAGCGTATGAGCGTCAACTACAAGGACTTTTTCCGGGCAGTTAAAGCTGGAACTCCTATTCTGATCGATGACGGTTTGATTGAACTGCTCGTAGTCGCTATTGAGGACAGAGTAGTACATACTACCGTAGTAGTCGGGGGCGAGCTTTCAGACTTTAAAGGGGTAAACCTGCCCAACACTCCTACACCTCTTCCCGCCCTGGATGAAAAAGATTATTCTGACATTAAATTTGCCGCACAAAATGAAGTTGACTATATCGCTGTTTCCTTTGCCCGCAATGCTGATGACATCCTGCAGGCACGACAAGCACTGAATAAGGAAGGCGGGCAGTCTATCAAGATCATCGCTAAAATTGAAAACCAGCAAGGTATCGACAATAGTGCTGAGATTATTGAAGCTTCAGATGGGCTGATGGTGGCCCGTGGGGACCTGGGTGTTGAAATACCGCCAGAGTCTGTGCCTATGGTGCAGAAGAGATTGATTAAGCAATGCTATCAGAGCGGAAAACCTTCTATCATTGCTACTCAGATGCTGGATTCAATGATTAAAAATCCAAGACCAACCCGAGCAGAAGTATCTGATATTGCTAACGCTGTCCTGGATGGCACAAGTTGCCTTATGCTCTCAGGTGAAACAGCTGTCGGCAAGTATCCGGTAAGATCCGTGGAAACGATGGCCCGTTTTGCAGAGGGTATCGAAAACGAAATCGATTATTGGGCTAATAGGGATTTTGAACTTATATACCAGTGTAATAATGTACCTGATGCAATTAGCCATGCAGCGGCTTCAACAGCCAAAGATTTAAAGTCTGCAGCCATTGTCGTCATGACTTATAGCGGGAATACAGCTCGTTTAATTTCTCGCTTCCGGCCTGAATGTCCCATTTTAGCAATGACTGTTAGTGAAAGTTCACAACAGCAATTGAATCTGAACTGGGGCGTAAAGCCATACCTGGTAGCTGTCGCCTCCTCGACTGACGAAGTATTTCGGCAAGCTGTCGAAGTTGCTAAACTGTCTTCCTTAGTTAGTAGCGGAGACACTATTGTCCTCGCCGGGGGTTCAGCCAGTGGCCGCAGTGGTACAACCAACACCATCAGAGTTGAAGTGGTGGAATAAAGTAAAATTCTCCAGCTTCAGGGTGAAATCGTATCGTCATAACGTCACAGCGTAAAGTCATCAGTTAGTCGCCTGTGGCAGCCTGGAACTTGGTCTGGAAATTCATCGATATGTTGACGAAATCAACAATTGACGTATTATTATGAAAGAATGCTTACCTTTCGTGATCTGAAATCTTTTGTGGCAGTAATCGACACTGGCAGCTTTTCTCAGGCTGCTCAGGAACTCGCCTTGTCTCAACCTACTGTAAGCGCACATATCAATTCCCTGGAAGATGAATTATCTGTACAGTTAGTGATGCGTTCCACTAAATCATCTACTGCCACTGAAGCGGGCAAGCTTCTCTATGCTTATGCCAAGCAGATTATTGCTCTCCTGGATGAGGCTGAAGCCGACCTGCGGTCCTATACTATTAAGAATGACAACACATTACGGATAGCTGTTTCCACTATACCTGCTCTTTATTTTCTTCCCGATTCATTACCTCAATTGCAGGAAACTTTCCCTGACCTTTCTTACAACATAATCGAAACGGACAGTACCGGTGCAGCAGCCGCTGTTTACGAACAGCGTGCAGATCTGGCTATCGTGGGAACAAAGCTGGAATATGAAGGTTTACTTTTTACAAAGATTGCCGAAGAATCTTTGCTCCTGATAGCTCCGCCACAGGAACCATATCTCAGCTCCGTAGCAAAAGTAAACCGCAATAATTTGGCAAACTGGCCCTTTATCAGACGTGAAGAAGGCTCAGGCACCTGGCTGGAATCCTACAATTTTTTTAACTCCTACCATATCGATCCTGAAGAGCTGAACACTGTTGCCAAAGTAAACGGAACCAGCATGGCCCTGCATAGCGTAAAAGGCGGGCTTGGCTATACTTTGCTGTCGGAGCAGGCAGCAAGACCCTACATCGAAAGAGGCGAAGTTATTGATCTAAAAGCTGATTCTGCGGATCTGAAACGTCATTTCTGGCTGGTAACACCTGACAACAGACCCGGTACTCCGGCACTAAGATTCTTCACCGCTTTGATAAAAAAAAGAAATACAGCAGGTTTTTAGTAATAGAAAGAAGGACATGACTAAGGTACTGATGATTGCAAATCCCGTTGCCGGGAGACACACTACTTCTAAACCCTGGCTGGAACTGGAGCAGGAGCTGCTGAAGCTTGGAGTCGATGTAACCATCCGGGAAACTGCGCAGAGCTTCGACGCTACTTTAATCGCAGCGGCAGAGGGTTCTGATTATGATTTTGTCTGCGCCTGCGGTGGCGATGGTACCCTGTCCGAAGTAGTTTCAGGCTTGATGCTTTTGGAAAAGCGGCCTTTTCTCGCCTTTCTGCCTATAGGTACCACCTGTGATATGGCTAAAAGTTTTAATCTCCCCTCTGAAGCTCACTTAGTAGCTGAAACAATGTTATACGGACCATCTTTCGCCATTGATATTGGTGCTATCAGCGGCAGTGAAGTTTTTCTTCGGCAGGATCTGCCCGACGGAGTTGCACCTGCTGAACCGGATCGACTGCCGCATCATTTCACTTACGTGACCAGTTTTGGAGCATTCAGCGAAACATCATATGCGACTTCGCATAACCTGAAAAAATCTCTGGGCTATTTTGCTTATGTTCTCGGTGGCATTAAATCTCTTTCTACCATCGAATCCCTGAGAGTCAGGATCACAAGAGATAACTGTGTTACTGAAGAATCCTTAATTTTCGGTGCAGTTGCCAATTCCAGTTCTATCGGCGGAGTACTTGAGATCGAAGGGGCCCGTTTTGATGATGGCAAATTCGAACTTATCATGGTTCGTACACCGGAAAACATAATGCAGATAGCGCCTATGCTTAAGAATCTGATTAGCAACAATAGTGATCCCCTGATAATCAGAGAACTTATCTCTGATTGTGAGTTTGAGTTCCTTGATGACATGAAATCCATGACGGTAGACGGCGAATACGGAGGCACCCGCAAGACCTGGCATTTTCTTAATAAGCCACGCTCCATCAATCTGAAAGTGCCCGAATTACCTCATCTTCCTACACATGTTGATACTGTCAAGGATGCAAGACCAAAAGATAACGACTAAGTTCGCTTAGTAGATTTTTTAGTAAAAAATGAAAGAACGACAAATGGACGAAATTAAACTGACATCAATGACTACTGCCGGTGGCTGAGGTTCAAAACTGGGACCGGAGGTCCTCTCTCAACTGCTGAATAATCTGCCCAAGGTGTATGATGACAAACTTATCGTCGGTTATGACTCATCAGACGACGCCTCGGTCTATTTGGCGCGTGAAGATTTAGCCATCGTACAGACAGTAGATTTTTTCCCGCCAATTGTAGATAATCCATATGAGTTCGGCCTGATTGCAGCGGCCAATTCAATCAGCGATATCTACGCGATGGGTGCCAGGCCTATCACCGCACTAAACCTGATCATGGTTCCCAGCTGCCTGCCTTTGGATGTTGTACGCGAAATTCTGCGTGGCGGCGCTGATAAGGCCTGGGAAGCAGGCCTGGTTATTGCCGGCGGACATTCAATTGAAGATGAAGAACCCAAATATGGCATGTCTGTTATGGGCTTAGCCCACCCTGATGATCTCTGGCACAATGATACGCCACGCATCGGAGATGTTTTGCTGCTCACTAAGCCATTGGGAACCGGCTGTCTGACCACTGCCATGAAAGTTGAACTTGTTAGCAAGGAGACCGAGGGTCTGGTAATTGATACCATGGCGCGCCTGAATAAGAACGGCTCCGAAGCTGCCCGCTTTGCCGATGTCTCTGCTGCCACTGATGTGACAGGCTTTGGTCTCTTGGGTCATGCTGCTGAAATGGCAGGCAGCGAAAAAGCTTGCACTATCTTGCTCGACAGCAAGAATTTACCTTTTCTTCCTGAAGCACTGGACCAGGCTGCAGGAGGAATTTTACCGGCCGGCGCCTACAAGAACAGGTCTTTTGTTGGTGAAAAGGTGAAGTTTGATCCGTCGGTTCCACTGGAAATTACTGACCTGATGTTTGACCCCCAAACTTCAGGCGGCCTTCTCCTGGCTATGCCGGAAGCTGATGTTTCTGAATATCTGTCCGAGATGGAAAGGCGGGGCGAAACGGCATCTGTCATCGGTCAGGTGACGGAGTTCAGAACTCACCCACTGGAAGTCAGATAGAAGTAACTAAGCTGTCTCGGCAATAGATTCCAGAATGTCTGCCACTTTATTAATATCCGACAGACTGTGATTGTAAGCAAAGGAAAAGCGCACCGTGCCCTCGGGATAGGAGGCAATTGTCTGGTGAGCCCGGGGAGCGCAATGCAGGCCAACACGCGTCAGCACTCCAGCTTCAGACAGGCGCTGTGACAGTTCTGACGGATCCATTCCGTCCAGCTGCACAGAAACCACTGCAACCCTTCCCTCCCTGTTTTCAGGATCAGAAATACCAAAAATCCGGACCTTAGGCATTTCATTCAAACGCCGCAAAAATTGCGCGGTCAGATCGGCTTTATGTTGGTGAATATTATATAAACCTGTTTCTTCAATCCAGTCCAGTGCAACACTCAAACCCGCAATAGCAGGCAGAGCTAAAGTTCCGGCCTCCAGACGATCCGGCAAGGGTTCCGGCATGGTTTCCAGATGCGAAAAACTTCCTGTTCCTCCGCAGACCAAGGGGTGTATCAATTCTGCTGCCCTGTCAGACAATAACAAAGCACCCACACCTTGTGGCCCTAATAAACCTTTATGGCCGGTAATAGCCAAAGCATCTATATTATCCTCACGCATTGATATAGGGAATGTTCCTGCAGCCTGAGCGCTATCTACGGCAAAGAGAATACCCTTTTCCCTGCAAATCTTTCCGATATCTTGTATGGGCAGGCATGTCCCGGCCACGTTTGAAGCCGCAGTAACTATAACTAATTTTGTCTGCGGCCTGATCAGTTCAACAATTTTCTCAGGATCAAGCTGACCCTCTTTATTAGCCATAGCCAGAGAAAATTCAATCCTGCCTTCGTCTCGCAGCTGAGTCAGTGGTCTGATTACTGCATTGTGTTCCATTGAACTCGTGATAACGTGATCCCCTTTTTCCAATATTCCATATAAGAGGACATTTAGAGCAAGAGTCACTCCTGAGCTGAAAGTAACATTCTTCAGTCTGGGAGCATCAAACATATTGCTCAGCTGTTCCCGTGTGCGAAAAAGCATTGCTTCTGTGTCGAAGGCACCGGCATAAATCCCCCGCGATGCATTAAAAGCTCCCGCATCAATGAAACGCATCATAGCTTGCCCCACACCCGGTGCTTTTGGCGAAGCTGTGCTAGCCTGATCGGTATTGATTAAAAACTCCACTGAGAATCTCCTTGAGTGTCTTTATCGGTTTATCCTATAAAGTCCTGTTTGAATTAGCTGATTTTATAATATGCTTGCTTAACCTGCAAGGCAAATTGGATTTTCAAATACCGGATCCGTTTGCTGGTTAACAAAATTATAATAGGAGTACGATATGAAGAAGAAAAACTTGATTCTGGTTGTAGTAACCGGTTTGGCTCTCGGTGCTGCCGGAGTTGGCCTGATGCTACTGGGAAACCCTGGCAATATGGGTTTCTGCATTGCTTGTTTTATCCGTGACACTGCCGGTGCGCTTAAATTACATACAGCAGCTGTTGTGCAATATGCCCGTCCGGAAATTATCGGCCTGATACTAGGAGCATTTCTGATTTCTCTTGTGACAAAAGAATTCAAGCCCAGAGGCGGATCTTCCCCTCTGACCCGTTTTATGCTTGGTTTTTTTGTCATGATTTCAGCTCTGGTTTTCCTGGGCTGCCCCTTGCGTATGGTTCTGCGGATGGCTGCAGGTGACCTTAATGCCTGGGTTGGCTTGATCGGATTTATTGTTGGCGTATTTGTCGGAGTGCAATTCCTTAAAAAGGGTTACTCACTTGGCCGTACCTACAAGAAAAATGTTTTGGAAGGCCTTACCATGCCTGCAATCCAGGTGGTTTTACTGATTGCCCTGATAGCAGGTGGTGTTTTACTGGCAGTCTCCGCCGAGGGACCCGGATCTATGCAGGCCCCGATTTGGATCGCATTTTTGCTCGCACTGGTAATCGGTGTCATTGCTCAGCGTTCACGTATCTGCCAGATGGGCGGATTCCGCGACTTGATCATGCTGAAGGACCCCCATCTTTTCTGGGGCGGTCTGGCAATTTTTGTTGCAGCCCTGATCTTTAACCTTGCCGCCGGAAAATTCACCCTCAGCTTTGCCGATCAGCCGATTGCTCATACCGAGTGGCTCTGGAACTTGCTGCCTATGGTAGGTGTCGGATTCGGTTCCGTCCTGCTGGGTGGCTGCCCCATGCGTCAGCTGGTCCTTAGCGGAACGGGCAATATTGATTCCACCATTACCTTGTTCGGTTTTCTGGTCGGCGCAGCCTTCTCACATAACTTCTCGCTGGCTTCAAGTGCTGCAGGTTCAACCCCAGGCGGAAGAATTGCCACCATTGTGTCATTGCTTGTTATGCTGATAATCGGTTTTGCCTACAGCAGAAAAAGCGCAAACGCATAAGAACATAAAATATAAGGTCTTTGGTAGGCACAAGGAAAGGATTTATATATGAAAACAGTTGATGCACGTGGACTATCTTGTCCTGAACCTGTGTTTTTAGCAAAGAAAGCTATGGATGCGGGCGAATATCCCTTTGCAGTGCTCGTAGATGATACGACGCCACTGGAAAATATTAAACGTTTTGCAAATCAGAATAAACAGACTATCAAAGTTTACGAAGCTGATGGTGAATACACTATCACTTTCGAGAAATAAGATAGTCCTGACACACGGCTGGGCAGGTTGACAAGTTCTGTCATCCTGCCCACAATTAATCTTATGAAATATATAGCAACTTTTTACACACATTTTGGAGCTTTCAGCTTTAACAGGCGCTTAGAAAAGCTTGGCGATGAATCCGTCAAGTTAATTGCTGCTCCGAGAAAAATTAGCGTTTCCTGCGGGACAGCAGTCAGTTTTTCTCTGGAATTTAATCCCGAGACCATGGCAGACGAAGATACCGAGGCGATTTATCTTGTTGAAGATGATATTTTCACTTTAATTTATCACAACGAGTAGTCTAGCCAGCATTCTTCTCAAGCCCGGCTTCTTTCGGTTTTTTCTTATTATTCGCGATTTCAGCGGAATATCAGTAAGTATTTGATACAATGTAAACAAGAAATTTTCAGCCATGCTTAACTACAGAGGAGTTTATATGACGATAATTAATACCCCACGTGACTTACCTCAGCTGGACGAGTTCATTGAATTAGAAGAATTACGGGACATAAAACTCCGTTACGGACGCACTCCCCTGGTCGAGGCTTGCCGCGTCTGCATTGACGACCTCCGTCAAAGACTCTTGAAGGGGTCTGCTCCTGAGACCCTTGACTCTTTAGTGTCAGCAGTCAGGGCCCATGTTGTAAAAACACAAAGCCCAAAACTTAAGCGGGTTTTAAATGCCACCGGTACTATTCTGCACACGAATCTGGGACGAGCCCCTCTGGCCAAAGCTGCAGTTGATGCCGTCTGTGAAATTGCCTCCTCATACAGCAATCTCGAATATAATCTTGATCTGGGTAAACGTGGCTACCGCACCAGCAACATCGAAGAAAGGATGCAGGAGATCTTCGGCGTGGAAGCCGCTGTGGTAGTTAATAATAACGCGGCAGCCGTTATGCTTACCTTGGCTGCTCTGGCACGTGGTAAAGAAGTTATCGTATCCCGCGGTGAGCTGGTAGAAATAGGCGGTTCTTTCCGCGTCCCGGAAATAATGAGTGAAAGCGGGGCCAGGCTTGTAGAAGTCGGCACAACCAATAAAACCCATCTTCATGATTATCGCAAGGCAATTAATGAAGACAGCGGCGCCCTGCTCAAAATACACCGCAGCAATTTTCTAATGCAAGGCTTTACCTCAGAAGTATCTATCGGCGATTTGCGTCCTTTGGCTGATGAATCAGGACTGCCGCTCATTTACGATTTAGGCAGCGGGTCTTTCTCTGACAGCCTGGCCGGCGTATTGCCGGAAGAGCCCACAATCAAGGAAGCTATTGACGCCGGGGCTGACCTTATTCTTTTCTCCGGTGATAAACTTTTCGGCGGTCCTCAGGCAGGCTTCATTCTGGGCCGTGCAGATCTGATCGCCCAAATAAAGCACCACCCCCTGCTGCGCCCCCTGCGCATCGATAAGATGACCCTTGCTGCTTTGGAAGCCACCCTCCTGCTCTACTCTGACCCTGACAAGGCCAGAGAAAACATTCCCCTTCTGCAGATGACGCTGATGGATTCTGATCAGTTGAAAGAGCGCAGTCTGCATCTGCTGGAGACCCTTCAGGCCCACGGAATCAAGGCTGTGCTTGAAGATAGTGATGCTGTCCTGGGAGGGGGATCTTCACCGGGTGTCAAACTTGACTCCTGCAATATCGTCGTGACACCGGCCATCGGCCAGTCAGCACAAGCACTTGATGTCAGCCTTCATCAGGCGGACCCCCCGGTTATTTCCAGAATAGTACGTGATCGCCTGCACTTTGATCTGCGCACTATAAAAGCCGAAGAAGATAGTGAATTGAGCGCTATTCTCATTTCAGTATTGGAAAAGGATCAGCTATGAGCAGTAACGTAATCATTGGTACAGCCGGTCACGTAGATCACGGCAAAAGTTCATTAATTAATGCTCTGACACATATCGAAACTGACCGGCTGAGCGAAGAAAAAGCACGCGGCATAACCATCGAGCTGGGTTTTGCCTATCTAGATCTGCCTGACGGCAGACGTGCCGGTATCATCGATGTCCCCGGACACGAACGCTTTGTCAGCAATATGCTGGCAGGCGCCGGCGGCATCGATATTGCCCTCCTGGTTGTAGCAGCAGATGAAGGTGTCATGCCACAAACCTTGGAACATCTGGGAATTTTACAGCTTTTAGGTATTAAGCAGGGCGTGATTGCTCTGACGAAGATAGACCTGGTTGATGAAGAATGGCTGGAGCTGGCAGAAGAAGATTTACGTGAGCATATTGCCGGCAGCTTTCTAGAAGATGCTCCGTTTTTCCGTGTCTCTTCCAATACCGGCAGAGGGATAAAAGAGCTGCGGGAGGCCCTAATTGAAGCAGTCAATGATGCCGATGACAAGAAGCTTTCCGTAGCTTTCCGGCTGCCGATAGACCGCGTATTCACTCTGAGCGGCATAGGCACCGTAGTCACAGGAACTCTAATCGAAGGAAAACTTTCCACCGGCGATGATGTTGAACTTTACCCTCAGGAAGAAACAGTGCGTATTCGTTCTGTCCAGGTCCACGACGAAGCTGTCGACGCTGCGGAAGCCGGTCAAAGAGTTGCGCTTAACCTCTCCGGCACAAAAAAAGATCAAGTAGAGCGCGGAGATATCCTGGCTGAGACCGGGTCGCTCTACCCTACTTATATGCTGGACGTCGACCTGAGATCTTTAAGGCACAGCCGCTTCCAGATCGAAAATGGCATGCGTGTGCACTTATATCACGCTTCCAGAGAATTACTGGCCCGGGTGATCTTGCTTGACCGGGATTTATTGGAAAAGGGCGACAGCGCTCCAGCTCAGTTGCGCCTGGAAGAGCAAACATATATTAAACAGGGTGATCATTTTGTCGTCCGCTTTTATTCTCCTGTAGAAACTATAGGCGGCGGTATCGTCCTTGATCCGATTGCAAACAAAAGGAAGCGCTATGAAGACCTGGATGACTTCGAAATCTTGCTAAGCAGCGATGCTGCGGCGAGACTGGATCTGGCACTGAAAAGCAGTGGCCTGCGCTTTAAAGCTCTGGACGAAATTTACTACCGTGCCGGACTTAATTCAGCTGATGGCAGGAAGTATCTGCAGGAATTAATTGAAAAGGGACGTGCCTTACAGTTGAACGATCAAACAGCACTGCATATTTCCGCTATGGAAGTTCTGGCAGCTAAATGTGATGAAATCCTGCAAAAATTCCACCAGGACTTGCCGCTGGAACAGGGCATGAAGCGCGAATCACTTCGCACCCGTCTCCTGGCAAGGATTCCCATCCAGCTTTCCGACCGTGTTATCGATGAATTGGTAAAACTGGGATATATCGAAGACAGAGCCGGCGATATTGCCTTAAGAAGTCATTCCGCCAATTTGTCCCCTCACGACCAGGAGCTGATCGATGAACTCAGCGCACGTTTTGAAGCTGAAGCCTTCTCTCCCAGCGCAACAGATGAACTGATAGCTGAATACAGCAAAAAGGATAAGCTTGATCAAATTCTCTCCCGGATGGTAAATGACGGCATTCTTATTCGCCTGACAGATCAGATCCTGATGCACCACGAAACCGTAGAAAAAGCTCTTGAACAGGTGAAAAAAGATATCGGCGAGCGCGGATCTGTCACACTCGCCGACTTTCGCGATGAAATCGGAACTAGCCGAAAGTTTGCCATTGCAATTCTGGAATACTTTGACCGCATAAAACTTACTAAGCTTAGCGGCGATGCCAGGGTTTTACTTGGCAACTAGGTTTTTTACAGTATATTTTTTAACCAGCCATACAGGATTGTAAGAGAGCTTCGACTTGCGCAAGCCCAGATCTCCAGCATCATCTTCCCTGTTGACGTAGGTTACGTTTTCATTGGTGAATTCTCGCACAAAACTGGTCATTAAATGCTGGTAAGCGCCACGATAGTTAGTGTTTGCCTTCTCAACATGTACGTAAAGTGTATCACCATCATATTCTCCTAAAGAGAATCCGGCTATCACCTCATCTTCAGCGTACAGAGCGGCACCAAAAGCACGATAAAGTTCCATGTTGTCCATGACTTCGTGGATTTTGTCTGCCTCTTCCAGAGTAGTATCATCCGCTTCGGTATCATTCTCGACAAAGCGATCCAAAAAGACATGTAAATCCGGAGTTATCTCTTCATCAATGATACGAAAACTATTATGGGGAAAAAGCCTCTTGAAACGACTGATATTGTTTCTGGTAGAGCGGTGTGCTTTTCCCTTGAGCTCCAAAAGTTCTTTTGCTTCATAGAGATAATCAAAGTAATCTCTCTCTTCACAAATGTCCATCCCGGCATAATGGCTTTGCAAGACAGGCAAATCCGCTTCGCCTGCGATGGCATACTGCAATTTCCCCTTGTGCTGGCAGGAAGCACAGAATTCGTCAATCAGCCGCATGCCCTCTATCTGATCACCGCCCAGCGGTACTGTAAATGCACATTCATCATCAAATATGCGCATACGAAAAATAAGATTTCCCGCAGCAAAGGCATACTCATACTTAAAGGCATCCCTCCAGATGTAGGTACCGCCAATGGTCCAATCGCAGAGTCTCTGAGGATGCAAGGCCAGATATGGGGCTATTACCGGAATAGTATCGAGTGTTAGTTTTTTAAATTCAAGCATAATAAACGCAAAGATGGCGAAGTCTCTTTTCAGAAAAAGACTTCGCCTCCAATAGTGAAAACACTAATCTTCGCTTACATACCCCGCCTTCCGCAGGATCTCAAGCGCTTTTTCAGAATTAGCTTCCGAAACCATTACAACCGGTCCGGTACAACCCATTCCGCTTTTGGCGTAAATTTTTTCACGCCAGAGGACATTGACAGCATCATCCAGATCCAGAACTTCAATGCCACTGATCTCAAAGGTAACAACTTCAGCCGGCGGAGCTGCTACTTCTTCATCAGCCTCCTGTTTGGCTGATTTGGACCGGCGTTCTTCAAGGATTTCGTTCAGGCCGGCTTTTCTGGCCAGCTCCATTTCCCTCTTATAAACGTTGACCAGATCACCTTTAGCCATAGCTGCAGCATAACGGATTGCTCCGGCGATCAAGCTGGAACCGGATGCGCGAGAAATAATCAGCACGATTCCATTCATAGCTTCGCCAACACCAGGACCATAGCCTTCACCCACAGTCTCATAGCTTCCGCCTGAAGAATGTGCAGACAACATTTTTACCAGAACATTGCCGGTAAGTGAATCTGTTACCAGCACGTCTTGCGAACCGAGCAAAACATCGTTGCCCCGCATGACGGCACCGCCATCAGCACGTTTGGAACGTGCAGCTGCTATAGGATAGCCATTCTCACTGAGTTTTTTCAGTACCATCTCGGTCTGACGGGCACCATCCAGATTAAGGATACCTACTCCCGGATTTTCAATGCCATAGGCCTTGGCGGTCGCAATACCTGCGATTGCGCCTTTTACCATCGCTTCAACGCGGTCAGTAGCAGCAGTTCCTGTAGTTGTTGCCAGAAAGTAGCTCTGGCCTGTAGCAGGAGCTACAACCCGGCCGATTGTTGCCACTCCGATCGGGAAAGGATAGTGCATGGCAACTGCAGCATCCGCTTTGCCTTCATTAAGTAATTTTTCCATTTCCTTGAGGCAGTCATCAGCACAGTCTGCATAGACAGTTTCAATACCTTCAGCCTCGAGAGTTCCGATATAGATGACTTCGATACCATCACGGGCGGCTTCTAAACAGGCTGCCAGAACATTGTTCTCACCATGTTCTGAGCCAACACCGGGCACTGCGATTCTCACACTTTTAGCAAAAGAACCGCTTTCAATACCCTGTGCTATTTCCTCAAAGACACTGGCAATTTCTCTTTTAATATCTGTCATAGGATTACCTGCTTTCCAGCAGACTGGAAGCGAAGTCACGCAAAGATTCAGCAATCAGGCTGCGGATCTCGTCACGTGATACAGCTGCTTCCTCTTCAGCACCTTGGTTAGCCTGAACGACGAAAGAAATACCGTCGAAGAGATTGGTTAAACGTCCCAGAAAGAGTGAGCCTTTACCAATGATCATGACCTTGTTCATCTTGCCGCTAAGAATTCTCTGCCTGGCATGACCGAGATAGGGTACACCTGAAGGAATGTGACCCTGTGTCGGTGCAAATCCGACAACACCATGCTTAGCAACAAAGTCATTCATCTCTTTGCGATCCAGATCTCCACGCTTAACTGCCAGTGCACCGATCATCTTCATGTTTGACTGCGGTACATCGCCGGCACCTGCCGGCTTGGTGATGTCTGGATTCTGCATTTCCGGTGAAAACTTGTCGATATCACTGACTTTCATTCCTGCTCTATCAAGTGGATCAACAACCAGAGAACCGATTACGTTCTGGGGCGAGCTGCCGGTACCAACTGTGTGGGTGCCCTGAATATCGAGATTGATTTCAGGATTTACACCATCATTAGCTGAGAGTATAGTAGCGAAGCCACCTAAAACATCTTCCAGGATCGGGAGATTTTTTTTGACGTGGTCTTTGCCGTTCATTCCCAGTTTAGCTGTACTGCCTCCGGCAGTAACGGCAACACATTTAAATGTGCCGGCTTTAACCAGTGAAGCTGCCATGGTCAGTGCATGAGAAGGTGCGGCACAGAAACCACGTGTGTCAGAACCGGTAGCATTAACCAGTCCGGCAATTTCCGCAGCTGCTTTGGCGAAGTTGCCGCCACCGCGCTGGTTCATATCACCACAGGCCTCTTCAGAACAGTCGATTACATATTCTACTTCACCCGGATCCATGCCGGCATCTTTAAGTGCATAGAGTAAAGACAAGACACTGGAAGCTTTGGAGACAATGTTCTCCAGCATGACATGAGCTGAGAGGTTTTCATCGATGGCATGGGCATTTTTGACACAGCCAACCAGCTTACCCTTCGAGTATAGTGGCTCGGCTTTTTCACTGATTAATTTTTCAATCTGCCCGATTTCGATGCCTTCTTCAATACGGTCAAGGATCAATTCCGTAATAATTTCATCTTTGGCCAGTTCCGGCTTCATCTTTGCCACAAAGCCTTTTTCAAGAAATACCAGTTCGAACTCATCAGCGGCCTGCATCAGAAGATAAAATTCTTCCTGGGGCATAATCTCGCCAAATTTACCGTATCTGTCACTGACAGGGCTGGTCTTGTCATACCAGGGAAACTCTACTTCATCCAGGATTTCAGGAGCATAGTTTCCGATATAGACCTGGTTTGGATAATAGGCACAAACCTGCTCATAGCTGCGTATATGATCCCCCAGATTTTTCAGATATTCAGATTCAGGGTTAACAATACGCTCTGTTGTCTGTGTTGTGCCATTTTGCAGGACCATATCCGGTACGTGAACCATGGGATATCCCGTGCCTCGTATTACACTATTCATTTTGATAGTTCCACCTTTCGTAAATTAAAGTTCCATGTTTATTGAATCCGGCTGTCCGGTTAATTCTATAATAATTAAGCTGCTCAAAAGCAAGAACAATGCTCGCTAGCTGCAGTTATTTTTTTTAAAAAGAAAGCCTCGGTTTCACTACCTGTTGGGGAGCTTGTCCGAGGCGTCTTTTTATCTCATGTGCGCACTTAGCAGAATTTGGTATATTCCTCTCTGATCGCTTCCATTTCTTCTGCGATATCATCGAGATCTAATACCATTTCCATCATACCGACTTGCTCGTCGTAGATGTCAGGATCAAACTCTTCCTTAACTGCTTCTTCGCATACATGGTATACACAGAGTCCCAACGAGACTCCAGTCAATGGACCTGCATAGGTCGGGTCACCTGC